>JBKPRS010000333.1:0-7005 GCA_046734695.1 Actinomycetota bacterium | reverse complement strand
GGCCCGCCCGCCCTCGGGCCCACCGCCGGGCCAGGGCGGTGGGCGACGTCCGCCGTCCCCGGGAGGGCCGCCCCCGTCGAACTGGGGCCCGCCCGAGGACGTCGACATGTGGGGCAACCCTCGCCGACGGTAGGGCGTTCGCCGTCCCGGCCGTCCGGTACGGTGACGCGGCATGGCCGACTCGCTCGATGTCGACGCGATGATCCAGCGGTTCCGGGAGCGGGCGCAGGCCGTCCGTAGCCGCACGCTGCCCCCGGTGGCGGGGGAGGAGCGCCTGCGCTTCATCCGCCAGGCCGAGACCGACTTCCAGGACTTCTCCATCATCGGCGACGCCGAGGCCACGCTGGAAGAAGGTGTCCTCACGCTGCGTGTCGACCTGCGCCCGAAGGACTGAATCGAGCAATCTGGCTTGATACATCGAGCCGGTTTGATGTAATCCTGGAGGTGTGGGACGGCCACCTGCTGATCCGGACCTGACCCCGCCAGGGTTCCTACGCCTGGCCGGCCATCCGCTGCGCTGGCGGCTGATGGGCGAGCTCGCCCGCAGCGATCGGCTGGTGAACGAGCTCACCGGCCTGGTCGGCGAGCCCCAGAACCTCGTCTCATACCACCTCGGCCAGCTGCGGGCGGCCCGCCTGGTCTCGGCCCGGCGCAGCTCGGCCGACGGCCGCGATTCCTACTACACGCTCGATCTCGGTCGGGTCGGCCACATGCTGGCCACGACCGGCGCGGCCCTCCACCCGGGCCTGCGCCTGGCCCCGCCGCCGGCTCGCCCGGCCGGGGACGGAGCGGCGAGGGTGCGCGTGCTGTTCCTCTGCACCGGCAACAGCGCCCGGTCCCAGATGGCCGAGGCGCTGGCCGAGGCCCGCTCCGGCGGAGCGGTGGAGGCGTACAGCGCGGGCAGCAACCCCAAGCCCCTGCACCCCGACGCCGTGCGGGTGATGCGCGAGGAGCACGGCATCGACCTGTCCGGGAACCGGTCCAAGCACCTCAGCGAGTTCGCCGAGCAGCGGTTCGACTGGGTGATCAGCCTGTGCGACCGGGTACGCGAGGTGTGCCCGGAGTTCCCCGGACCGCCGGAGACGGTCCACTGGAGCATCCCCGATCCCTCTGCCGCCGCTCCCGACGGCGACGCGGGCGGCTATCCAGCGTTCCAAACGACCGCCGGCGAGCTGGAGACCCGCATCGGGTTCCTGCTTGCCGCCCTGATCCCATCCAAGGAGGAGGAGAAGCGATGACCGACCTGAACGAGATCGTGAGCGTCCGCTACATGGTCGACGACGTCCAGGAGTCGATCGACTTCTACACGAAGCACCTCGGCTTCGAGGTGCGCATGAGCGCCGCCCCGGCGTTCGCGGACGTCATCCGCGGGAACCTGCGCCTGCTGCTGAGCGGGCCCAAGAGCTCCGCCGGGCGGGAGATGACCGACGGCGTCAAGCCGGGCCCGGGCGGCTGGAACCGCATCCACTTCGTCGTGGACGACATCGACGCCGAGGTCGCCCGGCTGAGCGAAGCCGGGCTCGGGTTCCGCAACGAGATGGTCAGCGGCCCCGGAGGCCGCCAGATCCTGCTGGAGGACCCCTCGGGCAACTTCGTCGAGCTGTTCCAACCCGCAGGCACCTGAACCGCTTTGCACGTACATACGTTCGACCGATGGTGACGGGGGCCGGTAGGGTGGGGCTGTGGTGGTCTGGCAGCCCTCGTTGCTCGACGGCGCGCCGCCCGGGTTCGATCCGGACCTGGGCGGTGGCGTCGGCCTCGTCCGCCACGAGCTGAGCGACGGGGCCTGGTACGACGTGGCCGAGGGCTGGGTGGAGGGCGCCGACGCGCTGTTCACCCAGCTGGCCGACAGCGCTCCGTGGGGCGAGCACGAGCGCTACATGTACGACCGCAAGGTGCCCGAGCCCCGCCTGACCACCCGGGCCTGGGACGACCCGCCCGACCCGCTGCCGGCCATGGCCCGCGCGCTGTCCGACCACTACGGCGAGGACCTGTCGTCGATCTCGGCCAACCTCTACCGCGACGGGCGCGACAGCGTGGCCTGGCACGGCGACCGCGTGGGCCGCCGCCGGGCCGAGACGGTCGTCGCCATCGTCTCGCTCGGGAGCCCCCGCCGGTTCCTGCTCCGCCCCAGGGGCGGCGGCCCCTCCCGCCGCCTGGTCCCCAACCCCGGCGACCTCCTCGTCCTGGGCGGCACCTGCCAGCGCACCTGGGAGCACTCTGTCCCCAAGTGCGCCTCCGCCGGCCCGCGGATCAGCATCATGTTCCGCGAGTCATACTGACCCACGGTGGCCAAGGGTGAGGTCGAGCCTGCGTGGATCCCGCCGGCGCGCCCGCCCGGCGGGTGGGCGGAGGCCCAGCACGAGCTGACACTCCGCCTGGCCAACGGCGAGCGCCTGCCGGAGACGCCCGTGCGGGTGAGGTGGTGGACCAACCCTTACACGTGGTGGCATCAGTACGGTGGCTGGCCGGGCGCATTGATCTGCCTGCTGCAGATGCTGGTCCGGCATGTCAGGCACGGTCCGGAGGGCACCTGGGTGGCGCTCTGGCGGCGAGAGTCATCGGCACAGGAGCCGGATCTCGTGTTCCTCACGAGTCGGGCCCACGTCCCGAGCACGGACGGCACGGCGTACGGCGCCGTGGTCGGTGAGTACGCACCCAACGGGGCGCTCATGGTCGAGCTCGACATGTGCCGGATCCTGCCGACGCACAATCCCCAGCGTCCGTACGGTTTCTTGACCCGACGCCTCCGGTCCTGACCGCTTACGGGCTTGGCGGGAATGGCGGGCCGAGGCATCCTCGTCGTGTGCAGGCACGCTATTTCTGGTGGCCGTCCCGGGTGGTCTGCGTGGTCCTCGGGTGGGTCCACAGCCTCGTCATCGTGCTCCCGCTCTGGGGCCTCGGCCTTCTCCTCGGCCTGGACGGGACGCCGGCCTTCCTCGTCGTGTTGCTCCCGTTCTACTGGTTCACGTTCCGGGCCCTGACGCTGGCCCTGGCGGTCCACGACGACGAGAGCGTGACCATCCGCAACCTGTGGCGCACCTCCACGTTCCCGCCGCGCGACATCGACGCGATCACCTTCGTGGCGCCAGGCGGCCTCAAGCGGGCGCCCGTGCTGGCGTTCAAGCCGCGAGGTGGCGCCCGGCGCGTGGCCGCGCTGGCCTGCATCGCGTTCACGCCGGGGCAGAGGCGCACGCTCGCAGCGCTGGCCGAACACCTGGCGAACCGCTTCGACGTGGCGATCGACGAGCGGCGCGCGGGGCTGGTCGGCATCCCTGACGCGAGCTGAGGTCCGGCCTGCCTAGCGTGGGGTCGGTGGGGACAGCTGCGGACTTCGCCGTCGACCAGGTGGCGTCCGTGCGTGAGGACCCGGCGGGACGGCTGGCGCTGCTGTGCTCGCTGTACGAGGCGCCGGTGGGCCGGGCCGAGCTCCACCTGCCCTACCGGCGCGCGGCGTCGGCGTTCATGCGGTGGCAGGTGCGCCGCGGTGTGCTCAACCCGCTCGCGGGGGAGGCGCCGGGCAGTCCCTGGTGGCGGGCGGTCAACGAGCGGCTGCTGCGCGACACCGCCGAGTCCCGCGCCCATGTGCTCGGCCACGGTGGCCCCGTGTCCTCGGCGAGCGCCGGCCTGTCCCTGGCGTTCGCCCGGCGGCCGTCGGCCCGGGCGTGGTACCGGGCCCACAACGCGACGATCGCCACCGCGTACCTCGAGCACCGGGCCCTGGCCGAGGCCGAGTCGCGCGTGGAGCGGTTCTTCATCAACCTGGTGCTGGTCCGGGTGCTGTTCGCGCACGCGCTGGTGGCGGCCCCCCGCCTGGCGTTGAGCTGGCTGTCGCCGTGCGCGCCCATGCTGGGCGATCCGCGGGTGGGCATGACCGGCATCTTCCTGTCGCTGTCGCGGGTGCTGCCCGACCGGTACCCGCTGCCGCGCGAGCTCGAGTGGTACGTCCGCGGCGAGCAGCGCTTCGGCCGCCTCCTCGACCTCGGGGTGATCCTGCCCCGCCTGCCGGTCCTCTTCGCCTGGTCGGCGGCCGAGCTGTCCATGCCCGAGCTGGCCAATCTGCTCCAGGGGTGCGTGCCCACTTACGCCTGGGACACCGGCGACGACGGGCCGTGGAACCCTCGGCCGGGCCTCGGAGTGCGGACCGCCCGCCGGCTCCTGCCGCCCCGCGGCCTCGACGGGTAGCGGCCTACGGTGCTGGCCATGTCCGGAGATGCGGCGCCGCGCTACGACGAGCATGCGGTCTGGTACCACGACTGGGTGCCGGCGCCGGACGACGACTTTGTGGCCCGGTCCCTGCTGGGCCTCGTCGGTGAGGTGCGCGGCGAGCGCATCCTCGATCTCGCGTGTGGCGAGGGCCGCATGGCCCGGGCGCTGGCCGGTCAGGGCAACGAGGTCGTCGGGGTGGACCTGTCCAACCGTCTGCTCGACATCGCCCGCGGGGAGGGCGGCGCCCGCGTCACCTACGTCCACGGCGACGTCTGTGCCACGGACTGGTGGGACGGCGCGCCGTTCGACGGCGTCGTGGCCAGCATGTCGCTGATGGACATCGACGACCTGGCGGGCGCGGTCGCCACCGCGGCGACGACGGTGCGGCCGGGCGGGTGGTTCGCCTGGTCGATCATCCACCCTGCGTTTCCGGGCGTGGGCGAGATCCGCCCCAGCTGGCCGGCCGGCGGCTACTTCGACGAGCGGTGGTGGAACACGGGTGGAGCGGGCGTGCGGGGTCGCGTCGGCGTGAACCACCGGACCCTGTCGACCTACCTCAACGTCGTCGGGGCGGCCGGGTTCGCCCTCGAGGCGACGGACGAGCCGCCGTGGTCCCCGGGGCTCGGCCATCCGGACCTGCCGTTCTTCCTCGTGACCCGCTGGCGGCGCGTCTGATCCGTTGACAACCTCTGCCGCCGGCCGTTACTTTCCCAAGTAGTTAATTAACCATCTAGGAAAGTACGGAGCCGAGCCATGACGGCGGTGATCGACGAGGACCGGCTGAGCGACACCTTCGCCGCGCTGGCCAACACGACCCGCCGGGCGATCCTGGCCCGCCTCGCCGAGGGCGACGCGACGGTCAACGAGCTGGCCGAGCCGTTCGCGCTGACGCTCCCGGCCGTCTCCAAGCACATCAAGGTGCTGGAGCGAGCCGGCCTGGTCGTGCGGGGCCAGCGGGCCCAGTACCGGCCGTGCGCCATCGACGCGGGGCCGCTTGCGGACGTCTCGACCTGGGCCGAGCGCTACCGGCCCGTGTGGGAGGCCCGCTTCGACCGGATGGACGACTACCTCGCACGGCTGCGACGACCAGGGAGAGGCCAGACCGATGACTGACGACGACGGCACCCGCGACGCGGTGGTGATCGAGCGGATCTTCGACGCCCCGGTCGACGTGATCTGGCGCATGTGGACCGACCCCGGCCACTTCCGGGAGTGGTTCGGACCCGACGGAGCGACCATCCCCGTCGCCAAGCTGGACGTGCGCGCCGGCGGCGCCCGCCAGGTGTGCATGGAGGTCTCCACCCCGAACGGGCCGGTGCAGATGTGGTTCACGGGCGAGTTCCGGGAGGTCGTCGAGAACCGGCGGCTCGTCTACAGCGAGGCTGTCGCCGACGAGGCCGGCAACGTCCTGGGCCACCACGCGATGACCGAGATCACCGTCGAGCTGGAGGACGCCGGCGGCCGCACCCGGATGGTGATGACCCACGCCGGTGTCCCGGCCGACTCCCCGGGAGCGGCCGGCTGGACGATGGCGTTCGCCAAGCTCGCCGCCCACGTGGCCGCTCCGGCGCGGCCGGATGATCCCGCCGGCGCCTGACGACGCGGCGACGGCACGCCCCGCCTGACTCCGCCCGGACGTGACCGGGTAGGACGTGGGCGTCGCCCGCGGATCCCCGGAGCGTGCCGTGCCCTGCGTCTGCGTCTTCGCCCCTGCGCCGATCCTCACCGTCACGATCGAGCAGACCGAGGGCGACGACCTGCACCTGCATGCAGGTGGGCAGGGGATCTGGATCGGCCGGCTGGTGTCCGAGCTGGGGCTGGACGTCACCGTGTCCGCCTCCTTCGGGGGTGAGACGGGGCAGGTGGTCCGCTGCCTGCTGGCGGACGAGGACGTCACGATCGTCGCGACCCAGGTCGCCGCCACCAGCGGGGCCTATGTGCACGACCGGCGCTCCGGGGACCGGCAGGAGGTGGCCGCCATGTGGTCCCAGCCGCTCTCGCGCCACGACGTGGACGAGCTCTACGGCGCGACCGTCACCGCCGCGCTCGATGCCGACGTGTGCGTCCTCGGCGGCCCCGGCCGCGACGGCATCGTGCCTCCGGACGTCTACCGGCGGCTCACCGCTGACCTGGTGGCCAACGGCCGGATCGTCGTCGCCGACCTGTCCGGCCGCCTGCTCGACGCGGTGATCGAGGGCGGTGCCCCGGTCATCAAGGTCAGCCATGAAGAGCTGCTGGACGACGGCCGTGCGTCCGCCGACACGACGGGAGAGCTGCTCGCGGCCATAGGCGCCGTCGCCCGCGAGACGGGCGGCGCGGTGATCTGCACCCGCGCGGGCGACTCGACCCTCGCGGTGGTGGGAGAGCGGGCCCTCGAGGTGTCCTCGCCGCCGCTGGAGCCGGTCGAGAGCCGGGGCGCGGGCGACTCGTTCACGGCGGGCCTGGCGGCGGGCCTGGCCCGCGGCCTGCCGGTCGAGGAGTCCCTGCGGCTCGCGGCCGCGGCCGGCAGCCTCAACGTGACCCGGCGGGGGCTGGGGACCGGCCGGCGCGAGCAGGTGGAGGCGCTGGTCGAGCATGTGACCGTGCGCGAGGTGGAGAGGAGGTCGCGGTGAGAGCGCTCGTGACCAGCGACGACGGCATCGCCGGCCCCAGCGATCTGGCGGTCCGGCGGTCCTGAGCTCGACCGGGTGCGCGATCGTGGTCGGATGACTGAGAACACGGCCGACACCGCGGACACCGACCCTCCGCCCACCTGGCCGGAGGAGACCGTCCCGATCTTGCGCGCCTCCGACGCCG
>JBKPRS010000332.1:0-6078 GCA_046734695.1 Actinomycetota bacterium | reverse complement strand
GGTGAACCGCTCGCCCTCGTCGGAGCCGCAGACGGCGGCGACCTCGGCCGCCATCTCGGTCCGATCGGCGCGGACCCGCAGCTCGCTGCCGTCGGCGAAGCAGGCCCGGTAGGCGGGGTCGAGGCGGGTGAGGTGCAGGTGGTCGGCCATCGTCCGGCCGGCGGCGGCGAAGGTCGCCTCCAGGAGATCCGGCATGGTGAGCACGGTCGGGCCGGTGTCGAAGCGGAAGCCGCCCCGCTCCAGTCGCCCGGCGCGGCCGCCCGGGCGGTCGAGCCGCTCCACCACCCGGACGTCCCAACCTGCGCCGAGCAGGTGGCAGGCGGCGGCGAGGCCTCCGAAGCCGGCGCCGACGACGACCGCCCGACCAGGTGAAGGAGATGCTGTTTTCACTTTCCTATATTTAGCACTAAAGTCGACCGGGTGACCGGGTTCCTCCTCGTCCTCACCGCCGGCGGATGGGTGCTCGGCTGGGTTCTGGCCGGCCCGCGGCGAGCCCTGCCGGCCGGATCGCCGCCCCCCGGAGCGCGGGTGTCGGTCGTCGTGCCGGCGCGCGACGAGGCCCGTCGTCTGCCCCGGCTGCTCGACGGACTCGACGGCGCGGTCCCCCGGCCCGACGAGGTGATCGTCGTGGACGACGGGTCGACCGACGGCACCGCCGAGGTGGTCCGCGGCCACGGCGCCCGGGTCCTGGCGGCCGGCGACCCTCCCGCGGGCTGGACCGGCAAGGCCCACGCCTGCCAGCGCGGTGCCGACGCGGCGCGGGGCGACGTCCTCGTCTTCCTCGACGCCGACGTCGAGTCGGACGGCGCCGAGGTCGGCCACCTCGCGGCACTGGCCCTGCGGACCGGTGGCGTCGTGTCGGCCCACCCCCGCCATCGGGTGGTGAAGGCCTACGAGTGGCTGTCGGCCGGGCCCGCGCTGGTGGCGCTGCTCGGCGCCGGGACCGGTGGGCCGGCGCGGCATCGGTGGTGGCGGCGGCCGTTCGCCTTCGGGCCGGCGCTGGCGATGTCCACCGTGGTGTACCGGCGGATCGGGGGCCACGCCGCGGTCCGGTCCACGGTCGTCGACGACGTCTCCATGGCTGCGCTGGCCGACCGGGCCAGAGTTCCCGTAACGAGCCTCCTCGGAGGCCCCGGGCTGACATACCGGATGTACCCGGACGGCGTGAGCGGGCTGGTGGAGGGTTGGACGAAGAACCTGGCGGCGGGCGGTCAGGCCGTCCCGCCCGTGCGGCTGGCGGCCGTGGTCGCATGGGTCTCGGCCGCGCTCCAGGGCGCGATCGGCGCGGTCCAGCTCTCCCCGCTCGGCACTGCGGCCTACTTCCTGTTTGCGGTGCAGTTCCTGGTGCTGACCAGGCGGATCGGGCGCTTCGGGGCGCTCACCGCCGTGCTCTACCCGGTGGCCCTGGCGGCCTTCGTGGCGCTTTTCGCCGGGTCCGTGGTGCTCACCGCCGGACGGGGACGGGTCCGGTGGCGGGGCCGGGTCGTGGACCTGAGGCACGCGCCGTGAGCGTCCCCCTCGGCTTGATCGTGGCGGCCGACGCCGCCGTGTGGGCGGGGTGGAGCGCCGTCGTCGGCTACGCCGCGCACCGGGTCCCGGTCGACCGGCTGGCGGCGGACGGCCCGCTGACCAGGCTTCGGCCGGTCGAGCGAGACGGCCGGGTCTACGAGAGCGTGCGGATCCGGCGGTGGAAGGACCGGCTGCCCGAGCTCGGGGATGCGTTCCGGGGCGGGGTGTCCAAGCGAGGGCTGAGGTCCGGGGCGAGCGCCGACCTCCGGCGGCTGGCGGCCGAGACGCGGCGGGCCGAGCTGGTCCACTGGAGCATCCCGGCCATCGTGCCGGTCTTCGCTCTGTGGAACCCGGCCGGGCTGATGGTGGCGATGGTCGCCTACGCCGTGGTCGCCAACCTGCCCTGCCTGGTGGTACAGCGCTACAACCGCGGCCGGCTGCTGCGGGTGCTCGCCCGGCGGGAGCGGCGGGGAACTCGTCCGGCGGTGGCGTCGTGAGCGCGATCGCGGTCGCAGCCCTGGCGCTGGCGACGATGGAACCGGTCGCCGCCCTCGCCCACCGGGGCCTCATGCACGGGCCCGGCTGGGCCTGGCACCGGAGCCACCACCGGCAGCCGGGCGGTCCGCCGCAGGCGAACGACCTCTACCCGCTGCTGTTCGCCGCCCTCACCGTGCTGGCCATGGCGCTGGGCGCGGCCGTCCCCGGGCTCGGGTCGCTGCTGGCGGCGGGCGCCGGGGTGACCGCCTACGGGGTCCTCTACCTGGTCGTCCATGACCTTTATGTCCACGCGCGCCTCGGTCCCCTACCGGGGCGGGGTTCGCACTACGTCCGCTGGGTGGCCGGGGCTCACGCTCTGCACCACCGGACCGGACGGGAGCCCTACGGGTTCCTCGTCCCGGTCGTCCCTCGCCGCATCGGAGATCCCGCATGACAGATGTGCACACCGCGACCGCCCGACCACCGGTGGGCCCGGACGATCCCCCCGACGACGTCGTGCTGCTGGACGCGCTCGGCCGGCCGGCCGGCCGGCGTCCCCGGGCCACGGTGCACGACCGGCACACGCCACTGCATCTGGCGTTCTCGTGCCATGTGGTCGACCGCGCCGGCCGGGTGCTGATGACCCGCCGGGCCCTCGCCAAGCCGACCTGGCCCGGCACCTGGACGAACGCCTGCTGCGGCCACCCCAGGCCGGGCGAAGCGCTGGGCGACGCCGTCCGCCGCCGGTTGCGGGACGAGCTCGGTGTGGCTCCCGGCCGCCTGGGCCTGGCGGTCCCTGACTTCGCCTACCGGGCGACCATGCCCGGCGGGCCGGTCGAGCACGAGCTGTGCCCGGTGGTGGTCGCCGAGGTCGACGAACCGCCCCGGCCCGCACCCGCCGAGGTCGACGACCTCACCTGGCTCGCCTGGGACGACGTCTGCCAGCGGATCGACGCCGACCCGGGGTCGCTCAGCCCCTGGGCGGTGGCCCAGGTCGACGAGCTCCGCCGGCTCGCCCCGTCCCCGCTCGCCTGGCTCGACGCCCACGTCGGGCCGGGGAGCGACGGCGCGGGCGAGGTGGGGCTCGACCGCGTCCCCGCCCCGGGCATTCCCGACGGGACAGCCGGCCTCCCGGGTGCCTCCGGCCCCGACCCGACCGCGACCGTCCGGTCCGCCGTCGACGCCGTCCTCGCTGGCTTCCTCGCCGCCCGCGATCGGGAGGTGAGCGCCGCCGACCCCGCCGTCCTCGAGGTCGTCGGCCCGGTGCGGCGACTCGTGGCCGCGGGCGGCAAGCGGCTGCGGCCGGCGTTCGTCCACTGGGGGCACCGGGCGACCGGAGCGCCGCCCCACGACGGGATCGCGTTCGCCGGCGCGGCCATCGAGATGCTCCACACGTTCGCGCTGTTGCACGACGACGTCATCGACCGGTCGGCACAACGGCGGGGCCAGCCCGCGGCCGCGCTGGCGCTCCGGGCGCTGCACCGGGATCAGGGCCTGTCGGGCGACGGTGGGTGGTTCGGCACGAGCGCTGCGTTGCTCGCGGGCGACCTCTGCTTCGTGTGGGCCGACCAGCTGCTGGACGCCGCCCCGCTGCCACCGGCGGCGCTCGACGCCGGCCGGCGGGTGTTCGCCGACCTGCGCAGCGAGGTCATCGGCGGCCAGTACCTCGACCTGCGCTTGGCGCATGACCCGGCGGCGGCCGAGAGCGCGGCCCGACGGGTGGCGCTGCTCAAGTCCGCCCGCTACACGGTGACCCGGCCGCTCCTGCTGGGGGCAGCCCTGGCGGGTCGCACCGGGCCCCTCGACGCGCTCATCCGCTACGGCGATGCAGTCGGCATGGCCTTCCAGATGCGGGATGACGTGCTCGGCCTGTTCGGCGACCCGGCCGTCACAGGCAAAGACCCGGCCGACGATCTGAGGGAGGGCAAGCGCACGCTGCTGATCCTCCGTGCCCTCCGCCTGACCGACGGGCGGCACCACCGGGTTCTCCGCCGGGCGCTGGGCGATCCCGGCCTCGATGCCGCCGGTGCTCGCCGGTGCCGGGACATCGTGACCGCCTCCGGTGCTCGGGCCTCGGTCGAAGCGCTCATCGAGGCCGAGCGGGCCCGGGCCGTCCACGCCCTCAGCGACGTGCCCGAGCCGGCCCGGACCGCGCTGGGCCGGCTGGCCTCCCACGCCGCCCACCGGGACCGCTGATGGCCGCGCCGGTCATCTCCCCGCCCGACGGCTCCCTGGACGCCTCCTACCGGCGGTGCCGAGCGCTGGCGAGGGAACACGGCACCACCTACTACCTGTCGACGTTCCTGTTGCCCCGGCAGGCCTGGCGCCACGTGTGGGCGCTCTACGCCTTCTGCCGGTGCGCGGACGAGATCGTCGACGACCTCGGACCCGCGCCCGTGATCGAGCGCGAGCGGACCCTGCGTGCGTGGGGCGACCGGTTCTTCGCCGACCTGGCCGCGGGGGCGTCCGACGACCCGGTCCTGCAGGCCGTCGTCTCGACGGTCCGCGCCTACGGCCTCGACCCCGACTGCTTCCGGCGGTTCTTGGCCTCCATGACCATGGACCTGACCGTCACGTCCTACGCCACGTGGGACGACCTGCTGGTCTACATGGACGGCTCGGCGGCCGTGATCGGCGAGATGATGCTGCCGATCCTGGAGCCGCCCGCGGGCACCGCGACGGTCGGGCCGGCCCGGGACCTGGGGCTCGCCTTCCAGCTGACGAACTTCCTGCGGGACGTCGCCGAGGACCTGGACCGGGGACGGGTCTATCTCCCCCGTGAGGATCTGGCGCGGTTCGGCGCCGATCCGGCGACGCGCCGGGTCGACGAAGCGTGGCGGCGGCTGATGGCGTTCGAGATCGACCGGTGCCGGGCCCTCTACCGATCGGCGGACGAAGGCCTGGCGCTGCTTCCCCCGGCGTCGGCCCGCTGCGTGCGATCGGCACGGGTGCTCTACGCGGGGATCCTCGATCGCATCGAGGCGGCCGGGCACGACGTGTTCACGCGGCGTGCCCGCGTCCCGGCCTGGCGCAAGCTCATGACCGTCTGCCGGGCGCTGGCGGCGACTCTTCCTCCCGGCGGCCGGCCCAGTCCCACAGGGCCATCACCAGGGTGAGCAGGGCGAAGGCGTAGAGCAGCTCCTCGGCCAGGATGTCCCAGACGGGCCGGAGCCCGGACGTGTCCCCGTCGCGGTAGAGCACGATCGGCGCGCTGAGCTTGGTCAGCCAGCCGTCGACCGGGACCATGAACGCGTAGGACACGAGCAACGCCACCCAGTACGCCGCCTTCCGGAAGATGCCGGTGCGCAGCACGACCAGTTCGAGCACGATCACGGCAGCGGCCGCCCCGAGCGAGGCCGCGGGATAGACCGGCATCGCTCGGGTCAGCGGCCCTGGCGTGCTCGCGTGTGCAGCCAGCTCACCCGGCCGGCCGCGACGTTCCGCACCGCCTCGAGCGTCAGCAGCGCGCAGACGGGGACGACGACGAAGAACGCCAGCTCCTCGACGGCCACCCCACCGGGCAAGGTGATGCCGACCGTGTACCGCGAGCTGAACGACCACGTGCCCCGAGCGGTGGCCCAGACGTCCCACGCGAGGAACAGCGCCAGCGACGGCACCAGGGCCACGGCCAGCCGCCGCGGCCGGCGCCACACCCGCGCCCCGAAGGCGAACTCCAGCGGGAGCGTCCCCACGAGGCACAGCCCCATGAGGATCAGGTACTGGAAGCGATCCATCGCCCGGAGTATGCCCTGACCACGACGACCGCACCCCGGCTGTCCGCGTCGACGAGCTCGGGCGGTGACCCCCTACGGTGGACGGCATGCCGATCGATCACATAGGTCTCGGCGTGCCCGACCTCGACGCCGCCACGGCGTACTACGACCGTCCCGGAGCAACGTCCGAGCAACCCCGCCCTCGTTACCCTCCCGCCGCAGCGGACGGTACGGGGGAGCCATCGACCGCGGCCGCGCCCGTCGCCCGCACACCAGGCACCGTACTGCGTGACCAGCGCAAACGCTCAGAGTGACGCGGTAGGGATCCGGCGCTCCCGCCGTTACCGTCCCCGCCCGTGCACCCCCTCACTGAGTTCGA
>JBKPRS010000331.1:0-6819 GCA_046734695.1 Actinomycetota bacterium | reverse complement strand
CTCGGGGGCGGGGACGGCATCCGCGGCCTCGGGGGCGGGGACGGCATCGGTGGCCTCGGGGGCGGGGCCGGCATCTGCGGGCGCGGCCTCGGGGGTGGGGCCAGCATCGGCGGCGGGAGCGGAGCTGTCGGCCTCGGGCGTCTCAGCCTCGGCTGCGGCGTCCGTCGCGGGCGGCGGCGGAACCGGCCGGCGGCCACCGGAGGCCACGCGCGCCTCGCGCTGCTGTGACTCGATCAGGGCCTGGCGGCGGGCCTCGGCCTGCTCGGCGGCGACGCGCTGCTCGTCATCCACCGACCGGACCGCGGTCGGCGCCTTGAGCGACGCCATGTGCTTGCCCTCGATCACGGCGTCGGCGATCACCCGGCACAGCAGCGTGCCCGAGCGGATGGCGTCGTCGTTGCCGGGGATGACGTAGTCGATCACGTCGGGATCGCAGTTGGTGTCGACGACGGCCACGACCGGGATGCCGAGCTTGTTGGCCTCGGTGACCGCGATGTGCTCCTTCTTCGTGTCGAGCACGAAGACGGCCTGGGGCAGGCGATCCATGCTGCGGATGCCGCCGAGGTAGCGCTCGAGCTTGTCCAGCTCGCGGGTCTTGAGCAGCGCTTCCTTCTTCGGCATGGCCGCGAACTCGCCGCTGTCGCGCTGGCGCTCGAGCTCGAGCATCTTGCCGACCCGCTTGCTCATCGTCTGGTAGTTGGTGAGCATGCCGCCGAGCCAGCGCTCGTTGATGAAGGGCATGCCGCACTTGTTGGCGTACTGCTCGATCGGGTCCTGTGCCTGCTTCTTGGTGCCGATGAACAGCACGCTGCCGCCCTTGGCGGTGACGTCGCGCACGAACGTGTAGGCGGTTTCGATGCGCGTCAGCGTCTGCTGCAGGTCGATGATGTAGATGCCATTGCGCTCGCCGAAGATGAACCGCTTCATCTTGGGGTTCCAGCGCCGGGTCTGGTGCCCGAAGTGGACACCGGCCTCGAGGAGCTGCTTCATGGTGACGACAGCCACGTTCTGTTCCTTCCCATCGGTTGGCGTGATCGGCCCGGCGCCCGGAGGCGACCGTGGGATGGGCCGACTGCGATCTGGTGCGTGAATGCGATGTCTTGGCGCGGTCAGGCGTGCCCGACCGGCGGGACAGCCTACCGGCGGGGCTGGTCGCATTGCATGTCCATACTCCGATGTGTGGCTGCGTCTTGGTCACACCGGGATCGTCGCCCCCGTTCCCACATGCCCTTCGAGGGCCGAGATGGCGTGCCCGGTGAGCACGTCGGCCACCACATCGGACCACGACTCGCACCCTGGAGGCTGACCCGAGAGTGCCCGCGCCATCTCGTCGGTCGCCTCCGCCGAGCCGACCAGAGCGCTGTGAGCCTCCCAGCCCGCGACGGGAACGGTGACGTTGATGGCCCCCGCCACCTCGGTGCGCGGTGAGGCCGTCACCAGGTCGCCACGAGCCGCGATCGACACCAGGCGAACCCCGGGCGGTACACCCTCCACCGCCAAGCGGCCCACCAGGCTCGAGCCCGCCGCCAGTTGGCGGACGGCGAGCGCATCGGGATCGAGGCCGAGGTCCAACACGCTGCCGGCGGCATCGAGTGCGATGTTGCCGCCGGGACTGGTGTTGGCCGAGACGATCGTGCTGGCCAGGTCGGCGCCGCGATGGGGGGTGCCCAGCGTGGTGACCACGCCCAGACGTCCCAGGTCGACCCCGCGGTCGTCGAGCTCCAGCAGCGCCAGCCGGATGACCACGCCGCCGAGCGAGTGGCCGAAGAGGTCGACGGTGGCGTCGGGGTCGGCCGCCATGACGTCTTCCACGAAGTCGGCGAGGCGCATCGCCACGTCCTCGACATCGCCCTGGGTGTCGGCCGACGAGTACGCGAGCGTGGGGATGCGGGCCAGCGCTCCGGCCGGCCGGCCCGCCGGCGTGCGTCCGCCGCGGTAGCTGAAGCGGACGACGTGGTCGGGGGCATAGCCGAGGTCCGCCGTGCGGAGGTCGTCGATGGCGGCCGACTCGCTGGTAGAGCCCAGGCCACCGACGGTCACGGCGATCCGCGGTGTTCCCCCGGCGGGCCGAGCGGGCGCCGGCCCGATCGAGCACGGCAAGCCCGAACCCAGCCGGGAGCGCAGGTCGGCGACGAGGGCGAGGCCCCGGGCAATCGAGTCGAACCGGCTGGCGGCGACGGTCGCCACGGCGCGGTCCCTCAGCCAGCCGAGGGCCGCGTCGAGGGGCGACCCAGCGCGACCTCTACCGGTCGGGAGCTCACGTACGACGCCGGCCAGCAGCTCGACCTCGCCTGCGGGTGGCCGGTCGAGGTCGTCCGGGTGGGTGGGGAGCAGCTCGACGATCACCTGACCGCCCGCGAACAGGAGCTCCGGATCCAGGTAGGTGTCGCCGGACCTGACCCCGAAGTGCAGCCGGTCCCCGGTCGTGCCCAGGCGGTCGCCCTGGCGGAGGCGCTGACCGGTGGCCACCTCGATGCTCGCGAGGAACGAGTAGCTGGTCCGGAGCCCGTCGGCGTGGCTCAGGGTCACGTGGAGTGCGCCGGCCACGTTCCCGGCGAACACGACGGTCCCGTCGCTGCTCGCCCGCACCGGCGTGCCCGGCACCGTGGCGTACTCGAGGCCCCGGTTGCCGGCCCCATACGGCGTGGGCGGCGGGCGGAACGGGTCGGAGATGGGCGCGTCGACTGGCGGGATGTAGGTGGGTGGCGGATCGGCCGCGGCTGCGCCGGCGGTCATGACCGCCAGGACGATCACGATCACACAGCTGTCGCGCAGGCAGCGGGCGAGGTCGAGGGGCCGGGGACGCCAGCGGACCCGGTTGGGCCGACGTCGCCGCCGTCGACGTAGCGCCGCGTCCGGCCGTCCGGGGACGGCCACGGGCCGTCGGATCCCGGCCTGCACACAGGGAGTGACGACCGAAGCCGGCAACGGGCGAGGCCCACCGGGTGTGCCTCGACGAGGTCGCCGACGAGCGGGCGCGGACCGGTGACAAGCACGGACTCGCGAGGTGAGCCAAGCCTGCAGGCGGGACCTCAGGCGCTGAGCCGGCAGGGAGAAGGCGCAGACAAGGGCGGCCATGCGGGGACGATGGGCGGGTCGAGGAGGGCAGACGGGGACGGGCTCGTCAGGGCGTGGGCGGGCGGGCAGGGGCGGGCGGCGGGCGCGCATGGTTCCCCTTGGTGACGTGGAGCTGGCGGACGTGGTGGGCCCGGCCGCCGCCGAAGAGGCGGCCGGGCGATCAGGGGCCGGGACGCGCGAGGGCGCGTGTCCCGGCTACCGGGAGGCGGCCGGTGGCCGCGATGCCGGCGGCTCTACGCCGCGATCCACGCCTGGCCCGACTGGCGGGCGGAGGCGGTGAAGGTGCAGGAACGTCCTGCGACTGGTTGGTTGGGCCCGGACCGAGGTCTGGGCGATCCGTCAGACCGGTTCCCGCTCCAGAGCGTCGAGATGACGCTTGAGCTGGGCCACGGCCTTCCCGTGGATCTGGCAGACGCGGCTCTCGGTCACACCGAGGACTTCGCCGATCTCTGCCAGGGTGAGCCCGTCGTAGTAGTAGAGGCTCACGACTTCGCGCTCGCGCTTGGACAGCCGCTCGATGGCGTCGGCCAGGGCGCGGCGGGTCTCGACGAGCTCGACGTGGTGCCCGGGCGCCGGGCCGCCGTCGACCAGCACATCCCCGACGGTCAGCGGCGAACCGCCGTCGACCGCGGCGCTCAGCGTCGTGTCGAAGTTCACCAGGTTGACCAGCGACACCTGGGCCATGGCCCGCTGGAGCTCGTCGTCGGTCATGTCGAGCACCCGGGCGAGCTCGCAGTCGGTGGGGGCCCGGTGCAGCTCGGCTCGGAGGGTGTTGTGGGCCGCATCGATGGCCCGGGCCTTGGCCCGCACCGACCGGGGAACCCAGTCGTAGGACCGCAACTCGTCGAGGATGTTGCCCTTGATGCGGGCGATGGCGTAAGTCTCGAAGCGGTAGCCACGCTCAGGCTCGTACTTCTCGACCGCGTCGATGAGACCGAACACGCCGTAGCTCACGAGATCGGACCGATCGACGTACCGAGGGACGCTCGCGGCTATCCGGCCCGCCACCACGTGCACGAGCGGGGCGTAGTGCACGATCAGTTGATCCCGAGCCGTCTGCTGGCCCGCGCGTCTATACGCGTGCCACAGCCTGCGAATGTGGATGTCGACGTCTGTCACGTACGCGTCCCTAAGCCCGCGGATGGGTGGCGTCGAACACCGACCTCAGCCGTTCCTTCGAGACGTGAGTGTAACGCTGCGTAGTACCCACGTCCGTGTGTCCGAGAAGTTCCTGGACTACTCGCAGGTCAGCGCCTCCGTCAAGCAGGTGGGTGGCAAAGGTGTGTCGCAAAGCGTGGGGGTGCGTGGGCGATGCGGCCCGACGGTCCACGATGCGGCGAGCATCCCGGGGCGTCAGGCGCCGGCCTCGGCGATTGAGGAACACGGCGGCCGCAGGGCTCGCATCGGTCATCAGCGCCGGGCGGCCGTCCCCCAGCCAGCGAGCGAGCGCGCCCGCCGCGGGCTCGCTGAGGGGCACGGTGCGTTGCTTGCCGCCCTTTCCCCACACGGTGACCCGCCCTCGCCCCAGATCGATCTCGTCGACGTCGAGCGCGGTGGCCTCGGCGATCCGGAGCCCGCTCCCGTAGAGGAGCTCCAGCAGGGCGGTGTCACGCAGCGAGACCGCCACCTTCGCATCGCCCTCCCCGTCCGGGACGGGCTCGTCCGGGATGAGATGGCGCAGCTCGTCCGGCCGCAGCACCCGCGGGAGGCGTGCTTCGCCCTTCGGAGCACTGAGCCCGGCGCTGGGGTCGTCACTCACCAGGCCGGTTCGCCGAGCCCAGCGGAAGTAGCGGCGCAGGGCCGACGCCCGGCGGGCGATCGTTCGCCGCGCGGTGCCCCGGGTCGCCAGGTAGGCGAGATAGCGGCGCAGCGTCTGGCGGTCCACGGCAGCGGGCCCGTCGAGGCTCAGGCGCTCGGCCCAGGTCACGAAGGACCGCAGGTCGCGGTTGTAGGCGTCGAGGGTGGCGGACGACACGGCCGTCAGCGAGCGTCCGAACTCGTCGAGCTTCCACCCCATGGCGATCACGGTACCGACCAACACCACGGCGATGAGGTCAATCACCATCGGGAGCACCACCTCGTTCGGTCGAGTGCGCAGGACCCGTGCCCAGGCGCTCGTACCAACCGCCCTGCCGGGAGACCCAGCCGGTTTCGCACAAGCGGTCGAGGCTCGGGGCCAAGGCGGCGAAGGCGAGGCCCGAGCGGACGGCGATGTGGTCGAGCGTCGCCGGCGACCACCCCAGCGCTTCGAGCACCCGTTGGTCGCCCTGGTCGGGCGGCGCTCGGCGGTCCAGCGGGTCCGCGGGGGCGATGGTTCCGAGGCCGAGCGCGACGAGGACGTCCTGGGCCGAGCAGACCGGCGCTCGGCCCTCGGCCAGCAGATCGTTGGTGCCTGCGGCGGCCGCATTGCGAACTGAGCCCGGGACCGCCATCACGTCGATCCCCCGACGATCCGCCTCGTCGACGCTGTGCATCGACCCACCCCGGCGATGCGACTCCACGACCACCACCAGGTCAGCGCAGGCGACGATGATGCGGTTCCGGGCCGGAAAGCGCCAGCGCTCGGGGCGCGCCCCGAGGGGCGCCTCCGACAGCAGCACGCCTTGGCGGCCCACCGCCTCCCACAGTGCGCCCTGGTGGCGGGGATAGACGATGTCGAGCCCGCTGCCCACGACGCCCACGGGCGGGGCAGTGTCCGCGGCCAGGACGCCACGGTGGGCAGCCCCGTCGATGCCCGACGCCAGCCCGGACACGACCACCACGCCCGCCCGGGCGAGGTCGCGCCCGAGCTCGAAGGCGACGCCCGCTCCCGTGGCCGTGCACTGCCGGGTGCCCACGATGGCGACCCGCGGCCCGGCGATGACCTCCGGGTCGCCCCGGTGGAACAACACGGCGGGCGGCTCGACGTCGCCGACCAGCACCGGTGGGTAGCCGGGCCGGCCGTGAAGGGTCACCTCGACGTCCGAAGCGGCGTGCTCGTGCCAGATCACGGCCGGATCCGTGGCTCGTGCCGCGATGCACCAGCGTTCGACGAGCGAGTCAGCCCGCGCCCCGAGAGCCACCAGGACCTCCGACTGCCGCCAAGGTCGGCCGGTGGAGATGTGCTCCCAGGCGTCGCATGGCGGCAGGCACCCAAGGACGGCCGTGAGCCGGGCCGGTCCCATGCCAGGGAGCCCGGCCAGGGCCGCGGCGTACGCCTCGGCCGGAAGGGCGTCGGCGGACGGCGGGCCCAGCGGGGCGCTCTGTACAGGGGTAGGGATCATGCGACTCGACCGTCCAGGAAGGTGGGCTCGGCCCGGAGGGCCAGGGCGGCGCTGGCGTGGGAAGCGTCGATGGGGCCGTCATGTCCGGTCAGGTCGGCGACGGTGCGGGCCACCCGGCGGATGCCGTCGAGCCCTCGGCCCGTCAGGCGGCCGCCGCGTAGGGCGCGCTCGACCAGGCGCTGGGCGGGGCGATCGAGTGGGGCGACCTCCTCTAGGCGCCATGGCGGGAGTTGGGCGTTGACGGGGCCGCCGCGCTGGGCGGCTCGGGCTCGGGCTTCCGCCACCCGGGCAGCGACTGCGGCGGTCGACTCCGCGGCTTCCCCGGCGAGCAGGTGGTCGACCTCCGGGCGGCCCAGCTCGACGCGGAGGTCGAATCGTTCGATGAGTGGCCCGGAGAGGCGGCGGGCATAGCGGGCCCGGGAAGCCGGGGAGCAGCGGCAGCTGCCCGGGGCGCCGCCCTCCCCGCATGGGCAGGGAT
>JBKPRS010000330.1:0-7391 GCA_046734695.1 Actinomycetota bacterium | reverse complement strand
TCCCCACCGTCCACCTTCCGACCCCACCGTCCACCCTCCGTCCCTCGGCCCCCGCCGTCCCCACGACCCCACCGTCCCACCGTCCTCACCGCCCCACCGTCGGCCGCCCCGTCGTCCGCCGTCCCCTGAAAGGATCCCCTTGCCCCGCCTGCACCCCCGCCCGCACTTCCGCATCCCCAGCCCGCCCGCCCACCCCCGACGCCGAGACGACCGGGGGCAGGCAAGTGCCGAGTACGCCCTCGTGATCCTGGCCGCAGCCAGCCTGGCCCTCGGGGTCGTCGCGTGGTCGGGCCACACCGACGCCATCACCGGCATCTTCCAGGCCGTGGTCGACCGCCTGACCAGCTCCATATGAGCCGGACCGCCCGCAGCACCGCCGACGGCGGCCAGGCCACGGTCGAGCTGGCCATGGTGCTCCCGCTCATCGTCCTGCTCATGCTGGCCCTGGTCCAGGTCGTGGTCCTGGCCCGCGACCAGCTCCTCGTGACCCACGCGGCCCGGGAGGCGGCCCGCGCCGCCGCCGTCGATCCCGATCCCGGTGCGCCCCGGCGGGCCGCCGTCGGCGCGGGGCCGCTCGACCCCGGCCGCCTCCACGTGGAGGCCGGACCCCGCGGCGCGGTGGGCACCAGCGTCAACGTCGAAGTCCGCTACCGCGAGCCGACCAGTCTGCCCATCGTCGGGCGCGCCCTGGGCGACGTCACGCTGCACAGCGAGGCGACGATGCGGGTCGAGCGATGACCGCCGCCGCCCCGGCGTCAGGCCAGGGCCGCCCGCAACAGGGCCAGCGCCCCCGCCTTGTGGAGCGGCTCGTTGCCATTGCCGCACTTGGGCGACTGCACGCACGACGGGCAGCCCTCCACGCACGGGCACGCCTCGATGACCGACGCCGTCGTCGCCACGTGCCGCTCGGCCGCCTCGTAGCCCAGCTCCGCTACGCCCGCGCCACCCTGGTAGCCGTCGTAGATCACGATGGCGGGGCCGCCCAGGTCGGCCTGGTGCAGCGTCGACACGCCGCCGACGTCCCACCTGTCGCAGATGGTGAACAGCGGCAGCACCCCGATGCCGGCGTGCTCGGCGGCGTGCAGCGCGCCCGGAGCGTCGACCCGGTCGACCCCGGCCGCAGCCAGCACCGTCTCGGGCACCTGGTACCAGAACGCCCGGGTCGTCAGCGTCGAGCGGGGAAGGTCGAGCGGCGTCACGCCCAGCGACTCCCCACTCATCGCATCCTTGCGCTGGTAGCCGGTGACCTGCTGGTGGACCTCCACCGTGCCCAGACCGACCTCGAACGCCCCGACGCGCCGCTGCGCATCGCAGCTCACGACCCGGATGGCGATGTCGGTCCGAGGAACGGTGTAGGTGGAGCCATCGTCCGGCTCGACCACCGCCTCGCGCTCGTCGAGGTCGAGCGAGGCGACCCGCCACGACTGCCCGGCATGCAGGTAGGCGGCCCCCGGGTGGGCCTGCTCGCAGGCCCGGCCCAGCTCCACGGTCCCGACCGGCTCACCCTCGGCCGTGCGCAACATCACCTGGCCGCCCGAGCCCACCCGCAATCCGACACCGTGGGCGGGCCACCCACCGGCGGAATACAGCGCCTGCGGGCCGCGCCCCCGGGCCCGTTCACGCACCACGACCTGATCGTCGAGGGCGAGGCGCAGCACGACCTCGTCGAGCAGCCCGGGCCAGTAGCGCTCATCCGCGTGGGTCAACGGCTTCTCGTGCGCCGCGCAGCGGAGATGGGCGTCGGCGACATATGGGTTGGCCGGGTTGACGACCACCGGCTCGGGTGGCCGCGTCACCAGCTCGTGGGGATGGGAGGCGAGCCACTGGTCGAGCTGGTCGGACCCGGCCACCAGCACCGCCGCCGACGACCGCGCCGACCGCCCGGCTCGGCCCGCCTGCTGCCAGAACGATGCGATGGTGCCCGGGAACCCGTTGAGGACCACGGCGTCGAGCCCGCCCACGTCGATACCGAGCTCCAGGGCGTTGGTGGCGATGACTCCGTCGAGGTGGCCGCCGAAGAGCTCCTCCTCGATCTCGCGGCGCTCGTCGGCCAGGTACCCGCCCCGGTAGGGCTTGACCCGCCGGCGCAGGCGCGAGGGCACTCGACGACGGACGTCGGCCGCCACCACCTCGGTCGAGCGCCGGCTCCGGCAGAACGCGATCGTCTTCTGCCCCGACCGGACCAGCTCGGCCACCAGGCCCGCGGTCTCGCCGTTGGACGACACCCTGGCCCCGGTCACGGCGTCGAGCGGCTGCGGGTTCCACACCGCCACGAGGCGCTCGCCCCGCGGCGAACCGTCATCCAGCACCGGCTCGACCGGCAGGCCGCACAAGGCGGTGGCCAGCCGCTCGGGCTGGCCGATGGTGGCCGAGCAGCACACGAACGTCGGGTCCGCCCCGTAGTGGTGGGCGAGCCTGCGCAGCCGGCGCAGCAGGTGCGCTACGTGGCTGCCGAAGATGCCGCGGAACGCGTGCAGCTCGTCGACCACGACATAGCGCAACCGGCCGAGGAAGGTGGCCCAGCGATCGTGGTGCGGGAGGATCCCGCTGTGCAGCATCTCGGGATTGGTGAGCACGCACGTCGAGTGCCGCCGGATCCAGGCCCGCTCCTCGGTACCGGTGTCGCCGTCGTAAGCGCCCGCCACCACACCCGGAAAGCCCCGCCCGGCGAGGGCCCGCAGCTGGTCGTGGGCCAGCGCCTTGGTCGGGAAGATCAGCAGCGAGGTGCCGCGCCGCACCGGGGCGGCGGCAGCCTCGGCCAGCGGCACCTGGTAGCACAGCGACTTGCCCGACGCCGTGCCGGTCGCCACCACGACCGAGCGGCCGTCTCGGGCGAGGTCGATGGCCTCGGCCTGATGCGTCCACAGCGCCTCCACACCGACGTGGTCGGCCACGGCCGGAGGCAGCGGGTTGCGCAGCACCCCGAACCGGGCCGCCCGCGGCGGCACCCGATGGAGGTAGGTCAGCGGGCCCAGGTCGGCCACATCGATCGGGTAGCCCGCGGGCGCGTCCGCCCTGGCCGCCAGCGCGGCCTGGATCAGGTCGAGCGGATCGACCTGATCGAGCGGATCGGCAGCGACGAGGGCCATGGCCGCCGCACAGGTTACGCCGATGGAATTCCACGTGTGTAGCCCCCACTCAGAGTCGCAGAAATGTCACTCACCCGGCATGTACCCGCCCTGGGTTGCCGGGCGGCGGAGCACACAGGCGGTATTGTCAGCGCGCAATGCAGCTCCGTACCGAGGTGGTGGATATCTCAGGCTGGACGGTCGTCTCGGTGTACGGCGAGCTCGACGTGGCCACCGCCCCGGACCTGAGGGAGCAGTTGATCGAGCTGGTGAACCAGGGGCGAGCGCACCTCGTGCTCGATCTGAGCGGGATCGATTTCCTCGACTCCACCGGCCTCGGCATGATCGTCAGCGCCCTGAAACGGGCCCGCACCCACGGTGGCGATCTGCGGCTGGTGTCCACCGAGAGTCGCATCACCCGGCTGTTCGAGATCACGGGCCTGGATCGGGCGGTCCCACTCTTGCCCACCGTCGACGCCGCCGTCGCCGGGAGCTGAACGGTGGCGGTCGTCGAGCTGGAGATCCCGGCCCGGCCCGCCTATCTGTCGCTCGTGCGGCTCATCGTGGACGCCGCCGTCGGATCACTGGCCCCCGGCCTGAGCGTGGCCCGCCTCGACGACCTCAAGATCGCCGTCACCGAGGCCTGCTCCAACGCCATCGAGGCGCACGAGGCCATCCTCGCCGACGGCCCGGTGGTGGTCCGCTGTCTCATCGACGACCACCAGGTCACCGTCGACATCGTCGACCGCGGCCGGGGGTTCGACCCCGACCGGGTCGAGACCCTGCCCGCGGCCACCGACCCGCGACGGCTCCGTCACGAGAGCGGGCTGGGCATCCCGTTGATGCGCACGCTCACCGACGAGGTCGCCTTCAGCCCGGACGCCGATGGCACCAAGGTCAGCCTCACGATCTACCGGTCGCCGTCCTGAGCCGCGTGCCGCCGAGACCCAGGACCACCGCCGTCAGTCGCTGGCGCCGACGCCGCAGTGCTCGGACAGGTAGTCGTTGACCTTGTCGCTGTCCTCGTTGAGGTTCTCGGCCCTGTCGGTCAGCTCCTCCTGGAGCTGGGCGGCCGCGTCGGGGTCACTGAGGTCGATGTCCTGGCTCGCCGTGTAGACGCTCCGATTGAAGTCGGTCATGGTCCGGAACTCGTCCTTGATCTCGTCCGGGGGATCGAGATCGTGGATGCGGTCGAACACCGCGTCGACCGCATCGGGATCCGAGCCGTCGAGGTCGGCCAGGTCCGCTTCGACCTTCTTGTACTCGGAACAGAACGCCTTGACGCTGTTCGAGTCGCCCCCACCGCCGCACGCGGCGATCAGCAGTGCGCCGGCGGCCGCGCCCGCCATCAAGGACCGACGCATGGCCGCCTCCTGGTCGTCAGAGCCCACACACTTGGGCCATGTACTCCGACACTTTGGTCGAAATCTCGGAGAAACGCTGCATGCTGTCAGGTGACGCGTTGCGAAGCTCGCCTCCGGACGGGTCGTTGGCGAGCAAGCGGTTCATGTCCACGAACTCCGGCCAGTCGCCCTCCAGCTCCGGCGGCGGTGTGATCGCCGCGATCTTGTCGGCCAGAGTCGAGTAGTTCGCCTCGGTCTCCTCGGAGTTGGCGTACGAGGCCTGCAGCTCGGTCATCTGCGAGCAGAACGACTCGCCGCCCACGCCGGTGAATGTGATCTCCGGCTGGGTGTCGACCGGTCCGTCGCCGGGCGCCAGCCCCGGGTCCTCGGCGGGCGCGCCGGACTCAGCGGGCTCACCCGTCTCCCCCCCGGCGGCGCCTTCGGCCGAGGCGGCATCGCCGATCTCGCTCTGCTCCCCGGGCTCGGCTCCCGAGGACGAATCGGACGGCTTGCCGCCCCCACCACCGCAGCCTGCGGCGGCTGCTAGCAGGACAACGGCCGGAATCAAGAGCAAGGCTCGCCGCGACATGGCGTCATTCCCCCTGCATCGAACGGCGTGGCTTCCTCCCCCGGGAAGCACGCACCCAAGGTAGTGCCCGGGGTCGCTGCCCGGTCCAATCCGCCCCAGTGGCGCCGCGTCACTCCTCGTACTTGCGCAGCTCGCGCCGGGCGACCGACATGCGGTGCACCTCGTCGGGACCGTCGGCCAGCCGCAGGGTCCGCAGCGAGGCGTACATCGACGCCAGCGGAACGTCGTCCGACACCCCCATCGCCCCGTGGGCCTGGATGGCCCGGTCGACCACCCGCAGGGCCACGTTCGGGGCCGCCACCTTGATGGCGGAGACCTCGATGCGGGCACCCCGGTTGCCCACCGTGTCCATCAGCCAGGCGGTCTTGAGCACCAGCAGCCGCACCTGCTCGATCTCGATGCGGCTGTCGGCGATCCACTCCTGGATCACGCCCTGGTCGGACAGCGGCTTGCCGAACGCCGTGCGGCTCCGCACCCGGCGGCACATGGCCTCGAGCGCCCGCTCCGCCACGCCGATGGCCCGCATGCAGTGGTGGATCCGCCCCGGGCCCAGCCGAGCCTGGGCGATGGCGAAGCCGCCGCCCTCCTCGCCCAGCAGGTTGGTCGCGGGTACCCGCACGTCCTCGAACAGCAGCTCGCAGTGGCCCTCGTTGTCCTGGTAGCCGAACACCGGCAGCGCTCGCAGGTTGGTGAGCCCCGGTGTGTCCATCGGCACGAGGATCATCGACTGCTGCAGGTGAGGCGGGGCGGCCGGGTCGGTCTTGCCCATGACGATGGAGACCCGGCAGCGCTCGCGGGCGGCGCCGCTGATCCACCACTTGCGCCCGTTGAGGACGTAGTCGTCGCCGTCACGCTCGATGCGCAGCGAGATGTTGGTGGCGTCCGAGCTGGCCACGGCCGGCTCGGTCATGGCGAAGCACGAGCGGATCTCGCCCTCGAGCAGCGGCCGGAGCCACCGCTCCTTCTGCTCGTCGGTGCCGAACATGGTGAGGATCTCCATGTTCCCCGTGTCGGGCGCCGCGCAGTTGAGGGCCTCGGGCGCCATGTGGCTGCGGCCGGTGATCTCGGCAAGCGGCGCGTAGTCGAGGTTGGACAGGCCCTCGGTCCATTCGGTGGCATGCGGCAGGAACAGGTTCCACAGACCCCGCTTGCGGGCCTCGACCTTGAGCTCGTCGAGGATCGGTGCGTGGGCGTGCGGGTCCCCTGACTCCGCGATCTGGCGGTGGTAGAGCTCCTCGTTGGGATAGATGCACTCGTCCATGAAGGCGAGGAGCTCGTCGCGGAGCGATTCGGCCTTGGCGCTGAGGGCGAAGTCCATGCCCGCACCCTAGGGCGCGCGCCACCACGGCGGTCCTGGTCAGACCCCTTCCCGGCGGCAACTACGATCTCCGCCCGATGCCTGGCCGTCTCCCGTCCCGCGTGGCGCGTGTGGCGGCCCTTGCCGCGCCCGAAGACGGCCGGCCCGCCCAGCTCGGCATCGTGGGCTCGGGGACGTCGGACGTCGCGACGATCGTCCACGCAATAGTCGACCGCTTCACCGCCCGCGAGACGCCGGCTCTGCGGGTCACCGGCCGGCGCCTCGAGCGGGACCACCCCCTGGCCGCCGTCCAGCACCTTGTGCCGGACACGGACGGTGGTGACGGCGCCGGCGATCGGGCCGAGCGTACGGTCCGGGACGCGCTGCTGGCCCGGCTGGCCGCCGGCACTACTGCCCTGGTCGTCGAGGACGCGCAGTGGCTGGACCCCGGCTCCCTGCGCGTGATCGTCGGAGTAGCCGAGCGGGCCGGCGCCCAGGACATCCCGCTGACCGTGACCCACCGCCCGGCGCCGGGCGAGCCGACGCTGGCTGCGCTCGACGCGCTGGTCGGCCGCGGCCAGCCCCTGGTCGCGCTCGGCCCGCTGGAGGAGGCCGAGGTCGGCGAGCTGGCCGCCATCGTCCTCGGCACCGCGGTCGACGACCGACTCGTGGACGTGCTCGACGACCGCACCGCCGGTATGCCCGGCCTCGTGCGCCTGGTCCTGGCGGCCTGGCAGGATGACGGGACCGTGGCCGGTGGGCGGCTCGCGGTCGAGCCCAAGGCGCCGGGCCCGTCGCTGGTGGCGGCGCTGCGCGCCGAGGTCGACCAGCTGCCACCGGCGGCCCGCACGGTGCTGGCGGCGCTGAGCGCCGGCGCCGATCTGGACGACGAGCTGTTGGGGGCCACGACCGATCTGGTCCCCGACCGCCTGGGCGAAGCGGTGGACGCGCTGCACGCCGCCGGTCTGGTCACCCCGGACGGCGACGCCGTGCCGGTCGTAGCTGCGGCCGTGAACGAGATGGTGCCCGTGGCCGAACGGCGCCGCTTCCACGGCCGCCTGGCCGCCGCGCTGTCCAACCGCGGCGCCCCCGCC
>JBKPRS010000329.1:0-7911 GCA_046734695.1 Actinomycetota bacterium | reverse complement strand
TGTGTATAAGAGACAGGTACTGCCGCCGCGGCGGCTCCCGGCGCTCGCGCCGCTCAGGCTGCGCCCGGAGTGCCCGCGCCGGTGGTCGAGGGTGGCGGCGAAGCCGTCGTCGCCCGGGCCGGCGCGGCGGGAACCCAGCTCGCCCCGGCCCCTCCCGCGCCGCCTCCCGGCGGCAACGGCGGCGGCAGTGGCAGCGGCGGAGCGACGGTCATCCAGCGACTCGACGACGGCAGCGGAGGTGAGGGCCGCAGCGGCGATCCGCAGGCCGACCCCAAGTTCGTCCGCCTCACGCAGGACATCCGGGCCAAGGGCGACCGGATGGCGGCCCACCCGGCGGCCTCGGGCGAGTCGGCCAAGGCGCAGGCGGCGGCCCGGCCGCCCGCGGACGACCGCGAGGCCCAGGGCAAGGCGGCCAACGCCGAGAAGATGAACGCGGCCAAGCCGGGCACGTTCGACAAGGCCGCGTTCGTCAAGGCCGTCAACGACGCCATCGCCGCCCAGGCGCCGAAGAACCTCGACGAGGCCGACAACTTCGGCTCCTCGGGCAAGGCCGGGGCGGTCAAGAGCGCGGTGCAGGGCCACGTCACCGAGGGCAAGAAGGCGTCGGCCGGCGACATCGAGCGCACCACCAACGCCCCGCCCGACACAGCGGCCGCCAAGGACAAGCCGGTCACCCCGCTGACCGGCGACAAGCCTCCGGGACCGCCGGCTCCGCCCGACCCCAACCTGGCGGTGCCGGACAAGCTGCCGCCGTCGGCAACCGACCTGTCCGCCGGTCCCGCCCAGGTCGACCAGCAGATGGCCGACGCCGACGTCACCGAGGACCAGCTCGCCAAGTCCAACGAGCCCGAGTTCACCGGGGCGCTGAAGGACAAGAAGGAGGGCGAGGCCCACTCGGCCGCGGCCCCGCCCCAGATGCGGGCGTCCGAGTCGGCCACCCTGAACCACGCCAAGGCCGGTGCCCAGGCCGAGGGGACCGCGGCCATGCGCTCCCTGGCCGGCGACCGCGCCCACGCCGGCCAGGCGATCGACGCCGGCAAGCAGCAGGAGCAGAGCGGCGACGAGGGCAAGCGCAAGCAGGTCAACGCCAAGCTCCAGCAGGTCTTCAACACCACCCAGACCGAGGTCCAGGGCATCCTCACCGGCCTCGACCGCAAGGTGGACGAGGCCTTCACCCAGGGCGAGAAGGCGGCCCGCGACGCCTTCACCGCCGACCACAAGCAGCGGATGGAGCGCTACAAGGACGAGCGCTACTCCGGCTGGCTGGGCAAGGCCCGCTGGGTCAAGGACAAGTTCGCGGGCCTGCCCGCCGAGGCCAACCAGATCTTCGAGCAGGCCAAGGGCGGCTACACCCGGCGGATGCAAGGCGTCATCGAGTCCGTCGCCGACATCATCGGCAACGAGCTGACCCGGGCCAAGGCGCGCATCGCCCAGGGCCGCGAGCAGATCGCGGCCGAGGTGAGCCGGATGCCGGCCGAGCTCCAGGCGGTGGCCAAGGACGCGGTCGAGGACTTCAACGCCAAGTTCGACGGGCTGAGCCAGTCCGTGGACGCCAAGAGCGACGAGCTGGTCGACACCCTGGCCACCCGCTACACGGACGCGGTCAAGGCCGTCGACGAGGAGATCGCGGCGGAGAAGGAGAAGAACAAGGGCCTGATCTCCAAGGTCGTCGACGCGGTCAAGGGCGTCATCGACACGATCCTCAAGCTCAAGGACCTGCTGATGGGGGTGCTGGCCAAGGCGGCCAGCGCGGTGGCGGCGATCATCAAGGACCCGATCAAGTTCCTGGGCAACCTGGTCTCGGCCCTGGGCGCGGGCCTGAAGGCGTTCATCGCCAACATCGGCAAGCACTTGAGCGCGGGCCTCATGGGCTTCCTGCTCGGCGCCATGGCCGCCTCCGGCGTGCTGTTGCCGTCGAAGTTCGACATCCAGGGCCTGATCATGCTGGTGGCCGGGGTCATGGGCCTCACGTGGGCCGCCATCCGGGGTCGGATCGTCAAGCGGGGCGTGCCCGAGCAGGCCATGACCCAGGTCGAGCGGGTCATGCCGATCGCTCAGAAGCTGCACACCGGCGGCGTCGGCGGCGTCTGGCAGGACGTCAAGGGCAAGGTCGGCGACCTCAAGGGGATGCTGTTCTCCAAGATCAGCGAGTACCTCATCCCGACGGTCCTCATCGCCGGCATCACCTGGATCCTCTCGCTGCTCAACCCGGCGTCGGCCTTCATCAAGGCCTGCAAGATGATCGTCGACATCATCTCGTTCATCGTCACCCGGGGCGCCCAGATCGCCACGTTCGTGAACGCGGTGCTGGACGCCGTGATCGCCATCGCCGGCGGCGCCCTGGGCTCGGTGCCCGGCCTCATCGAGGGCGCCCTGGCCAAGTCGGTCCCCGTCCTCATCGGCGCCCTGGCCGCCATCCTCGGCATCGGCGGCATCGCCCAGAAGATCCAGAGCTTCGTGAAGGCCCTGGCCAAGCCGGTCGGCAAGGCCATCGACTGGATCGTCGGCAAGATCGTCACCTTCGGCAAGAAGCTGTGGGCCAAGCTCAAGGGGAAGCTCTCGGGCAAGGACCAGACGCCCGAGCAGAAGCAGAAGCGGCTGGACGACGGCATGGCGGCCGCCCAGCGCGCGGTCTCCAAGTACAGCGGCAAGTGGGTGGGCCGGGCGGTCCTCAAGGGCGTGCTCGGAGCGATCAAGCTGCGCTACCGGATGTCGTCACTCGAGCTGACGAACGAGGGCGGCGTCTGGGCCGTCGAGGGCGCGGTCAACCCTCGCAAGAAGTGGACGAGCACCATCCACGTCAACGACAACGACCACGAGGTCTCGACCACCGAGCCGGCCGGCAAGAAGAAGCAACCCTGGCCCCCGGAGGTCAAGGCGGCGCTGGTCGCCGAGCTGTCCAAGGCGGTGCAGACGTTCCTGGCGGAGGGCCCCACCGCGGGCCAGATCGCGGCATTGGACCGGCTGCGCGACGCGGCACTGGCCGCGGGGAAGGCGGGTGAGCCGGACGGCCCGCTGTGGGGAGAGTTCTGGAAGTTCTTCTACCGGTCGCGCGGCGAGCGCATCCATGCGGCGTTCAAGACCTCGTGCCAGGCGAACGCCCAGCTCGCCGAGGCAGGTCTCGTCTTCTTCACGCCGGGTATCAAGGAGCCCGATGTCCGCTCGCCGCAGACCGGCCGCGGCAAGTGGTGGGCGGACGTGACCACGGCCGGCGAGTGGTCTGCACACTTCCGCGATTACGAGGGAACATTCGGACGCAGCGCGCTGGGGTTGATCTACCGGGTGAAGAACAAGAAGTACTCGGAGGGCTAGGTGGTGAGCGACAGATCGCTTTCGTCCCGCTGGGAGGGTGACGACGGGACCGCGCTGGCCGCGCAGGTCTTGACCCGGCTGGTCGCGGGTGAACCGCTGGACGATCTCGGCCTGGATCGTCACGAGGACCGGTGGGATCTTCGGGGCCTCGCCGTGCCGGACCCGGAGATCGTGGCAACGGCCGAGGTGGTCGACGCCTCCAGCGGGGACGTGCCGCCGCTGGGAGTGGCACTGGCGTCGGGTTTCCTGACCTTTCGAGGAGTCGGGCTGGCAGACCTGGACCTCTCGGGCGCACGGTTGCAGCATCTCCGGTTCTTCGACGTCACCCTGAGCAACTGTGTGTTCGAAGGGGCCGCCTGCCAGGACTGGCGGGGCTGGCGGCTCGACGTCGAGGGCTGCTCGTTCCGGAACGCCAAGCTCAGGGACGCAGCGCTGGGGACCTGGTCCGAGCAGCGGGGCAACCGGTTCACCGACGTCGACTTCCGCCGGGCCGACCTGCGAGGCAGCGTCTGGCAAGGAGCGGTGCTCGTCGACTGCGACTTCGGCGAGGCCCGCCTCGACGGCGTGGAGTTCCGGGCGTGCGAGCTCATCCGTTGTCGCTTCGCCGGTTTGCTGGACGAGGTCCGGTTCCTGGGCGACCCCTCGGTGGTCATCGACAAGCCCGACTTCGGCCGGTTCGAAGACGTCGACTTCTCGGGCGCCACGCTGCGCACGGTCGAGTTCCTCGACCTCTCGCTGTCGGGCGTCACGTTCCCGGACGAGAGCGACGAACAGGTCGTGGTCCACCACTATCCCTGCGTCGTCCGTAGGGCCCTCGAGCTGCTCGGCGACGATCTCAGCCCGGAGGTCAGCTTCCTCCGGTCCACCATGCGGGCGGACAACCGGCGCATGGACGACTCCCGTGAGGTCGGTGTGTGGCACGTCGACCAGCTCGGCGACACCCCCGAGAGCCAGCGCAACGCACGCGAGCTGCTGCATCGTCTCGAACGTGAGTGCGCGGACGGCTGAAGAACTACTTAACATGTAAACAATAGCCATGTAGACTAACCGCATGGACGAGCCGGCGATGCCGACGACCGGGGCGCTGGTCTGGCAGCTGGCGATGCGGTGGCGATCGGCGGTCGACCGGGCCGTTGCGCCGCTGGGACTGACCCACGCCCAGTACGTTGCGCTCGCATCCCTGCGTGGGCTCACGGCCAGAGGCGAGAAGCCGAGCCAGCGGCGGCTCGCCACGTGGACGGGCCTGGGGGCGATCTACGTGTCCAAGCTCGTCCGGACGCTCGAACGCGACGGCCTGATCGTGCGCTCACCCGACCCCACGGACGCCCGAGCGGTCCAGATCACCTTGACCGAGCGCGGGAGGGATACGGCCGATCAGGCGATCCCGATCGTGCGCGCCCTCGACCGCGAGCTCACGGCCGTGCTCGGTGGTCCCGGCTCCGACCAGGTCGGAGCGCTCGGCGACGCCCTGCGCACCCTGCTCCAGACAGCCCCCCAACCCGGAGACGAACCATGACGAACGCCACCCCTTCGCCCGCCCCTGCGCTGACCGGCCGGGAGATCGGCCAGGCCCAGCGGGCCATCGGCGCCCTGCTCGACCGCGAGCTCGCAGCCGCGGGCCTGCCTTTCGCCGACTGGACCATCCTCTTCACGCTCGACGCCAGTGGCCCGCTGGCGGCGGACGACCTCGTCGCCCGCCAGGTCGCCGGGCTCAAGATCCCCGAGAGCGAATCCCGGGCCACGCTCGACCGCATGCTCGCCGGCGGGATGCTCGCGCCCGAGGGCGACCAGCTGGCGCCGACCGCGGCGGCCGAGGGCGTGTTCCGCCCGATCCGGGACCGCGTGACCCGGCTCACCGTCGAGCTGTACGGCGACCTCCCGGCGGACGACCTGGAGGCGACCCGGCGGACGCTCGCCGAGGTCACCCGCCGGGCCAACGCCAAGCTGGCCGAGATCGCGTAGGGCTGGCCCGAGCCCAGGCCCTAGCCCTGGTCGCCGGGGTCGGCCAGGATCGGGACCCGCCAGTTGACGACCAGGCCGAGCTGGGCGTAGAGCCCGGCCCAGTCGATGTAGCGACGGACGTCGAGCCGAGACTCGACGACCGTGAACGCGCTGTAGCCGTGGACCTCGACGTCGCGGCCGGTGGCCGGTAGGCCGTTGAACGTGCCGGTCTGTGTGTGGGTGCCGCGGTACGTCCACTCCACGCCCGCGCCACCCGACCCGGCCGGGCCGGAGGTCTGCTCGTCGACGTCCCAGATCGGGGACCGGTCGCTGAACCACTGCTGGAGGCTCACCATCATGTCGGCGAAGGCCACCGCGTCGAGCACGCGGAACTCGGTCCTCAGCCGCTCGATCAGGTCGGCGGCCCCGCTCTGCGTCTGCTCGAAGATCGCCTCGCCCTCGTCGGTGGCGCTCCGCTGGTTGTAGCGGTCGGCGAAGGTCATGGAGGTGTCGGGATCGCTCATGGCCGGATCCATCCGTCGTAGGTGACGCCGCCCGCGGGCATCGAGGGCGACACGACCACCGGTCCCCCGACGCCCTCATAGTCGGCCAGCGTGGGCGGCGCGAGGGGCAGGCCCACCGCCGCGCCCAGCGCGTTGTTCTTGAGCGGGAACAGCCGGTTGTGGCGCTCGTGGGTCACCACCCAGGTGGCGTAGGGCCGGTCGACCGCCCGGGGCCGGGCGGGCGGACCAGCGGCCGCGGCCGCCGGCGGGAAGGCAACCTGCTCGTAGTGGTCCTCCGTGCTGGGCACGGCATTGGGCAGTCCTGCCACCCGGGTCGTCGGGCTGGTCGCCAGCGGGCTGCTGGCCACCGTCGCCCCCTCGTGGGCGGGCGTCACGAAGATGATCGTCACCAGCCGCCCGCCGTGGGGGGTCGGGCGCTGCACGACCCACCCCTCGAACCAGTGCACGCCGCACACCCAGAACAGCTCGATCGCGGCGGGGTCGGCGCGCCCCGGCCGGTCCTCGTCGGGCATGAGCCCGAGCGCGACCTCGAGGCCCCAGCGGAAGGTCCGGCGCACGATCCGGTTGACGTCGCCGTGGTAGCCGATCCAGTTGCCGGTCCGGGCCGGAGCGGGCCGGCCGGGCGTCCAGGGGCCGCCGCTGGTCCCGTCGTAGCCGAACCAGTGCTTGATGATGTGCTCCCGCATGCCCCGAGCGCCGGTGGGCGCCTTCTTGAACGCCTCGTCGTCCCAGAGCTCGGGGAGCACCGTCTCCAGCCAGCCGACCCCGTCGGGGTCGTCGGCCTCGAGCGCCCGCAGGGCCTTCAGCGCCCCCCGCTTGTCCGCCCGGTTGAGATAGGTCTCGATCAGGCCGAGCGTCGGGCCCTTCTCGAGGTGATAGGGCATCGCGTCGGTCATGCCGCCCCCTTGTGCCGCCGCCCGCGCCGTGCGAGCGGGGAAACTATGCCGTCACGAGCGCCGCACGCGGAAGACCTCGATCGCGCCGGGCAGGCCCTTCATCCGCTGGGGCCCGAGCGGATCGAGCGCCACGCCGGACGCCGCCAGCCGGGCCCTGACCTCGGCGGTGACGACCACCTCGCCCGGCTCGGCCAGCGCGCACAACCGCGCGGCCTCGGACTGGACCACGCCGAACCAGTCCCCGCCCGAGGGGATGGCGGGGCCGTGCGCCAGCCCGACGCGCACCTGCAGCGCCAGGTCGGGCTCGGCCCGCCGCCAAGCGGCGATGTCGTCCAGTGCGGTCAGCGTGCAGTGCACCGCTTCGGTGGCGTCGTCGAAGGCGGCGTTGATCCCGTCGCCCGTGTGCTTGATCTCGACTCCGCCGAACTCCCGCAGCCGGGACCGGACCAGCCGGTCGTGCACCCGCAGCTGCTCCAAGTAGAGGGCGTCACCCAGCCGGACGTTGGAGGCGGTCGAGGCCACCACGTCGCTCGTGAAGATCGTGCGCTCCCGCGCCGCGTGCGTGCCGACCCCACTCAGGCCGAGCCGCTCGGCCACCGCCTCTGTGCGCCGCGTCCAGCCGACCATGCCCTGGGCGTCGAACGCCTCCGCCGCCTCGCCCAGGCCCGCCGCCACCTCCCGGCGGGACCCGCCCGCGGCGGCGACGCCCCGAGCCTGCTCCAGCAGCACCTTGGCCGCCTCGGCCGCCAGCCGCTCCCGCTCGCAGAGGCCTGCGGCGTGGTCCGCCAGCCGCCGGGCCCGGGCGAGGTCACCCCGGTGGCGGGCCACGATCGCCGCCAACCGCGGCACCACCGTGGGCCAGCCCAGCGTGACCAGCACGCCCCGGTCGTAGAGCTCCTCGACGGCATCGACCGCCGACAGCACGAGGGCCGGCAAGTCCAGCATGTCCCCCACCTCGACCAGCGCCACCGCGATCCCCTCCGACGCCTGGGTGACCGGCCCCCGGACGCCGTCCCGCCAGCGCGCCCGCGCCCGCCGCGCCCCGGCCTCGACGACGTCTCCCGCCTCGACCGCAGCCAGGGCGGAGACGGACGACGGCCGGTCGAGCTCGGGCACCGCCGGCACCAGCGGCGCCGCCTGCGCCCGTGCCTCGACCATCGCGATCACGGGAGCCAGCAGCGCGGCGGTGTAGGCGTGGCCACTGGCCCGCCACCGCCGGTGCGCGCGTTCCACCGCCT
>JBKPRS010000328.1:0-7195 GCA_046734695.1 Actinomycetota bacterium | reverse complement strand
ACCTGCTCTCATGAGAGCGCTCTCACACTCCCTGTGTCAGCGCGCGCGGAGGCACCCCAGTGACCAAAGTCGGTATCGGCCGCTACGCCGCGGGGGCGCCTACGGGCGACGATCCGCGGCGCTTCCCTGCCGGCTTCGTGTGGGGCGCGGCCACGTCCGCGCACCAGATCGAGGGCGGCGTCGAGCTCGACGGCCGGGGCGCCTCGATCTGGGACACGTTCGCGGCCGCCGGGCGGGCCCGGGGCGACACCGGGGCCACTGCGTGTGACCACCGGCGGCGGATGGCGGAGGACGTCGCGCTCATGGCCGAGCTGGGCCTGGCCGCCTACCGGTTCTCCGTGGCGTGGCCCCGGGTGCAGCCAGCGGGCCGGGGGGCGTTGAGCCAACCGGGCCTCGACTTCTACCGGGAGCTGGTGGACGAGCTGCTGGACCACGGCATCGAGCCCGTCGCGACCCTCTACCACTGGGACCTGCCCCAGGGGCTCGAGGATCACGGTGGCTGGACCGAAAGGGCCACGGCCGAGCACTTCGCCGGCTATGCCGCGGCGGTGGGCCGGGCCCTGGGTGACCGGGTGCGCCGCTGGACCACGATCAATGAGCCGTGGTGCGCCGCGATGCTGGGCTACGGGGCGGGCATCCACGCCCCCGGCCGGACCGAGCCCGACGCCGCCGTCGCCGCCTCCCACCACCTGCTGCTGGCCCACGGGCTGAGTGTCGAGGTGCTGCGCGCCCACGTGACGGCGCCCGACCCCGAGATCGGCATCACGCTCAACCCCTACCCGGTGCTGCCGGCCGGCGACGACCCGACCGAGGCCGACCTCGATGCCGTGCGCCGCATCGACGGGCTGGCCAACCGCCTCTGGTACGACGCGGTCCTGCTCGGGCGCTACCCGGCCGACGTGCTGGACGACCTGGCCCAGGTGAGCGACCTGGCCCACATCCAGGACGGCGACCTCAAGCGGATCGCGGCGCCGATCGACGCCCTCGGGGTCAACTACTACCGCGGCTACCACGTCCGCCACGCCCCCGGAGCGTCGGTGTCCCCGAGCCCCTGGCCCGGCTCGCCCGACGTGGCCTTCACCGATGCCGACGACACGCCCACGTCCAACGGGTGGGCCGTCGAGCCCGAGGGCCTGTACGACGCGCTGGTCCGGCTGGCCAGCGACTACGACCCGCCGCCGCTGTACGTGCACGAGAGCGGCGGCGCGTTCCCGGACCGGGTCGGCCCCGACGGCGGGATCGACGACCACGACCGGCTCGCCTTCCTCGACGCCCACATCCGTGCCGGACACGACGCGCTGGCCGCCCACGTGGACCTGCGCGGCTTCTTCGTGTGGTCCCTGCTCGACAATTTCGAGTGGGCCGAGGGCTACTCCCAGCGTTTCGGGATCGTTCACGTGGACTTCCCCAGCCAACGTCGCACCCCCAAGGCCAGCGCCTTGTGGTATCGCGACGTCATGGCAGCCAACGGGCTCGGCGCCCCTCCCCCGCCGCCACGGTGAAACCGCCGGAGGCGCCTTACACCCTCGAGGACGTGGCCGCCCGGGCGGGCGTATCCCGGGCCACGGTGTCGCGAGTGGTCAATGGCAGTCCCCGGGTCTCGGTGGAGGCCCGCCGCGCCGTCGAGGCCGCGGTGGCCGAGATGGGCTACGCCCCCAACCGCGCCGCCCGCTCGCTGGCCGGGAGCCGCAGCGAGTCGGTGGCCCTGGTCGTGTCCGAGCCCAGCGTGCGGCTCTTCGCCGACCCGTTCTTCGCGGGCACGACCCTGGGCGTGACCGGCGAGCTGGCGTCCACCCGCTACCAGCTCGTGCTGTTGATGCTGGGCAGCGACGCCGACCGCGGCCGGGTCGAGCAGCACCTCCTGCGAGGCGGCACCGACGGCGCCCTGGTGGTGTCGGCCCGGGCCGACGACCCCCTCGCCCCGCACCTGGCCGAGGCCGGCGTCCCCTGCGTGGTGGCAGGCCGCCCGCCCGCGGGAGCGGCGGTCGGCTACGTCGACGCCGACAACGAGGGCGGGGCCCACGCCGCGGTGGCCCACCTGGTGGCTCGGGGTTGCAGGGTCGTGGCCACGGTGGCGGGACCGGCCGACATGGTGCCGGGTGCCGACCGCCGCACCGGCTGGGAGAAGGCACTGACCGAGGCCGGGCGAGCCGCGCCCGCCGACCTGGTGGCGCAGGGCGACTTCACCCGCGAGGGCGGCGCCGCCGCCACCCGCGCCCTGCTGGCGCGCCGGCCCGACATCGACGGCCTGTTCGTGGCGTCCGATCTCATGGCCCTGGGCGCGCTCGACGCGCTCCGGGCCGCGGGCCGGCGCGTCCCCGACGACGTCGCGCTCGTCGGCTTCGACGACACCGAGCTGGCCCGCTCGGCCGACCCGCCGCTCACCACGGTCCGCCAGCCCATCGAGCGCCTGGGCCGGGAGATGGCCCGCCTGCTGCTGGCCCAGATCGAGGCGGGCGCTCCGCCCACGGGCGTCGTGCTCAAGACCGAGCTGGTCGTCCGGGACTCCGCCTAGGCCCGCCCCCAGGACGAGAGCCAGACCCCGGCGACCCGAGCCGCGTCAGCCCGGCGCTCCACCAGGTCGTCGGCGACCCCAAGGGCCGTGAAGCGAAGCTCGGGGCCAGGACCGGGACTCCGCCTAGGCCCGACCCCAGGACGAGAGCCAGACCCCGGGCGGCCCGGGCAGCGTCGGCCCGGCGGCGCGACGCTTCCACCAGGTGGTCGGCGACCCCGAGGGCCGTGAGAGGAAGATCGGGGGCCAGGACCTGGGACTCGGCCTAGGCCTGGCCCGCCCGCAGGACGGGAGCTAGACCCCGGCGGCCCGGGCCGCGTCGGCGCGGCGCTCGGCCAGGTGGTCGGCGACGCCGAGGGCCGTGAAGGGGAAGATCGGAGCCGGGAGCAGAACCAGGCCCCCGATGGTCCAGACCAGCAGCATCGTGTAGACGGACGCCACCACCACGGCCAGGATGCGGGAGCGGACCGTGTGGTCGGCGTCCATGCGCAGGGCCACGATCCCGCCGGACGCCGTGCCCGCCACCACGCCCGTGACCGGGTCGAAGAACGCCGCGACCATGAGGCCCACGAACACCGACAGGGCCATGGCCCGCACCACGGCGGCGGGAGGCCGGGGGTGCTCGGACAGGAAGGCCAGGGCGATGAACACGAACGGGATCAGCGAGATCCCGAACGCGATGGCACCGGCCGCCTGCATGCCCGAGGGATCGGCGGCGTCCTTGTCGTCGGTGGCCGCGGCCACCAGCCCGATCATCAGTGACCAGAACGCCGGCACCAGCACCAGCGTGGCGATGGTGATGGCCCGCCACTTCCGCCGCGGCGACAGCGGCTCCATGCCGGGGGGCCGGAAGTCCGAGGACACTCCTACCCCTTCACCGCCCCGGCGGTCAGGCCCCGCACGAAGTAGCGCTGCAGCGAGAAGAACACCAGCAGCGGCAGGAGCATGGTGATGAACGCGGCGGACGTCAGCAGGTGCCAGTTCTCGCCGCGCGACCCGAGCAGCTTCTGCAGCGCGAGGGTCAGGACCTGGGTGTCCCGCGTGCCCCCCAGGAACACGTAGGCGACGAGCAGGTCGTTCCACACCCACAGGAACTGGAAGATGGCGAAGGCGGCCAGCGCCGGCACCGACAGCGGCACGACCAGCCGCCAGAAGATCGTGAAGTGGTCCGCGCCGTCGATCTTGGCCGACTCGATGATCGACGACGGCAGCGCCCCGATGTAGTTGCGCAGCAGGTAGACGGCCAGCGGCAGGCCGAACGCGGTGTGGGCCAGCCACACCCCGAGCAGGGTGCCGTTGAGGTCGAGGTCGGGGATGAACTGCACGTTGCCGAGGAAGGCACCGTCGGCGTAGAGCCGCAGGATCGGGATCAGCGCCATCTGCAGCGGGACGACCAGCAGCCCGACGATCAGCACGAACAGCACGTAGCGCCCGCGGAATTCCATCCAGGAGAACGCGTAAGCCGCGAAGGCGGCGATCGTGATGGGGATGACGGTCGAGGGGATCGTCACGGCCAGGCTGTTGAGGAAGGCGTTCTCGAACCCGCCGGCGTCCAGCGCCAGCTTGTAGTTCTCGATCGTCCACTCACCGCTGCGGAACGGATGGGCCAGCGCCGTCCACCACCCGGTCGTGTCGGCGAGCTGCTCGGGCCGGAAGGACGTGATGAGCACGCCGAGCGTGGGGATGAGCCACAGCGCGACCACCGCGATGATGACGATGTGGACGAACCAACCGCCGCGGCGCACACCGACGGGCTCGGCGTCGGTGGGGGCGGGCGAGGACTCCTCGACCTCGGGAGGGAGCGGAGCGGTCAGCGTCACCGGAGCGCCTCCTGCTGGCGGAACTGGCGGACGTTCCAGATCATCACCGGGATGACCGCGAGGAACAGCACGACGGCGATGGCGGCGCCCCGGCCGTCGTTGTTGGACAGGAAGAACCACTTGATCATGCGCTCGGCGATGACCTCGGTCTGGTTGGACTCCGCGTTGCCGCCCATGACGAACACGATGTCGAAGACCTTGATGGCGTTGATGATCATGTAGGTCGTGACCACCACGATGGTGGGCAGGACGCTGGGCACCGTGATGTGCCGGAACACCTGCAGCTCCGACGCCCCGTCGATGCGGGCGGCCTCCACGATGTCGTCCGGGATCGACTTGATGGCGGCTGACAGCACGATCATGGCGAAGCCGGTCTGTATCCAGATCATCACCACGATGAGCAGGAGGTTGTTCCACGGTCGCTGCGACAGCCACGCCACCGGGTCCTGGCCGAGGCCCAGCTTGATGCCGTTGAGCAGGCCGACGTTGGAACCGAAGCCCTGGGGCCGGTAGCTGTAGATCAGCCGCCAGACGACCGAGGCGCCCACGAACGAGATGGCCATGGGCAGGAAGATCAGCGACTTGGCCACGGCTTCCCCGCGGCGCAGGCGGTCGGCGAGGGTGGCGAAGAGCAGGCCGATCGACACCGCGCACAGCGGCACGAGCACGATCCACAACATGCTGTTGCGGATCGAGCGCAGCATGCTCGGATCGGTGAAGACGAAGTGGTAGTTGTCGAGCCCCACGAAGCTCGAACCGGACTTGTCCTTGAAGCTGAGGACGATGGTGTTGACGACCGGATAGATCAGGAAGATGGTCAGGATGACGAGCGCGGGCCCTACGTACGCGTAGGGCCGGACGCGTTCGCTCACGTCGCGGGGCAGCAGGTTGACGGCGCGGTCCATGGCCCAGAAGAGGACGAAGATCCCGCCGACGCCGACCGCGAGGGCGACCGCGATCACCAGGAAGCGGTTGGCGTCCTTGTCCCGCATGAAGTCGAAGGCCTGGCCCAGCGCGATGAAGGCGACGATCACCCCCACCACCACGGCCACCGCGCGCAGCCCGACGGTGGTGGCCACACGGGCGGTCGACCCGCCCGGCTCCTCGTCGACCGGCTCCGCTGGAGCGCTCGGTTCTTCGGTGTCGATCGCCACCGCTGTGCTACCTCCCTCGACGGCCGGGGGGAGCGGCCGCCGAAGCGACCGCTCCCCTAACTGTCCGTTCAGGCCGAGTTGCCTCGGCCACTGGTCAGCTCGGCCAGCTGTCCTCGATGTTGTCGAGCACCGTCTCGACGTTGTCGGGACCGTTGCGCATGTACTCGATCATTCCCGTCCAGAAGCTACCGCTCCCGACCTCGGCGGGCATGAGGTCCGAGGCGTCGAACCGCCCCGTCCCCGACGAAAGCGAGTCGGTCAGGATGACCGAGGCGTCGGCGAGGATGTCGTTGGCGTAGCAGTCCGGGCCCACGTTGACGTTGGGCGAGATACGGGACGACGCCTGGACGCCACCCATCTCGCACTGCACGTCCTCGGCCATGAACCGGTCCAGGAAGTCCTTGACCTCAGGCCGATTGCCGTTGGTGCCGACGACGGTCAGCTCGCCGCCGAACAGCGTGCCTTCCTGGTCGATCGCAGGCAGCGGGAACCAGTCGTAGTCGACCCCGGCCTCAGCCGTCTCAGGGAAGCTCGCGTTGATGAAGCTCGCCTGGCGGTGCAGCCAGCAGCCGGGCGGGTCGTTGAACATGGGCAGCGGGGCGTCGCCGAAGGGGACGTCCGGCGTGGCGGCAGCGCCACCGAGCACGTAGCCCGGCTTGAACATCACGTCACCGAACTGCTGGGCCGCGGCCAGCACGGCCGGGTCGTTGAACGGGATCTCGTGCTTCCACCACTTGTCGTAGGTCTCAGGCCCCGCGGTGCGGAGCATGATGTCCTCCATCCAGTCGGTCGCGGGCCAGCCGGTCGCACCCTCGCTCTCGAAGCCCACGCACCACGGCGTGCCGCCGTCGGCCACGATCTGGTCGCTGAGCGCCATCAGGTCGTCCCAGGTCTCGGGGACCTCATAGCCCTTGGCGTCGAACGCTGCCTTCGGGTACCAGACCATGCTCTTGAGGTTGATGTTGGTCGGGATGCCGTAGTGCTTGCCCTTGTACTCGCCGAGGGAGACGAACGACTCGCCCAGCGTGTCGTTGAGCTCGTCGATGTCGAAGCCCATGTCCTCGAGCGCCACGATGGAGCCCGAGTCCACCAGATCCGGGATGGCGCCCGGCTGGGGCACGGCGGCCACGTCGAGCGTGCCACCCTCGGCCCGGATCTGGAACTGCTCCTCGAAGTCACCCACCGACTCGATCTCGACGTCGTAGTCGGTCTCCGAGTTGATGAGGTCGTCGAAGATCTCCTGGTAGGCGTCGACCTCCTCGGGCTCACCGGCGCTCATCAGGTTGACGGTGCCGGTGTTCTCCTTCTGATCGCCGCTCGCCTCGTTGGCGCCGCTGTCGTCGTCGTCGTCGCCGCCGCAAGCGGCGGCCAACATCAGCGCGACGACTGGCACTGCCAGCAATCGCCGGTATCGCATGGTGGTCTCCTTAGCTGTCGTTGCTATCTGAAGGACTGTCTGAAGGAATGGATGTCGTGATTGCTTCTGGGGTCGGGGAGGCGGGCGCCGCCTCGTAGATGGCCGAGCCGTCGTCCGGGTCGAAGAAGTGCAGGCGGCGCGTGTCGACCTCGATCTCGATCTGGTCGCCGTTCGTCGCCCGGGTGCGGGGGTTGAGGCGGGCGATGACGTGCGACTGGCCCGCTTCCGCCATGCGCTGGGCGGCCTCGTCGCCCGCGTGCCCGGCGTCCACGGCCAGCTCGACGACGTCGTC
>JBKPRS010000327.1:0-16213 GCA_046734695.1 Actinomycetota bacterium | reverse complement strand
CGGTCGTAGAGGAAGCCGCCCACCCGTCGCCGGTCCGCCTCGTCGCCCGAGACCGTGGTGGCGAAGCCGAGGTCGGGGCCCAGGTTGACGGTGAGCCAGCGGTACCACCAGATGTTCTGCCAGTACCGCGGTCCCCAGCTGTGGTCGCGCAGGCCGAGCCCGTCGGTCAGCTCGAACGACTCGTCGCCGACGGTCACGCTCCCGGTTACCGCCATGTGCTGCTCGAAGTGGCCCCGGGCGAAGGACTTCTCGGGGTCGATCGTGGGCAGGGTCTCGCCCTCCTCGGCCTCGGCCTCGCCGCCCCACGGCTTGGCGATGCCCTTGTGGACCTGCTCGATCCGGCAGTCGATGCGGGGGTTCTCGTTGAACGCCCGCCGGGGATCCTCCATCTCGGACGGGTCCTCCAGCACGACCGCCGGTCCCTCGTAGGTGACCCGGTGCTCCTCGAACGGGCTCACGACCTCGAAGCGCAGCCCACCCGCGTCGTGTGCGTCGTTGTCGTTGATGCGCGGCCGGCCGAACCAGAACGCCACCCGGCCGTCGGGCAGGTACAGGCAGTTGGTCATCTCGGCGTAGCCCTCGTTGGGCCGGTTGCCGAGCCGGACCCAGCCACCGAGGCCACAGCCGGCGTCGTAGAAGTTGTAGTAGGCGCTCTCGTTGAAGTTGCTCGCCTCTTCCCGAGGATGCATGTAGTCGTCCTCGGGCTCCAGCCGGATCCGCATCGAACGACCCCCCTTTCGTCTGGTCAGGCCGGCTCGCCGAGCCGCTCGCCCGGATAGCCGGCGTAGGACTGCTTGAACACGCCCGAGTGCAACAGCACGACGGCGGACACCCGGCCGGTGTCGGTGTCGGTGAGCGTCGTGCGGGTCCAGTACGACTCGGTGCGCCGGCTCTGGCTGAGCCCGACGATCTCGCTCTCGGCCCGGTAGGGCTGGCCGACGAACACCGGCCCCTCGACCAGCCGGATCTCCAGGTCGAGGAACAGGCCGAGCGCCGGGCCCCGGACCGGCCAGGCGGTGCCGGCCTTGGCCGACAGCACGCTCACCATCTCCAGCGGCAGCACGGCGCGACCCCAGGGAGACCGGGCGCCACCGTCGGGCGTGTACCAGGGATGCGGCTCGGTGATGCGCTCCAGCTTCTCGGCCAGTGAGAACGGGTAGCCCGGACCGTTGGGCTCGGCGTGGGTGACCGAGGTGGTGCGCGGCTGGCGGCTGCGCATCCCCACCTCGAGCTGGTCGACGATGAACAGCTCGCCCGGGTCGCCCTGCCCGGCGAGCCGCGCCGCGAGCTCGGTCTGGGGGTGCTCGGGACCGACCGACGCCGTGCCGGTCAGCACCGGCGTGCCGTCGGCCTTGTGGGCCTCGACGCGCGCCGACGCCGGCCCGGTGGGCGTCAGGGACGCCTGCACCTGCTCGCCCTCCACCACCATGGTGCGGAAATGGCAGCTGACGCAGCCGCGCTCGAACCAGTCCCGGCCCCACCGCGCCGCAGCCAGCGGGTCGATCTGGCTGAAGTGCGTGGGCGCCTCGATCGGGGCGCCGGCCAGCCCGACCGACGCCGCGGTGTCGGCGTCGTGGACGCTGGTGTGGCCGCCGACGTCCTGCTCCTGGAGCATCTGGGCCGGCGACCGCAGCGGCCCGACCAGCGTGATCTCGGTGGTGAAGCTCGCGTCGGTCATCGAGGCTCCTGGCCGTCGTCGACCTTGGCGACCATGCCGGTGACGAACTCCGACGACGGCGACACGAGGTAGAGCAGCGTGCTGTCGAGCTGGGCGGGATCGCCGAGCCGGCGGCGGGGGAAGAAGGCCGTCATGTCCCCCACCCGGGAGATCATCCCGTCCATCATCTCGGAGCTGAACGCCCCCGGGGCGATGGCGTTGACGTTGATCCCGAAGCGGGCCCACTCCACGGCGTGCACCTCGGTCATCCGCTCCACGGCCGCCTTGGTGGTCGAGTACAGGGCGGCGCCGCGGCCCGCGTAGTGGTGGGCGCCCATCGAGGAGAGGTTGACGATCCGCCCCGGCGCCTTGCGTTCCATCAGCCGGCGCGCGACCTCGCAGGACAGCAGCCAGGGGCCGCGCAGGTTGGTGTCGAAGACCTGGTCGATCAGCTCGACGGACATCTTGGTGGCGTACTGGGCGTCGGGCATGCCCGCGTTGTTGACCAGGATCGACACCGGCCCCAGCTCGGCCTCGACCCGGTCGACGGCGGCGACGATCTGGTCCGCGTCGGTGATGTCGAGCGGCACCGGCACGCACACGCCGCCGGCGGCCGCGATCTCGGCGGCCACCTCCTTCAGCTTGTCCTCACGGCGGGCGGCGGCCGCCACCTTGGCCCCGCACGCGGCCAGCACGATGGCGAAGCGGCGCCCCAGCCCCGAGCTGGCCCCCGTGACCAGGGCGACCTGGTCCGTGAGGTCGATGGAGAAGTTGGGGAGGCCGAGCTCCTCCGGTTCGTCGCTCACTGGGCCAGCTCCTCGCGGAGCTCACGCTTGAGGACCTTGCCCGCGGCGTTCCGGGGCAGCTCGGCGTCGCGGATGGCGACCACGGAGGGCACCTTGAACGCGGCCAGCCGCTCGCCCACGTGCTTGCGAATCGCCTCGGCGTCGAGGTCGCTCCCCGGTCGCAGCTGCACGACCGCGGCGACCTCCTCGCCGAGCGAGGCATGCGGAACGCCGACCACCGCGGCGTCGCTGATGTCGGGGTGCTCGAACAGCGCCGCCTCGACCTCGGCGGCGTAGACGTTCTCGCCCCCGCGGATCACCACGTCCTTGAGCCGGTCGACCACGTGCATGAAGCCGTCGCCGTCGACGTAGCCGAGGTCGCCGGTGTGGAACCAGCCCCCGGTGAACGCATCGGCGGTGGCCTCGGCCTTGTTGTGGTAGCCGCGCACGATGGTGGGGCCGCTGATCCAGATCTCGCCCACGTCGCCCGGGCCGACGTCGGCCCCGTCGGGCCCCACGAAGCGCACGCCGACCACCGGCGCGAGCGGCTTGCCGACGCTGTCGGACCGGGCCACGTAGTCGGTGCCCATGTTGACGATCATGGCGCCGGTGGTCTCGGTGAGGCCGTAGCCGTTCCCGGGTGCCACCCGGGAGCTGAACTGCTTGTCGACCCGGCGCACCAGCTCCGGCGGGACCAGCGTGGCGCCCGACGCGAGCCCCTGCAGGCTGTCCAGCGACACGCCCCGGGCCGCGGCCCGGTCCAGCAGGTCGAAGGCCGTGTGGGGCACGCCGGAGAAGTTGGTGACCGCCTCGCGCTCGATCAGGTCCACCGCCTTGTCGGCATCCCAGCGGTACATCAGCACCAGACAGCCGCCGTAGGCCGTGTAGGGGATGAGGTGGGACTGCAGCCCGCCGACGTGGAACAGCGGGAAGGTCAGCAGCGTCCTCGGAGGCGGCGGCGCCTCGCCGTCGGCGCCGGCGGCGGGAACGCCTGCGGCGGCCGCGGCCCGGACCGTGCCCAGGTAGAACCCCGCCATGAGGAAGTTGGTGATGTTGCGGTGGGTGCCGACCGCGCCCTTGGGCCGCCCGGTGGTACCCGAGGTGTAGAGGATGGTGACGTCGTCGTCCGGGTCGATCTCTGCGTCCGGCAGCGTGGCGCCGTCGTCGAGCTCGCGGACCAGGTCCCCGAAGTCGACGGCGCCCGACGGCAGCGTCTCGGTCCGGACCGCGACCACTCCGGCGAGGCCGAGGCGCTCGAGATCACCGGCGACCCGCTCCAGCCGCTCGCCGTCGGCGATCAGCAGCTTGGCCCCCGAGTCCTCCAGCCCGTAGGCCAGCTCCGGCCCCGTCCACCAGGCGTTGAGCGGCACCGCCACCGCGCCGATCGACACCACGGCCCAGAACGACAGCGCCCACTCGGGGTAGTTCCGCATGGCGATGGCGACGCGGTCGCCCCGGCCGATCCCGAACTGCTCGGAGAGCCGCCGCGCCAGGTTGGCGACGACGGTGTGGGCGCGGGCGTAGGTGTAGCGCTCGTCGTCGTAGACCAGGAAGTCCCGCTCGGCGTGGGCCAGGCTCGCTTGCCAGATGTCGCGCAGCGATGCGGGCGCGTTCTTCCAGACCCGCGTGGGCACACCCCGGATCTCGACCTCGTCGATCTCGAACGGCCCCCCGGGACCGGTCAGGGACTGCTCCAGCTCGGTCATCGCCATGGGTTCGGCTCTCCCCTCAGACCGCGATCGCGAACAGTTTGCGGGCGTTGTCCCCGAGGAACTTCCGCCGGTCCGCGTCCCGGGGGAAGAGGCCGGCCAGCTCGTCGAGGTCGTGGACGTACTCGGGCGTGTGGTCGGCGTGGGGGAAGTCCGACGCCCACAGGAACCGGTCGGCGCCGAAGCGGTCCGCCAGCGCGGGGATGGTCCGCTCGTCGGGGTCGCAGCTGATCCAGCACCGGGTGCGGAAGTAGTACGACGGCGGGTGCTCCAGCGGGACCCGGTAGCCGATCGGGGTGTGGCTGAACACGGCGTCCATGCGGTCGAGCATGTAGCCGATCCAGCCCCCGCCCGACTCCAGGACCAGCACCTTCAGCTTGGGGAACTTGTCGAACACCCCGTAGTCGAACAGGGTCGCGAACTGGTGGCGCACGCCGTCCGACGCCTGCACGGACGCGCCGAGGCGGAGCTGGCGGACGTTCTCCCAGCCGCCCATGCGGGTGCCCTTGGTCCACTGCGGCTCGAAGGTCGGGTGGATGGCCAGGGGCACGTCGAGGTCCTGGGCCGCGGCGAACACCGGGTCGTGGTCGGGATGGCCGAGCGGCATGGCCGTGTGGGTGAACGGGGCGACGAACCCGCCCCGGGCGCCCTCGCCGACGGCTCGCTCCAGCTCCTCGGCCGCGGCCGCCGGGTCGCCGAGCGACAGGTGGGCGGCGGCGAGGAGGCGCCCCTCGCCGTCCGAGCACCACTCGCAGATCCAGCGGTTGTAGGCCCGGCAGTAGGCCTGGGACAGCTCGGCGTCGGTCAGCTCGGCCTCCCACAGCAGGCCGGTGGTGGTGTAGAGGACGGCGGCGTCGATGTGCTCGGCGTCGAGCAGCTCGAGCCGGGCCTTGGGCTCGGTGGCGGCGGGCGGAGCGTGGTTGTCGTAGGTGATGGCGGGGTCCCGGGCCATCTTCGTCAGGTTCCCGCGACCCATGGCCGCCAGGGTGGAGGGCATGCCCCTGGCGGCCATGAGGGAGGGCTTGCCGTCGATCTCCAGCACGTCGAGGCCGTTCTCGTCCTTGACGATCCGCAGCGCCCGGTCGCGGTAGCGCGGCTCGAGGTACGTCTCCCAGAGATCCGACGGCTCCAGGATGTGGCCGTCCGCGTCGACCGCGCCGTCCCAGGACAGTCTGTGGGTCTCGTGCATGGTGGTGCTCCCCCTCCCGATCGACTATCCCGAAAAACCGACAGGACTGTCAAGAATGGTAGTCCCGGCAGGCTGAGCTTGCGCTGGGAGTGCTCTCTGCCTGCACATCTGCGGGGTTTTGAGTTGACGGTCGCATCGGTTACCGCTCGTATACTTCGCACCATGACGGCGGAGCCGGTGGCGAGGAGCCGCAACCCTGGCGGGCGGACGCGCAAGAGCGAGGAGACCCGCCGCGCCCTGCTCGACGCGGCGGCGCGCATGTTCGCCGAGCACGGCTACCACGAGACCAGCGTCCCCGACATCGTGCAGGCCGCGGGCGTCGGCCACGGCACGTTCTACGAGTACTTCGCCAGCCGGCGAGACATCCTGCTCGCCCTGACCAAGCCGGTCACCGACACACGCGACCGGCGTCCCATCCTCAAGAGCCAGAACGTGGCGGACCGCATCCGGGCCGAGATCTTCTGGTACCTGTCGGACCACGTGGAGCACATGGAGCTGTCCAAGGTGTGGCACGCGGCGTCGAACTTCGACCCCGAGATCGCCGAGACCCGCCACCGCGAGCGGGCCCGGCGGATCGCGCGGGTGCGCAAGGGCATCGAGTCGGCCGAGGCCCGGCCGGACATCGACCCGGGCATCGCGGCCGCCGCCCTGGTGGCCATGCTCGAGGAGTTCACGCACCGCTGGTTCATCGAGGGCGACGGCCCCGGCAAGAGCGCCCACGACGTGGTCACCGCGGCCGACACGCTGGGCACGCTCTGGCTCAGCGCCATCGGCCTGGCCCGCTGAACCGCCCGATCTCGACACTCGTGTCGGTTCTCCGGCTAGGTTGCCGGCATGGGCCACATCCGCTACGAGGTCAGCGATCGGGTGGCGACCGTGACGATCGACCGGCCCGAGAAGCGCAACGCGATGACCTACGCGGTCCTCGCCGAGTTCCACGAGGCCATCCGCCGGGCCTCGTCCGACGACGCTGTGGGCGCGGTCGTGCTGACCGGGGCCGGCGGTGCGTTCTGCGCCGGCACCGACCTGTCCGATCTGTCCGAAACTCCGGAGGACCAGCGCTCGGGCCGGGGTCGCGAGTCCGGTGAGCGACAGGCGCCGTGGCCGATCGTCGCCTGCCCCAAGCCGGTGATCGGCGCGGTGGACGGTGCCGCGGTGGGCATGGGCGCCGAGTTCGCGACCCAGTGCGACGTGCGCGTGGCGTCCACCCGGGCCCGCTTCGGCTGGATCTTCGTGCTTCGGGGCCTCGTGGCCGACACCGGCGCCGGGACGTTCCTGCTGCCCCGGCTGATCGGGCCGTCCGCCGCCATGCGGCTGCTGTTCTCGGGCGAGATCATCGACGCCGACGAGGCGCTGCGGCTCGGGTTCGTGACCGAGGTGGTCGAGCCGGACGACCTGCCCGCGGCGGCCGAGGCCGAGGCCCGGCGCTACCTCGACGCTTCCCCGTTCGCCGTGCGGCGCACCAAGGAGCTCGTGTACGCCGGCATGTTCCGCCCGCTGGACGAGCACCTGCGGGAGACGGCCCGGCTGCTCGAGGAGTGCTTCCACTCCGAGGACCACCGTGAGGGCGTCGCGGCCTTCCTGGAGCGCCGTCCGGCCGCGTTCACCGGCCGGTGAGCTCGGCCAGCACCGCGTCGTCGCCCGAGAAGTCGAACTCGAACCGGTCCCGTCCCTCGGTCCGGAACCACTCGTAGGAGTCGCGGTAGGCGGCCTCCAGGCCGAAGCTCGGCTCCCAGTCCAGGTGGGCGAGCGCCTTGTCGATCGAGAACATGGCCCCGCCCACCAGGCCCTCGCCCCAGTGGACCAGCGGTGGCCGGGCCCGGCGGGCGATGTCCAGCGGGACGTGCACGATGTCCGCCTCCACGCCCACGGCCCGGGCCATCAGCCGCACGCACCCGAGGATGCTGGTGATCTCGTTCCCGCCCACGTTGTAGATCTCGCCCACGGCCCGCTCGTTGCCGGATAGCGCGACCATCAGCCGGGCGACGTCCTGCACGTGCACCAGCTGCACGAACGGGAACCCCTCGCCGGGGATCAGGATGGGCCGGCCCTGCTCCAGGCGGGCGAAGAACACCGGCTCCCGGCTGGCCAGCGGGGTCTTGGGCCCGACGGTGTGGGTGACCCGCAGCGAGGTCGCGGGGAAGCCCTCGGTCCGGTGGAGCTCGGCGAGGTAGTCCTCGCAGGCGACCTTGCCGGCCCCGTAGGCCTTGCGCGGATCGGGATCGTCCGGGGCGTGGCGGGGGAAGTCCTCCCGGACCGGCTGGACGTAGCTGCGCTTGTAGACCGCCACCGAGCTGGTGAACACGAACTGGCGGACGCGGCCCCGGAACAGCTCGACCAGCGGCTCCAGGTCGGCGACCTGGTAGGCGGTGTTGTCGTAGACGATGTCGAACTCGTCGCGGTGCGGTTCCAGCACCTCGCGCAGCACGCCGGGCACGCGCCGGTCACCGTGCAGGCGCCGGGCGCCCTCGGGGAGGGGGGCGACGTGGCTGTTCATGACCGTCACGTCGAAGCCCTGGCGGGCCAGCTCGAACACGAGGTGCAGGCCGATGTAGCGGTTGCCCCCGAGGACCAGTGCCCGCGTCACACCGGCGAAGCTACTGTTTCCGACACTAATGTCAACTTTGATGAGCCACCCCGTGGGGATCGATCCCGGCCCGATCGAGGCATGGTTCCGGGAGCACGTGCCCTCGGCCCGCCCGCCCCTGTCCTACGAGCGGGTGGCCGGCGGGCACTCCTGCCTGACCTACGTGGTCACCGACGACGCCGGGACGCGCTACGTCCTGCGGCGCCCGCCGCTCGGCACGGTGCTGGCCACCGCGCACGACGTCGCCCGGGAGCACCGGGTCATGGCCGCGCTGCGGGACACCGCCGTCCCCGTCCCCCCGATGCTCGGGCTCTGTGAGGACGTCGAGGTCAACGGGGCGCCGTTCTTCGTGATGGGCTTCGTCGACGGCGTGGTCGTGCACACGGCCGGCGACACCGAGCGCCTGTTCCCGTCGCACGCCACCCGCCGCCGGGCCGCCGAAACCGTGGTCGACGCGCTGGTCGCCCTGCATGCGGTCGACATCGACGCGGTCGGCCTCGGCGACTTCGCCCGGCGCAGCGGCTACCTCGACCGCCAGCTGAGGCGGTGGTCGACCCAGTGGACGGCGTCCAAGACCCGCGAGCTGCCGGCGATGGAGCAGCTGCACGCCTGGCTGGTCGAGCACCGCCCCGCCGAGCCCGAGACGACGATCGTCCACGGCGACATCCGGCTGGGCAACACGCTCCACGCCCAGGACGGCACCACGCTGGCCCTGCTCGACTGGGAGCTCTGCACGCTGGGCGATCCGCTGGCCGACGTGTCCTACCTGCTGCGGTCCTGGGCCACGCCGGCCGACGCGGCCGGGGGGCTGGGCCCGCCCGCCGCGGCCGAGGGCTTCCCGAGCCGGGACGAGCTGGCCGAGCGCTACGCCACGGCGTCGGGCCGGTCCCTCGACGATCTCGCCTACTGGACGGCGCTGAACGCCTGGCGCTCGGCGGCGATCTCCGAGGGCGTCTACCGCCGCTACATCGACGGCAAGATGGGCGACGCACCCCCGGATGTGGAGCGCTACGCCCGGGCCGTCGAGTTCACCGTCCAGCAGGGCCTCGTGGCCGCAGGAATCGCCTGACCGACCGAAGCCGAAGGGGGAGCAAGTGCCGATGATGACGGGAGAGCAGTACCGGGCCTCGTTGCGGGACGGGCGCCGCTGCTACATCGACGGTGAGCTGATCGAGGACCCGGGGGAGCATCCGCTGCTGCGCACCGCGGTCACCTCGGTCGCCGGCACCTACGACCGCTTCTACGACCCCGCCCCCGACGCGTTCCACCCGATGTACACGATCCCCCGCACGCGGGAGGACATGGACGCCCGCGTCGCCGCCCTCGGGCAGAGCGACATCACCGCGGGCACGACCGCCGCGTGCATGGCGCTGGTCGACGTGGCGCCGGAGCTGGGCAAGCTGCGGCCCGAGTACCGCGACCGCATCTACGCCTTCTTCGAGTGGTGCAAGGAGCAGGACGTGCGCTGCTCCGAGGCGATCACCGACGCCAAGGGCCATCGCCGCAAGCGGCCGTCGCAGCAGGACGATCCCGACGCGTACGTGCGCGTCGTGGACCGGCAGTCCGACGGCATCGTCATCCGGGGCGCCAAGCTCCACATCACCGGCGCGCCGCTGGTGCACGAGCAGGTCGTCCTGCCGACCAAGAGCATGAAGCCGGGCGAGGAGGACTACGCCGTCGCCTGCTCGGTCCCGACCAACGCCGAGGGCCTCCACATCGTCAACACCACCAACGCGCCGCGGGGCGAGGACGTCCGGCACTTCCCGATCAGCAGCCGCACCAACATGCCGGAAGGGCTGCTCGTGTTCGACGACGTGTTCGTCCCCCACGACCGGGTCTTCCTCGACGGCGAGACCTCGCACGCCGCCTCGCTGGCCCACGCGCTCGGGCTGTGGGAGCGGTCGAACGCGGTCGCCTACAGCGGCAGCAGCGCCGACCGCCTCGTCGGGCTGGCGTCGCTGCTGGCGGAGATGAACGGGGCGGCCGACCGGACCGACATCCGCGACCGGCTGTCGGAGATGGCGATCTTCGCCACCATGTGCCGGGCCGGGTGGGAGGCGGCGATGGCCAACGCCCGGACCAACGAGGACGGCACGCTGTCGCCCGCCTCGCTGTATGTGAGCGCATCGAAGTTCTACAACGCCGAGCTGCACGGGCGGATGGTGGACATCCTCCACGACATCGCCGGCGCCCTCCTGGTCGAGGCCCCGACGATGGCCGACCACGACAGCGACGAGATCGGGCCCGACGTGCGCGACCACCTCGCCGGCGACGGCGGCTGGACGGCGTCGGAGCGGCTCAAGCTGCTCCACTACGTGCGCGACCTCACGGCGGACACCTACGGCGGGTGGATCGCCGTCACGGAGTCCCTAGCGGGCGGCGGCCAGTACGCCCAGCGGCTCGTGACCCTGCGGCACTACGACCTCACCCACGCCAAGGAGCTGGCGCGGAAGGCGGTGGGGCTGTGATCAGCGGCGAGGCCTACCGCGAGTCCCTGCGCGACGGCCGGGCGGTCTGGCTGGAGGGACGGCGGGTGCCCGACGTGACGAGCGATCCGCTGCTGGCCAAGTCGGTGGCGTGGGTGGCGTCCACCTACGACCGCTACGTGGGCGACTCCAACCCGATGTTCCGGGTGCCGATGACGCGGGACGAGCTGCGCGACCAGATGGACTTCCTGGTGGGCGCCGACCGCACCGCCACCACGACCGCCGGGTGCTTCGCCCTGACGACGCTGTCGCCGTCGCTGCGCTCGCTGGCCGACTCGATCGTCGCGCGGGACCAGCGGATGGCCGCGGCGGTGGACGACACGGCCCGGCCGGTCTCGGCCTCGCCTCGCGCCGACGGCGGCGTGGTGCTCGACGGCGGCAAGCAGCACGTGCTCGGGGCCGCGGTCGTCCACGAGCTGCTGGTGCTGGTGGGCGACACCGCGTGCGCCGTTCCCGTCGGCGCCGACGGCGTGCGGATCCTGGCCCACAGCCCCGCGCCCCGGGCCGACGACGACCGGCACTTCCCGGTCAGCCGCTCCTCCACCATCTCCGAGGGCCTGGTGGTGTTCGACGGCGTGGTCGTGGCCCCTGAGCGTGTGTTCCGCGGGGCCGAGGCGTTCCAGGAGACCCTCAGGCTCTGGGAGCGGGCCCGGGCCGTCGCCGAGCAGGCCGACCGGGCCGAGCTGATCATGGGGCTGGCGCAGGTGATCTCCGAGATGAACGGCATCACCGCTGTGCCGCACGTGCGGGACAAGCTGTCCGCCATCGCGGTCTACGCCAAGATGTGCCGGGCCGGCTGGGACGCCGCCCTGGCCAACGCCCAGGTGGCGGAGGGCGGCATGGTCAGCCCGGACGACGCGTTCCTGTGCGCGAGCAAGTCCTACGGCAGCCAGCTGTACAGCGACATGACGCACTACCTCCACGACGTGGCCGGCGGCGCCGTCGTCACCGCCCCCACGATCGCCGACCTCGAGCACCCGGTCATCGGTGACTACTTGCGTAAGTACATGCGCACGATGAGCGAGGTCGAGGGCGAGGACCGCACCCGCATCTTCCACGTCATCCGCGACCTGTTCGCCGACTCCTTCGGAGGCTGGGACAAGGTCACCAACCAGGTCGTCGACGGCGGCATGCACGCGCAGCGCATGGCCACCCTCGACGCCTTCGACCTGGAGCCCGCCCGCCGCCGCGCCCGGGCGGCCGCAGGCATCGCCTAGCAACGCGCGGCGACGATCTGGATCTTGGGCAGCGTGGCGTAGAGGACGCCCCGCGCCCCGCGGGCGCGCTGCTCCGCCACCCAGCGCCGGGCCACCCCAACGTCGATCTGGCCACGGGCAACGGCACGCTCCACCGCCAGGGGGAACCCGGTGATCCGCTCCAGGCGCTCCAACGTCCGCCAGACGGAGAGCTCCTCGACCTGGTCCTCGACCGCGAACCCGGCGTCCTCCATCAGTCCCCACAGCTCCCCCCCGATGCCCGGGTGCCGGGCACCCGACATCCACCCCACCGGCCCGGGGATCACGTCGCTGCGAACGGCGAACCGGGACCAGTCGGGCTCGCACACGGTGACCAGCCCGCCGGGCCGCACGCACCGGGCGACCTCGGCGAGCACCGCCCCGGGGTCCTCGACGTGCATGAGCACCCGCTCCATCCGGCAGCCGCCGAGGCCACCGGTGCGCAGCGGCAACCGCCCGCCATCGGCCCGGACCAGCGGCACCGCCCGGCCCTCCCCTGCCACCCGGCGCCGCGCCGCCGCCACCATGACCGCCGACGGATCGACGCCCACGACCGGCAAGCCCGCAGCCCCCAGCAGCACCAGGTCGTGCCCCGCCCCGCACCCGAGATCGATGATGGGCGCCTCCGGCGCCCGGAGCGCGTGGGCCGCGGCGGCGTAGTGCTTCATCCCCGACTCGGCCACCGCCGCCATGTCCAGGAAGGCCAGAAGTCGCGCCGGATCCGGCGAGCCGTCGACGCAAGCGAATCCCGACAAGGGACCACCTCATCCGGGGACCCAGGCGGCCGGCCCCCGTCCCCGGCTCCCCCGTGGTTCCCCACTTCGGTGCCGCCAGTCGCGGATGCACCCATCATCGCAGACCGCGACATCCGGCGGTCGTTGCGCCGTCATAGAGTCGCCGCATGCTGCTGATCTGGGGATGGCGCACACGATTCAGGACCCTGGCCGACGGGCTGTTCCACTGCCCGGCGTGCGGGGGCGACCGGCATTTCGCCCGCAAGCAGGCGCGCCGGTGGTTCACGGTGTTCTTCCTGCCGATCATCCCGCTGAAGGTGCTCGGCGAATTCGTCGAGTGCCAGACCTGCAAGAAGGGCTACGACGAGCGCATCCTGCGACTGCCCACCAGTGCGGCCCTCACCGAGCATCTCGTCGGGGCCACGCGGGAGGCCGCCGTGCAGTTGCTGCGTGTCGACGACACGCCGTCGGGCCGCGCTGCCGCGATCAGGGCTCTCTCGCAGGTCAGCGGCATGCCCTGGAGCGAAGAGGTCCTGGCGGCGGACCTGATGGGCCTCGACCTGACCCACCTGCCGCAGCGCCTGCGCCAGCTGGGCGAGGTCATGAACGAGCACGGCAAGGAAGGCTTCCTCGCCTCTCTGGCCACCATCGCCGCAGGCGGGGGTGTCCTCGCCCCGCCCAGCCGCCAGACGCTGGACGCCATCGCCGCCGACCTGGGCATGACGCCCGCCCACGCCCGCGGCGTCATCGACCAGGTGCTCGACCCGACCCGCTGACGGAAAGAACAGGGCTCCGAGAACCTTGGCGATTCCCGGAGCCCCTGTACCAAGCGTCAGGCGGTCGACGGCATCACCCTGATGGTGCCCTCGAACCCCAGCGTGGCCGCGTTCACCAGCTGGCCTTCCTCGTGGACCTGGGCGCCCTGCAGGAACCCGGCGACCACGGGCCCGTTCATGACGACCGCCCCCGTGCTGGTGTTGAGGATCCCGCTGAGATGGGCGGTGAACGACTCCGCTCCGGCGGTGATGATCCAGTCGAACTCGACGTGCCAGATGTCCCCGGAGCAGCCGGTGCACGCCGTGAGCAGCGTGGTCAGGTCTCCATCGACATCGCCGGAGACCGTTCCCTGCCACACGCCGGCCCCGACGGCCGCCTTCTCGAAGCTCAGCGTGAGCGGCGGGCTGGCGCTCGCCGGGGCCGCATGAGCGAGGCCGGCGGACAGCAGGCCCGCCAGCACGAGCACGAGAAGAGCCGAGACCGGACGCCGCATCGAAGTGCTCACCGTCATGACACTCTCCTTTCGTCGTGACCACCGGGGGAGGCCGGCGGTTCGTCGTCAGGAGCGTGCGCATGTCCGAGCGCTGGTGACTTCCGTACCGGTACGGACATCGGTACGGAACTTGGGTGAGTGGGCCGCCTTCGTGCCCGATGTCATATGCGATGTGGGCCCCGCCAGACCCCGCGCGATGATTGTGAGGTGGCGGATCGGCGGCTGCCCTCCGGGGTGGTCACGTTCGTGTTGACCGACATCGTCGGCTCGACCCGGTTGTGGGAGTCCGCGCCCGCGGCCATGGAGGCCGCCCTCGCCCGCCATGGAGAGGTCCTGACCGCGACGATGTCGGCTCACGGAGGGGTGCTCCTGAAGAGCCGGGGCGAGGGCGACTCGACGTTCTCAGTGTTCACGCTGGCCACCGACGCGCTGGCCGCGGCCTACGAGGCGCAGGTGGCGCTGCGGGCGGCGAAGTGGCCGGCATCCGCCCCGCTCGAGGTCAGGTTCGCGGTGCACACCGGGGAGTCGCTGGAGCGCGACGGCGACTTCCTCGGCCCGGCGGTGAACCGGGCGGCCCGGCTGCGCGCCGTCGCCCGCGGGGGCGAGGTCCTGGTGAGCGAATCCACCGCCCGGCTGGTCGCCGACCGGATGCCGTCGGGCGTGCGCCTCGTCGAGCTCGGGCCACTCCGGCTGCGCGACCTGGACCGGCCCGAGGTCACCTACGTCCTGGCCGGTCCGGGGCTCCCGGAGCCGGAGCCCCGGGCGGCACCCGATCACCCCGTCGCCGCCGGCCGGGCCGTGGCGTCCGAACGGGGCGTGACCCGGAAGGAAGGTGAGGTGCTCGAGCTGCTCGGCGAGCACCTCAGCAACGCGGAGATCGCGGCCCGGCTCTTCGTCTCCGAGCGCACGGTCGAGAGCCACGTGTCCTCGCTGCTGCGGAAGTTCCAGGTCACCAACCGCCATGAGCTGGCACGCGTCATGGAGGTGCCGGGAAGCGGGGACGCACCGAGCCTTCCCCCGCTCCCGGTAGCCGCAGGGATCCCCACGGCCGTGACGCCCCTCGTCGATCGCGAGGACGAATCGCGCCAGATCGCCGCCCTGCTGTCCCGCCACCGCCTCGTGACCCTGGTCGGAGCGGGCGGCACCGGCAAGACCCGCCTGGCCCTGCACATGGCCTCGCTCGCAGGACACCGTGCTTCGCAGGAGTCGTGGTGCGCCGAGCTCGCCTCCATCAGTGGGGCCGAGGACGTCGCCGAGGTGCTCCTGGCCGCGCTCGGCGTCCGCCCCAGCGGCGATGTGGACGTGGCGGGCCAGGTGGCCCGTTACCTGGCGGCTCGCAGCGGCCTGCTCCTCCTCGACAACTGCGAGCACGTCCGGGCCCCGGTCGCCGCGCTGTGCGAGCAGATCCTCCGGCGAGCGCCCGACGTTCGGATCCTCGCCACCAGCAGGGAGCCGCTCGGGATCGACGGTGAGGCCTTGTTCCCGGTCCCGCCGCTGACGACTCCCCGCGACGACGCTCGGGAGACGATCGCGGCGGCGCACGCCGTCCAATTGTTCGTCGAGCGGGCGCAGAGCTACAGCCCGGACTTCCGGCTGGACGACGGCAACGCGGTGGCGATAGCCGAGCTGTGCCGTGCCCTGGACGGCCTGCCCCTCGCCATCGAGCTGGCTGCGGCACGCATCCCGACGATGGCGCCTCAGGAGATCGTCTCCCGCCTGGATCAGCTGTTCCGCGTGCTCGGCCACCGTCCGGACCACATCGACCATCACCGGACCCTCCGGGCGACCCTCGACTGGAGCTACGAGCTCCTCGACGGCGAGGAGCGCGAGCTGCTGTCGAGGCTGGCGGTGTTCGCCCCGGGCTTCTCGCTCGCGGCGGTCGAAGCGGTGAGCCAGGGCGCGTCGCAGGAGCGCTATGTGTTGGACATCCTGTCCGGGCTCGTCGCCAAGTCGATGGTCGTGGCCGAGACCAGGACGGGCGTGACCCGACTGCGCCTGCTCGAGACCGTGCGCGCCTACGGGCGGGAAAAGGCCATCGACGCGGGCGTGCAGGACGACGCGAGGCGGCGCCACATCGAGTTCTACACCGGGCTGGCCGAGCAGCTCGTCGGTCCCGCCGTCGTCGCCGATGTCGACACCCGCAGCCAGCGGTTGGCCGACGAGGCGTCCAACATGCGCCTGGCGCTGAACTACGCGGTCGACGCCAACGACGTTCGGGCGGTGGTCGAGCTCACGGCCTCACTGGTGGACGTCTGGTGCCTGTGGGGCTGGGGCGGCGCCATCCTCAACGCGCTCGAGGCCGTGCTCGATGGCGATGACCGCGACGGGGGCCAGTCCGACGCGCTGGCCAACGCGGCATGGAGTGCCTGGTCTCAAGGGCGCCATGCCCAGGCGGTCCGCTGGTGTGAGCGGAGCGCCGCCCGCTCGGCGGCGGCCGGCGAGCCGCCCGTCGCTCGCGTCCACCTCATCCTCGGTCTGGCCCGGCTCCTGGACGAAGGCGATCGTCACGGCGGCATGGCGCGGTGCGAGCAGGGGCTCGACCAGCTGCGCCAGGCGGGCCA
>JBKPRS010000326.1:0-6164 GCA_046734695.1 Actinomycetota bacterium | reverse complement strand
GTCGATGCCTGCAGCGCGGCCATGACCCCGGCGGCGATGTCGGGGGCCTCGTCCACGGGTTCGAGGCGCAGGCGGGCGCGGAGGCGGGCGGCGTCCCGCTCGAACCGGCGGCACTCGTCGCAGCCCGCGAGGTGGGCGTCGAGCTCGTCGAGCTCCGGTCCCTCCGGGAGCTCGCCGTCGCAGCGCAACGAGACGGCCAGGCGGGTGGCGTCACAGCTCACCGGCGGCCTCCTCTGCGCAGCGGGCCCAGTCCTGCATGCGCTCCCGGGCCCGGAACATGCGGCTCTTGATGGTCCCCACCGGCACGCCGACTACGTCCGACACCTCGGCGTAGGGGAGGCCGAACACCTCGACCAGCACCACGGTCTCCCGCAGGTCGTCGGGGAGCGCGGCCAGCGCCGCCTCGATCTCGACCCTCGCCTCGCCGGTGGTGCCGTCCGATTCTTTGGCGCCGTCGGTCACCGCCACCGTGGCCGCCGCCACCATCAGCCGCTCACGGCGCTTCTTCCGCCGCAGCTCGTCCAGGGCGGCGTTGCGGGCGATCTTGAAGACCCAGGCGGAGAACTTGGCCTGGTGGGCGAAGCTGGGCAGCGACCGGTACAGGCGCAGGAACACCTCCTGGGCCACGTCCTCGGCTGCGGCCGCGTCACCCAGGAACCGGCGCAGGAAGCGCCAGATGTTCTGCTGGTAGGCGCGCACGATCTTCTCGAAGGCCACCAGGTCGCCCGCCGCCGCAGCGCGGATCATCTCCGGGTCCAACTCGTCCACCACCGCATATGACGGTAGACGGGAGGAAAAGGTTCAGGCCGTCGCGCTCAGGCGGTCGTGGAGGTGGCCCGGTCCTCGGCGTTGAGGTCGATGTCGAGCCGCCCGTCGCGCACCGTGACCGGGTAGGTGGGCAGGTCCCCGCCGTCGTTGGGGAACTCCCGGCCGTCGCAGGCGTCGCTCACCTCGCTGTCGGGGTCGAGCAGCCGGAACGGCTGGTCGCGGTCCCGGGACTGGATCGTGCACTCCCGCGGCGTACCGGGCGGCCGGGCGGCCAGGGCGATCCACCCCGTGTCCGGGTCGTCGCCCAGGTGCTGGACCACGATGTCCCGCTCGCCGCCGGCCGTGTCCGGGTAGAGGATCGGGCCGTTGTCGGCGATCTCCGCCGCCAACCGGTCGGCGTTCTGGCCCGAGAACTGCTCGTCACCGAGCTTCACGTCCACCTTGCCCCGCGAGGCGAGGTAGGCGATGCCCGCGGCCACCGCGATCATCACTCCGACGGCCACCGCGGACACCGCAAGAGCGCGCCCGGCGTGGCCCTGAGTCCTGGCGACAGGGCTCACGGCGCGAACAACGAGGTGGACTTGGGAGTCGTCACGGCCACACCCGTAGTATCGCCATCCGGTGCCGTCGCTCAGAAAACGGCCCGTCCGACCAGCACAGGAGCCGGCCGTTGGACCTGTACGAATACCAAGGCAAGCAGTTCTTCGCCCGCTACGGCATCCCGGTCAGCCCCGGTGAGGCGGTGAGCACGGTGGACGACGCCGTCGCCGCCGCCGAGAGGATCGGCTACCCCGTCGTGGTCAAGGCGCAGGTGCAGGTGGGCGGGCGCGGCAAGGCGGGCGGCATCAAGCTGGCCAACGACGCCGGTGAGGTGCGCACCCATGCCGGGAACATCCTGGGCATGGACATCAAGGGCCACACCGTCGAGATCCTCTGGATCGAGCTCGCCTCGGACATCGCCGAGGAGTACTACGCCAGCTTCACGCTCGACCGCTCGGCCAAGAAGCACCTGGGGATGTTGTCGGCCCAGGGCGGCGTCGAGATCGAGGCGGTCGCGGCCGAGAACCCCGACGCCATCGCCAAGATCTGGGTCGACCCGGTCGACGGGCTCAGCGAGGACCAGGCCCGGGCCTGGGTGGCGGCCGCCAACCTCAACCCGCAGGCCACGGAAGGCGCCGTCAGCATCCTGCGCCAGCTCTACCGGGCCTACGTCGAGGGCGACGCCGACCTGGTGGAGATCAACCCCCTGATCCTCAAGCCGACGGGCGAGGTCCACGCCCTCGACGCCAAGGTCACCCTGGACGGCAACTCGCTGTTCCGCCACCAGGAGTACGAGGAGTACGAGGCCACCCAGGTGCGCGACGAGCGCGAGCAGGCCGCCCACGAGCGCGGCCTGCAGTACGTGGGCCTCGACGGCTACGTGGGCATCATCGCCAACGGCGCCGGGCTGGCCATGTCGACGGTCGACATCGTCAGCCAGGTGGGTGGCGAGCCGGCCAACTTCCTCGACATCGGCGGCGGCGCCTCCGCCGAGGTCATGTCGGGCGCCCTGGAGGTCATCAACAACGACCCCAACGTGCGCTCGATCTTCATCAACATCTTCGGCGGCATCACCAAGGGCGAGGAGGTCGCCAACGGCATCGTCACCGCCCTCGGGCGGGTGGAGATCGACGTGCCGATCGTGATCCGCCTGGACGGCACCAACGCCGACCTCGGCCGCGAGATCCTGCAGCCGCACCTGTCCGACCAGCTGCAGATGCAGCCCACGATGATCGACGCCGCCCAGACCGCAGTGGCGCTCGCCGCCCGCTAGAGGAGCCCGCCATGAGCATCTTCGTCGACGAGACCACCAAGGTCGTCTACCAGGGCCTCACCGGCAGCCAGGGCCGGTTCTACGGGCTGCTGAACCGGGAGTACGGCACCCAGGTCGTGGCCGGCACCAATCCCCGCAAGGCCGGCACCGACGTGGACGGCATCCCCGTCTACGCCACGGTGGCCGACGCCGTCGCCGCCACCGGCGCCACTGCCAGCTGCATCTTCATCCCCGCTCCCGGGGTGCGCAGCGCGGTGATGGAGGCGGCCGAGGGCGGCATCACCTTCGTCGTGTGCATCACCGAGGGCGTGCCCGCCCAGGACGAGGCCTGGTTCTTCAACAAGCTGCGCCGGGACTTCCCGGGCGTGCAGCTGCTCGGCCCCAACTGCCCGGGGATCATCAGCCCCGGCAAGGCCAACATCGGCATCACCGCCGGCCACATCGCCAAGGCACCGGTCGAGGGCGAGAAGTCCGTGGGCATCGTGTCCCGCTCGGGCACCCTCACCTACCAGGCGCTGTACGAGCTAAAGCTCAATGACATCGGCGTCACCACCTGCGTCGGCATCGGCGGCGACCCGGTGCCCGGCACGTCGTTCATCGACTGCCTCGAGGCGTTCGAGGCCGACCCGGACACCCACGCGGTGATGATGATCGGCGAGATCGGCGGGTCGGCCGAGGAGGAGGCCGCCGAGTTCATCGCTTCCAAGATGACCAAGCCGGTCGTGTCCTACATCGCGGGCGTGACCGCCCCTCCGGGCAAGAAGATGGGCCACGCGGGCGCCATCGTGTCCGGGGGCAAGGGCACCGCCCAGGCCAAGATGGAGGCCCTGCGCGAGGCCGGAGCCAAGGTCGGGCTGAACCCGACCGAGGCCGGCCAGCTCATGGTCGAGGTGGTCCACAAGCTGTAGCGGGCGTCCCGGCCTCGGCCCGGGACGGCGCTCAGAACGACGACGTGCCCGGGGGCGGCTGCGGTCCCTGTGGTGGCGGTGGTGGACCTTGTGGCGGCGGGCCACCCGCGGGCGGGTAGGGGCCGGACGGCGGACCACCCGGGCCACCCGGGTACGGGCCGTAGGGAACGTAGGGCCCCCCGACGGGCGCCGGGGCCCGCGCCGCGCCCGGGAACTCGGACGGGCCGGGTGTGGACGGCGAGGTCTCGCGCGTCTGGTGGTGCAGCAGCTGGGACCCGAGGACCAGCGCGGTGCCGATCACGAACAGCGCGGAGCCGAAGCTGGTGGCGCTGCTGTCCTCCATGACCTTCCCGAGCGCGAGGCCCACGCCGATGATCAGCTCGACCGCGCCGATGATCGTCGTAGCCCGGCGGGCGCCGAGCGCGCCGGACCAGATCACCAGGCCGCCGGCCAGCACGAACGCCAACCCGGTGCCGATCTCTTCGAGGTCGCCGCTCAGGAACACGATGCCGGCGGGCAGCGCGACGTGGCCGACGGCCACGAGCGGCGTCGCCACCCCGTACAGCTTCCGCCGGTCGAGCAGCCGCGCCCCGACGAGGAAGCCGGCGCCGAACACCACCGAGATGATCCCGATCGTCGTGGGGTCGGCCAGGTCCCGGGCGAAGTCGGACTCGAACTCGCTGTCGCTGTCACTGAACGGATCGTCGGAGAACGTGTCCTCCTCGGACACGAACGGGTCGTCCTGCAACACGGCCGGGGTGCCGATCCCGTTGGTGAACGGGTCTTCCGTGACCTGGATCACGAACAGCCAGGCGAACAGGAGTGCTGCGCCGAGCAGCAGCGGCCGCCCGGACCCCGGGCCGACCACGTAGGCGATCAACCACAGCAGCGCTGCCCCACCGAGCACGGCCTCGATCGAGAACGGGACGTCGAAGCTGTCCTTGTCGTAGGTGAGGTAGCCGAACAACGTGGGCGCGCCCAGCACGACCGCGGCCACGCCGGCCGCCGAGGCCGGCTGCTCCCGGAAGAAGTGCATGAGCACGAAGCCGGCGGCCACCACCAGCAGCGACAGGATGATGCCCGGGATGTTCGACCCGCTGCCGCCGTCCTCGGGCGCCTGCGCGTCCCCGGCGATCAGCTGGAGCCCGCCCACGGCGAGGATGCAGCCCGCACCGGCCAGCGTCACCCACAGCCGCGGCTCCGGCCGGTGCCGGGCCCACGCCCGCAGCCGTCCCTCGGGCGGCGGTGCCGCCACCCCGTCTGCCCCCGCCGGGAAGCCCCCCGGGGGTACTCCTGGCGTCTGCCCACCGTTCGTCATGGCGGCACAGACTAGGACCGGCCCGATCGGCACAGGGCGCGCCCCCCGGACGCGCCGAGGCCCCGCCGGAGCGGGGCCTCGGGTGCAATCTCAGCTCGCCGTCGGGGCGGCGACGAGCGTCAGAACGACGCCCCGCCGGGCGGCGGAGGCGGGGGCTGCGTGCCGGGATAGGCCGCCGGCCCGCCGCTGTACGCGTCCTCGGGCTCCTTGCTCTTCAGGAAGCCGCCGACGCCCACGCCGATCGCGGCGATGGCGGCGATGAACAGGCCGTACATCCGGTCGAGGTCGACGTCGACGGGCCCCGGCACGTCGTTGGACGGGATGATCAGCCGGAGCACGACCAGCACGGCGACCGTCGCGCCGGCGATGAGGTGCACCTGGCCCCACGGGAGCGGGGCCGTCGGCAGCTGGGTCGTCGTGAACCGGTCCAGGACGATCACGACCACCATCGCGACCACCAGCAGGAGCGGGATCAGTCCGGTGAGGAAGTAGTCCCAGCCGTTCTGGGTGTACGTGCCAACAGAAACGCCGAACTCGGCGCCGAAGTCCTTGCCCCACCAGGGCAGGAACGTGGAGATCAGGAACACGATCGCGGACGCGCCGATGACGCGATCCGCCGTCGAGAGTTTGTTTAGATCCATACGGGTTCGCCTCGCATGTGTCGGGTCAGAGATATCGCCTAGCGAGCTTCGTGGCCCTGTCCGGGCAATCGGTGGCGGTGACCCCGACCGCTACCATCGCACCGATGCCTCCAGCTCAGATCGCCGTGCTCGTGTCGGGCAGCGGCACCCTACTGCACGCCATTCTGGAGGAGGCGTTACCCGTGACTCTGGTGGTCGCCGATCGACCCTGCCGGGCACTCGGCATCGCTGGCGAGAAGGGTATACCGGCCGAGCTCCTCGAACGTGTCGCGTGGGGCCCTTCCTTCGATCGCGCCGCGTACGGTGAGCAGCTGGTCAAGCTCCTGCGGTCGCGCGGCGTCGGCGTGGTGGTGATGGCGGGGTTCGGCACGGTGGTTCCGGCGCTCACGGACGCGTACGCCGGGCGGGTGCTCAACACCCATCCGGCGCTGCTCCCGGCCTTCCCCGGTTGGCACGCCGTGCGCGACGCGCTGGCCTACGGCGTGAAGGTCACGGGCATGACCGTGCACGTCGCCACGGGCGAGGTCGACGTCGGGCCGATCCTGGCCCAGGAGGCCGTGGCGGTCGAGCCCGACGACACCGAGGAGACGCTGCACGAGCGCATCAAGACGGTGGAGCGGCGGCTCTACCCGGCCACCATTCGACGGTTCCTCGACGAGCTCGGGGAAGGGAAGGGGCAGGTCCGGTGAGGGCGCTGCTGTCGATGTACGACAAGT
>JBKPRS010000325.1:0-8870 GCA_046734695.1 Actinomycetota bacterium | reverse complement strand
GCGCGCCGGCGACGACCTCAGCCTGAGGCCGGTGGCGGCGACGTCCAGCAGGCGCTGCCGGCAGGCGGCAGGCACGTCGGGGTAGGAGAACCCGCCGCTCGTGACCCCCAGGTGGCGGTGTTCGGGAGGTGGGCCTCGCAGCCGATCGGACAGCCGGAGGCGGAGGCGCCGTCCGCCGGCCACGGCGCCATCGTCGTCGAGCCAGATGCGCCCGATGCGCAGCAGCGCGGCCACGAGCCACCGGGAGTACGCGAGGCGGGCCTCGACGATGTCGGGCGCCGGCGCCAGAGCCCACGCGGTCACCGCTGGCAGGGGCAGCCGTCGCACCCGGGCGACGACGTCCTCGAAGTCGTCCGGTCCCGCAGCCCGCACCGCCACGCCGTGAACGTAGCTCGGGTCAGAGGTACTGGGCGTCGCTCCGGACGTCGGTGACCGGGCCCATGTAGTCGAAGTGCATGGCGTCGGCGAAGCCGCCCCACATCCCCCACTGCCAGCCCCGCTCGGCGAAAGCCTCCACCATCCAGGACGGCATGTCGGTGATGCCGGAGTCGGAGAGCGCCTCGACCTTCTCGAGCATCTGCTGCTTGTTGGTCTCGCCGATCGACGCGGTCGGGTTGTTGAGCAGGGTGCGCACCTCCTCGATGCGGCGAACCCGGGCCTGGAGCACGCCGACGTCCGGCGACTTCGCCTTCACCGCGTTCTCCAGCGCCTGCTTCGCGGCGTTGGCCGCCGCGTCGACCTTCTCGCCGATCATCGTCTCGACGATGTCCTCCCCGAGGGGGAACCCCCGCCACAGGGAGATCTTCGCCCAGGCCGCCAGGAACTTGGCCTCGATCGCCTTCACCTGCTGGTGCGTGCCGACCGCGCGGGCCCGCACCGTGGCCGTGGTCCGGTCGGTCTGCCCCGGGTCCTGCAGATGCGCGTCGACCCGGGCGATGTCGCCCTTCAGCCGGTCCTTCTCCTGGTCGTCGGTCGAAGCGGCCAGCCGCGCCTGCAGGTCGCCACGCAGCCTGACCAGGTCGGCGTTGTGCGCCGCCACCTTCTGGAGGTCCTGGCGCTGCTGCGTCGAGCCGGCCGACAGCTCGGACAGCTCGCCCTCGCCCAGGATGCTGACGAGCTGGTGGGTCGGGCCCCCGAAGGCCGGGTTGGTCTTGTGCCGGAAGTCCATCGCCCGCCCGGTGCCGTGGAAGCTCAGGTGGCGGGCCTTGCCCATCCAGCCGGGGTGGCTCATCGCCTCGAACCGGAACTCGCTGCCCGGGCGCTGGTTGGCCTTGATCAGGTCGGCCTTCGTGGCGAAGCCGCCGAGGCGCATCGCGGACTGCTCCACCAGCGGGAGCACCGCGGCGACGTCCCTGTGGACACCGCTGGAGTCCGTCGACGCCTTCACCTTCGTGCCGAGGATCTCGGCGTCGACGATGTTGTCCCGGTAGTAGGTCCACATCGGCTTGGTGAGGGTCGCCACGTACCGGTTGCGGAACGTGGCCCACGACGTCGGCACCAGGGGCAGCTTCGCCGACTGGGGGATGGTCGCGTTGATGATCGCCGACTCGGCCGCGAGGATCAGCGTGCTCATCCGCTCCCGCAGCTCCTTCCAGGGCGCACCGGCGCGGTTGGCGGGGCGGCCGAGAGCTGTGGCGACCTTGTCGGTCAGGTCCGCGGTGTCCTCCGGCGTCACGACCCACACGGGGCTCGGGTCCAGCAGGGTCTTCACGGCGGCGAGCTCGGTCGTGTCCAGCCCCTTGACCGCGGCCGTGGACAGGCGGGCTTTGCGCTTGGTCGCGACGCTGCCGGCGCCCGCCTGCCGCAGGGCTCCCCAGAGTTCTTGGGCGCCCGCAGGCGAGCGATTCCCGACGGGGACCGGGCCGACCCACTCGCCGAACAGCCGGTCGGCCACCGTGCCCTCCGCCCACGAGGGCGATTGGTTCAGGATCGCCTCGACCTGGTCGCCGATCTTGGTGCCGGACGTCCCCACCTGCTTGATCAGGTCGCGGAGCTTGGTGGTCAGGGCCTTGGTGACCCGGGTCTGCAGGGCGGCCCTGAAGTCCGTCACCAGCTTCTTGTCGGCCCTCTTGGCGATGTCCGCTCCGGCGGGGTCGATGTCCGGGAGGGCCAGCTCGTTGAACCAGAGCAACCCGACGACCTCGGCGACCGTACCGGCGGTCGAGGTCCGGTAGTGCTCGAAGGCGGGCGCGTCGATGTCGCCCTTGGCCACCACGCCCTTGGCCTCGGCGATCCGCTCGGCGATGGTCGGCTCCGGCGTCGGCCCCGGGTTCGGGTCCGGGTCCCGCTGGACCCCGAGGAGCCCGCTGACCGCCTGGTTGCCCGCGCTCGCCTGGAGCCACAGCACCCGCGCCGCGGGCGAGTCCGGCTCCGCCCGCTGCACCGAATGCCTCCCGCCCGACTGCCTGCCGCCCCGACCGGGGGCCGCCGGCCCGCCAGACCGCCGAACCACACCCACCGTTCGTGAATAACCGTTCCAATCGGTCTGGTCAATGCCGGCGCCCGACATCTGCCCTTTCGGGCACCCCCCGGCGGCGCGGCTGTGTCCGGCCGGCCCGGTCCGAACCCGGCTGCCGGGGCGCAGGTAGCGTTGCCGCGATGGTCGAGTCGGGCCTCAGCGGGCGACAGGGCCAGGCCCGGCGCAACGACGACGCGATCCTGTCCGCCGCCCGCGCGGTGCTGGTGGCCAACCCCGACGCGCCGGTCGCCGCCGTCGCCTCCCGGGCCGGCGTCAGCATGAGCGCGATGTACCGGCGCTACCCGGCCAAGGAGGACCTGCTGATCCGCCTGTGCGCCGACGGGCTGGACCAGTACGTCACCGTCGCCCGGGCCGCGGCGGACGACCGGGACGGCGACCCGTGGGACGTTTTCGCCAGGTTCATGGCCGAGATCGTCGCCGCCGACACGATCACGCTGGCGACCCACCTGGCCGGCCGCTTCACGCCCACCGCGGAGCTCCAGGACAAGGCGGCGCTGGCGTTCGACCTCAACGAGCGCATCATCGCCCGGGCCCAGGGCGCCGGGGTGCTACGGCGAGACGTCAACGCCCACGATCTCTCCAACGTGTTCGAGCAGGTGGCGAGCATCGCGGGCGACACAGCCGAGCGCACCGCGCAGCTCCGGGCCCGCTACCTCGCGCTGCACCTCGACGCGCTGTGCGACACGGGCCGGCGACCGCTGCCGGGGCCGCCCCCGACGGCGGACGAGATCGCCGGCCGCTGGCGCCCGCGGTCGACCTGACCGGTCCCCTCGCCTGGCGCGCCGGCCTGGCGCAAGCGGCCCGGTCTCCGCTTGCGGACCGCTAACGGAACGCAAGTTACCGTTCCACCTTCCGCTGGCGCCCCGACGTACCCGTGAAAGGGGACGCGCACATGCCCACCCCGTCGTCCGATACCGCGGTCCACCCGTACCGCGTGGAGATCGACCAAGCCGACCTCGACGACCTGCAGGCCCGCCTGGACAGGGTCCGCTGGCCCGACGAGCTGCCCGACATCGGCTGGGAGTACGGCGTGCCGGTCGCCTGGGTCCGCGAGCTCGTCGACCGCTGGCGCACCAGCTACGACTGGCGGGCGCACGAGGCCCGGCTCAACGCCCACCCGCAGTTCACGACGACGATCGACGGGCAGCAGGTGCACTTCCTGCACGTGCGATCGCCGGAGCCGAACGCCCTGCCGCTCATCTGCACCCACGGCTGGCCGATGTCGGTGTTCGAGTACCTGGACCTGATCGGACCGCTCAGCGATCCCGCGAGCCACGGGGGCGACGCGGCCGATGCGTTCCACCTGGTGATCCCCTCGATCCCGGGCGTCGCCTTCTCCGGACCGACGACCGAGCCGGGATGGGACACCCGGCGGGTGGCCCGCGCCTGGGTGGAGCTCATGGCGCGGCTCGGCTACGACCGCTACGGCGCCCACGGCAACGACGGCGGGTCGCAGATCTCCCCGGAGGTCGGCCGGTTCGCCTCCGAGCAGGTCGTCGGGGTCCACGTGACCCAGCTCTTCTCGTTCCCGTCGGGCGATCCGGCCGAGTTCGCCGACATGAGCGAGGAGGACATGGCCGCCATGAACTTCCTCCAGAAGTTCACCGAAGGGGGCGGGCTCGCCTACAACGCCTACCAGTCGGCGCAGCCCCAGACACTGGCCTACGCCCTCCAGGACTCCCCCGCCGGGTGGCTGGCCTGGATCGGGCAGCTGTACCAGCTGTGGGGAGACCCCGACTACGTCCTCACCAACGCGTCGGCCTACTGGCTCACCGGCACCATCGGCTCGTCGGTCCGGCGCTACTTCGCCGAGGCACACGGCTCCGACCGTCCCACTGAGCCGACCACGGCGCCCACCGGCGTCGCCATCTTCGCCGAGGACTTCCAGTCGGTCCGCCGCTTCGCCGACCGCGACCACGCCAACATCGTCAGCTGGAACCACTACGACCGGGGCAGCCACTTCTCGCCCCACGACGCCCCCGACCTGCTGCTCGACGACCTCCGGCAGTTCTTCCGCCCGCTGCGCCCCGCGGGCTGACGCGGCCCTGGTTCCGCCCCCGGGCGGGGACGAGGGGCACGAGCCGGCGGGCGCCTCGTTCCGCCGGCTCGTCCTCGCCCTACACGCTTCTCCGGGCGGGACGGAACGCGTGGGCGGGAACCGTGATCGGCAGCTCGAGGGAGCGGAGCAGTCCCGGATCGGCATCGACGACGTAGGGGACGGCGTTCACGACCCGCATGGCCGTGGCGAGCATGGCGCCGGCTCCGCTGCCCATGGTCGGGATGCCGGCCTCCGCCGGGTCGTCCAGCGTCGGCGTCACCCAGATGTCGAAGTTCGGCTTGCCCTCCAACCTGATGTTGTAGGAGAGGTCGGCTTCTCCGATGGGCCAGTCGCTCCCGACGTGGCGGGCGAGCCGCGTGATGTGATCGATCACGATCGCCTCGCGCCCCTCGACGATGCCGATGGCCTGGAAGCGGATCGCGCCGCAGGTCCCGGGCTCGACGGTGCCGAAGGCGGTGGCGATGGGCTCCTCGGTGAGCCGGCGGTCGTAGGTCTCGCGCACCTCGGCCACCTCGATGCCCAGGCCGTCGGCGATGTAGCGGATCTGGCTCTCGAACTCGCCCGCGATCGCACCGGGCAGCATGATCCAGGGCTCGAAGTCGAGGGGCTGCCCGAAGCCCAGCGCGTCGATCATGATCTCCTTGACGCCGTAGTCGTCGTAGAGCGCGATCTCGTAGCAGTGGACCTTGCTGACCGATCGCGAGGCGCTCGAGAAGATGATCGGCAGGTGGTCGCACAGGAACCCGGGCTCGATGCCGGAGGCGTAGATGGAGGTCTTGCCGGCGCGGGTGGCAGCTTCCAGTCGCTCACGGGGGGCGGGCACGTAGGCCAGAGGGTTGATGAGGGTCGTCGACGTCGTCGTGACGACATTGATCCCGGCGGCCAGGAGGCGCTCGTAGTCGGGCACCGCGCCTGCGTCACGCTCCGGGCCGCTGGCCGCGTAGATCACGCAGTCGGGCTCGAGCGCGATCAGCGCATCCACGTCGTCGGTCGCGGTCACCCCGATCGGGACCCCGTTGGCGAGCTCGCCGGCGTCACGGCCGACCTTGTCCTCGGAGTGGACCCAGACGCCGACGAGGTCGAGGTCGGGGCGTTCGTTGACAGCGACGATCGAGAGCGACCCGATCCCGCCGGTCGACCAGACGACGACGCGCCTCGGGCCTTCGGACGTTCGGTTACCCATGGCTTCCCCTTTTGGTCGTTCCGGGTGCTCAGGTGCCACCGTGCAGCGGCTGGTTCTCCGTCCCGGGGAACAATTGCTCGCTGGGGCCTGCAGTCACGTCGCCCCGCAGCTTCGTCACCAGGTGCGGGGCGAAGACCCCGAGGTACAGCACGTGCCCCACCACCACGACGGCTGCCACCGACAGGAGCCCCGACCGGAAGCGGGACGTCGTCCTCGCATCGGCCCACGCCTCGATGAGGTTGCGCCCGTCCGGACCGGTCCGTCCGAGGAGGTAGGCGAACACCGCCATCTGCAGGGCCATCGCCACCGCGTCGTAGACCGGGTACTGGTGCTTCGTACCCTCGAAGAGAGCGAGCCCCGGGAGCACACGGCCGTAGTGGAAGACCCCGAGCCGGGCCCCGAGGATGCCGTTGAACAGGAGGGCCCAGGTGAAGCCGACGGCGAGGCCGACGCTCAACAGCGCGATCGGCCGGCGCCATCGGTACTTCCGGCTCGCCCAGTTGCCCAGCGCGGCACCGATCAACGCCGGGACGCCGAAGTAGGAGATGTAGCCGATCGGCACCGACGACGGCAGCCCACCCCAGGTCACGTCCAGCGGCCACCACGCCGGCATCCGAGGGATCGCCGCCGGGAACTGCGCGTACATCGCCCAGTCGTACGGCGCTTCGATCCACGAGATCGCCGCCGCCGAGAGGCTCACGAGCAGCAACACGTGCACGCGACGGCGCCGCCAGCTCAGGTACGCCCCGGCCGCGAGCAGCCCGATCCCACCGACGTACGCGAACGCGATGGCCCCGGTGAGCAAGGGGGTCAGGCCGTCGTTCAACCGTCGCGGTCCTCCCCCTGAGGACGGCGCGCTTCCGGGTCGAAGCGAAGCACCAGTCCATAGACGAGCGCGATCAGCCCGAACAGCGTGCCAAGCATGATCGCCTGCCCCATGGTCCCCCCACCATCCTTAAGATGGTGAAGACTATCTTAGGGCGGGCTGCCCCGGGTGGTCGCGTAGCGGGCCAGCATCCGCTGGCGCCGCGGCGGATGGATGTTGGCCCGGCTCACGTCGCCCCCGTAGTGGCCGAGCACCCGGCGGTCCATCACCCGGCGCCACAGGGGCGGCACGTAGGCCAGCCCGATCATCAGGGCGTAGCCCGAGGGCAGTTGCGGCGCCTCGTCGAAGTGGCGCAGGGACTGGTAGCGCCGCGTGGGGTTGGCGTGGTGATCGGAGTGCCGCTCGAGGTGGTAGAGGACCAGGTTCGACACCACGTTGTTGCTGTTCCAGCTGTGCTCGGGGCGGCAGCGCTCGTAGCGGCCGCTGGGGAGCTTCTGCCGCAGCAGCCCGTAGTGCTCGATGTAGTTCACGACCTCGAGCAGCGAGAACCCGAACACGGCCTGCACGATGACGAACGGCACCACCGCCGGGCCGAACACGGCGATCGTGGCCCCGAAGAGCACCACTGACAGGGCCCAGGCGTTGAGCACGTCATTGCTGAGCGACCAGACCCGCTTGCCCTTGCGCCGCTGGGCGGCGGCCGCGATCGACCAGGCCGAGCGCAGGCTGCCGGCGACCGTGCGGGGCAGGAAGGCCCAGAAGGACTCGCCGAGCCGGGCGCTGGCCGGGTCCTCCGGCGTGGACACGTTGACGTGGTGGCCCCGGTTGTGCTCGACGTAGAAGTGGCCGTAGCCGCTCTGCGCGAGGGCCACCTTGGACAGCCGCCGCTCGATCCGCTCCCGCTTGTGACCCAGCTCGTGCGCGGTGTTGATGCCCACCCCGGCCACCGTGCCCACCGTCAGCGCCAGGCCCAGCTTCGACAGCGGTGACAGGTCGCCGTGCGTGAACACGCCGGCCGCCCACACGAAGCCGAGGTACTGCAGCGGCAGGTACAGGTAGACGCACCAGCGGTAGTAGCGGTCGGCCTCCAACTGGGCGACCGCCCAGTCGGGCGGGTTGGCATCGTCGGTCCCCCGCAGGGTGTCGAGCACCGGGATGATCACCAGGATCCAGATCGGCCCCATCCACCACATGACGTTCCAGCCGGTGAGCGAGACCAGCAAGCCGCCGGCGAAAGGGAGCAGCGGCACCAGGAGGCCGCCGATCCACCCGCGGCGCTTGGGATCGCGCCAGATGGCCGCGGCCGCCGGCGCGGGCTCGGTGGTCGTCACGTTCCCTCCCGGTGGGTGTGGTCGGTGACCAGGGACGACGCCCCGTCCACCACGACGGCGGCCACCACGGTGGCGACGACCTCGGGCGGATCGTCCGGAGCGTTGAGGGCGTAGCTGATCAGCAGGCGGGTCAACATGTCCGCGAGGCGGCGGCTGGTCACGGGGTCGAGCGGCTCGAAGCGATCGACGATCATCGCCTCGATCGGCGGGCGGACCGCCGAGAGGACGAGCCCGTCGTCGGTCGTCAGTGCGGGGACGAGCATCTCGGGCTCGGTGCGGACGATCCGGTCGAGCAGAGGATGCTCACGCAGCTGGCGCAGCGCGGTGCCGATGCCCGCGATCAGCGCCGCTTTGCCGCCCTCGCCGCGGTCGACCGCATCGACCGCCTGCTGCACGGCCGTGATGACCCTGGCCGCCTCCCGCACGATGGCGGCCGACACCAACGCGTCCTTGGACGGGTAGCGCTTGTACAGGGTGGGCCGCGACAGCCCGGCCCGCTTGGCCACGTCGGCCACCGACAGCCGGGTGATCCCGTGGATCGACGCGGCCTCCACCGCCGCATCCAGGATCCGCTCCCCAAGCTCGTCCACGTTTACACGTTAACCACATGTGTAAATCTGTCAAGGTCGAGTGGGCCTGCCCCTCGCCGGCGACCTCATGGCTCCGGGCGGCCGTCCCTGCGCTCGGTCCCCCATCGGGTTGCCTCTCTCATCGCTCATCGGTGGGGCGGGGGTCAAGGCACAGGCCGGCCCCTCCGGGTGGCGGCAGCGAGGGCGGTGACGAGCGCGTCGACCGCGGCGGGGACGTCGGGGGTGGAGATGGCACCGAAGCCGACGACCCATCCACAGCGGGGGCTGGTGAAGCGGTAGCTGCCGCCGAGCGGTGGGACGCGCAGGCCGTTGGCCCTGGTGTTGGCGCGGAGCTCGTCGTCGGTGATCTGGTCGTCGATCAGCACCGTGATGTGGAGCCCGGCGTCCGAGGGGAGCACTCGG
>JBKPRS010000324.1:0-8937 GCA_046734695.1 Actinomycetota bacterium | reverse complement strand
CCCACCCCGAAGCCGCTCGTCCACCTCGGAGCGTGGGCGATGGGCAGTGACCCGGCCCTGGCCCTCACCGGCCGGCGCTGCGTGCCCAGCCGGCTCCTCGCCGCCGGCCTCGACTTCGCCCACCCGACGTTCGACTCCGCGCTGGACGACCTGCTCAGTGGCATGTTCACGACCGCCTCTGAGCGGGGCTGCCGCTGACCCGTCGCCGGACTCCCCACGCGTTCGGTGACGGAGTCCCACGCGCGCTGTCCTGCGGATTCGCCCGGCGAACCGACGCCGGGACAGGGCTCAGATGTCGATCGCCATGCCGATCAGGTCGATGACCCCATCGCTGGCGAGCAGGCCGTAGACAACGACGACGTCGACCAACACCCCCGGCGTGATCAGCATCCTGGCTGCCTCGATGCCAGGGACGACCTCTGGAAGGACGTCGAAGTGTTCGGCGAACTGCTCGATGATCGTGGGCAGCTCGATCGCGATGAAGTCGGTCGCCGACGGTTCACCATGTGGGCCTCGCTCGCCCGGCAGCTGCGCGTCAAGCTGCTCGAAGAAGCCCGGGGTGACACGGACCTGTCGATGGGTCACTACGTCGATGGCTTGACTACGCCCCTGGCCTCGAGCAGGCGCCGACCATAGGCACGCGCTCGCTCGACCACTTCGGGGTCCAACTCGTCGAGTTCCGTAACGACTCGCTCGCGGACGACAGCCGCCCGCTGATCGGGTGTGAGCTGCTCGAGCTCAGCAGCGGTCCAGACCCGATCCTCCGACATGGAGCCAGAGTAGACCTCGAGCGCTTCAGATCGTGTCGACCACGTAGCACGTGGCTGCCGCAAGCCACCGGTGGCCGGCGTTCCCCGCGTCGACTCCTGACGAATCAGGGCGCAAACCGCGATCGTGCTCGTCCTCGGCCACCGGGTGTTGCGCTCGGCTAGTCGCGGTCGGCTCCTGCTGTCGGGTCGCCGACGAGAAGACCAGCGATGATCTCCGATTGTTCCTGCACAATGGCGTGCAGCTGCGAGTTGGCGAGCATCGTCAGCTCAATCGCCTGCTTGTCGAGCTCTCGGATCTCGGCCATCCGTTGGAGTACCCGGTTCAGCTGGAGGGCCACGGTCGCATGGTGGTGGTGACCGGTGAGTACGACCTGCCCAGTGGGCGAGGGGGGACTTGAACCCCCACGACCTTACGGCCACTGGCACCTGAAGCCAGCGCGTCTGCCAATTCCGCCACTCGCCCGAGTAGCAAGCAGGAAACGATAGCGCGGGCCTCCGGACCTTCCTGCATCCGTTTGGGGTCGCCCGGTTCGAACACAGGGTGTACCGGTAGTCTGGCTTGCCGTGGCCATCCGTGGATTCGAACGCCGGCTCGAGCGCATGGTCGAGGGAGCCTTCGCTCGCGCCTTCAAGTCCAGCATCCGACCCGTCGAGCTGGCTCGGCGGTTGGCCCGCGAGATGGACGACCACGTGTCCGTCGGGGTGCGGGGCACGCCCGTGGCCGCCAACCACTACACGATCTACCTCTCCCCTTCGGACTACCAGGAGTTCGGCGAGGTGCGGGACGCCCTGCGCCGCGAGCTCTGCGACGCGGCCCGGGCCCACGCCCGCGACGAGGGCTACGGGTTCATGGGGCCCGTCGACGTCGAGTTCGTCGTCGAGGAGAGCTTCGGGACCGGCTGGTTCGAGGTCGAGGGCCGCTTCCGGGAGGGCGCCGGGGGCGCCGGGGCAGGGAGCCTGGTGCTGCCCACCGGCGAGCGCTTCACCCTGGCCGAGCACGTCATCACCATCGGCCGCCGGCCGGAGTCGAACATCGTGCTGGCCGACCCCAACGTGAGCCGCGCCCACGCCGAGATCCGCCCCCAGGGTGACGGGTTCGTGCTGGTCGATCTCGGCTCCACCAACGGGTCCAAGGTCAACGGCGTGCGCGTCGACCAGCGCCTCCTCAACGACGGTGACGAGCTCACCTTCGGCCACACCCGGATGCGGTTCGAGGCGAGCTGACGCCGGTCCGGTCGGGCTGGGGTCCCGGCTACCGATAATCTCCGCCTCGGTGCCCGAGCAGCTCCTCAACCTCCTCAAGCTCTTCCTCCTCGTGCTGCTGTACCTGTTCTTCCTGCGTGTACTGCGAGCCGTGTGGACCGAGGTCAACGCGCCGCGCCTGGTCGACGCCCCCGTCGGGGCGCCGGCGGGCAAGCAGAAGGGCCGCGGACGCCGACCGCCGCGGCCGGGCCGGTCCAACCATCCCCAGCTCAAGGTGCTCGAGCCGCCCGGCCTGCGGGGCCGGGCCTACGCCCTGGACGAGGAGATCACGCTGGGCCGCGCCGCCGGGTGCCAGGTTCCGCTGGAGGACGCCTACGCCAGCCAGGTCCACGCCCGGGTGTTCCAGCGCGACGGCCACTGGTACGTCGAGGACCTCGGGTCGACCAACGGCACCTACCTGAACCGCCGGCGGGTGGCCGGGCCCATGGTGATCAAGCGGCGTGACCGGCTGCAGATCGGCAACACCGTCCTGGAGCTGCAGTGACCGCCCGGGCCGGCAGCACGCGGCTGCGCTGGGGCGGCGCCACGGACGTCGGCCGTGTCCGGTCCAACAACCAGGACCAGTACGTGGCCCGCGACGACGTCGGGCTGTGGGCGGTCGCCGATGGCATGGGCGGGCACCGGGGCGGCGAGGTCGCCTCGGAGATCGCCTGCGACACCGTCGCCCGCAGCTTCGACCGCCACACCATCGACGGGCTGGTCGACGCCATCGAGCAGGCCAACAGCGCCGTGTTCCGGGCCGGTGCCGGCGACCCCGACCTCACCGGCATGGGCACCACGATCGTGGCCCTGGCCGTGGTCGAGCACGACCAGGACGAGCTGCTGGCCATCGCCAACGTGGGCGACTCCCGGGCCTACCGCTGGTCCGACGGCGAGCTGGACCAGCTCACCACCGACCACAGCCTGGTCGCCGACCTCGTGCGCGAGGGCAGCCTGTCGCCCGACGAGGCGGCCGTGCACCCCCAGCGCAACATCCTCACCCGGGTCCTGGGGGTCTACGACGACGTGCCGGTCGACGCCTTCGCGGTCGAGCCCCGCCACGGCGACCGCTACGTGCTGTGCTCGGACGGCCTGTTCAACGAGGTCGGCGAGGACGCCATCGCCGCCGTCCTGCGCCGCGTGCCGGACCCGTCGGACGCGGCCGGCGAGCTGGTCCACCAGGCCCGCGACGGCGGAGGCCGGGACAACATCACCGTGGTGGTGGTCGACGTCATCGATGACGGCGGCCGGGCCGAGGCCGCCTCGGCCGCGCTGGGCTCCAAGGTGGCCGAAGCCACCCGCGTCACACCCGCCGCCCCCGCCCGGAGCGGCGCCTACGCGGACGTCGACGACGACCCCTCGCCGACCCGCACCGCCCGCCACCGCCGGGTGGCCGCGCCGCCGCCCGACGAGGACCACTACGACGACGAGGACGACTACGACGATTCCGGGCCCCAAAAGCGCGCCGGCTCGCGGGCCCGGCACGCCCGCCGCTCCCGGCGGTTCACGTGGCGGGTGGCGCTGTTCGTCGTGCTGATCGTGGTCGTGGTGGGCGGCGCCGTGGCGACGATCCAGTGGTACGGCGGCTCGACGTACTTCGTGGGCCTCGACGGCGACGAGGTGGCCATCTTCAAGGGCCGGCCCGGGGGCCTGCTGTGGATCGAGCCCAAGCTGGTCGAGCCCACGACCCTGGAGACCGACCGCCTCCCCGCCTCCCGGCGCACCGAGGTCGAGAACGGCAAGGAGGTGGCCACGCTCGCCGCCGCCCGCAACTACGTCGAGAACCTCAGCGAGCAGGCGGACGAGCTCGACGCCGCGGCCACCACCACGACCACCCTGCCCACGACGACGACCACCACCGTCCCACTGGCCCCCGCGTCACCCGGATGAAACTCCACCGCGCCGCCGGGCGTCGAATGAGCTACGGCCTCCCCCGAAAGCCGGCCATCTCCCCCATGGACCACACCCCCGCCTCCTCACGCCCGCCTACCCCGACGACGGCCTGGGCCGCGGGGGTCGTTGTGGCGGCGACCGGGCCGGCATGAACTACGCGGCTCGGCGCACCACCGAGCTCGGGTTGCTCGTGCTCGGGACGATGTTCGTGGTCGGCGCGTACCTGCTCGCCACCTTGCCGGACGACAGCCCCATCCCGACCAGCGTCGGGCCCTTCCTCGGGATCACCGTAGGGCTGCCGCTGGCGGCCCATGTGGCGATGCGCCGGTTGGCGCCCCAGGCGGACGGGATGCTGCTGCCGCTGGCCTCGTTGTTGAACGGGCTCGGCTATGTGTTCATCGTGCGCCTGGACGAGGCGAAGGCCACGCCCCGCGGGCTCGCCGGCCTGCAATCCCTGTGGATGGTGCTGGGGGTCGCCGCTTTCATCGGCACCCTGATCGTGGTGCGCGACGCCCGCAAGCTCGAGCGCTACCGCTACACCGCCGGCTTCGTGGGCCTCGTCCTGCTGATGATGCCGCTGCTACCGGGCGTCGGCCAGGTCATTCACGGGAGCCGCATCTGGGTGTCGTTCGGGCCGGTCAACTTCCAGCCCGGCGAGTTCGCCAAGCTGGCCCTGGCCATCTTCTTCGCCGGCTACCTCATCGAGAAGCGCGAGCTGCTGGCGATCAACCGGCAGTACGGGCCGTTCGCCCTCCCCGACCCCAAGCACCTCGGCCCGGTGCTGATCGCCTGGGCCGTGGCCCTGGTGGTCATGGTGTCGCAGCGGGACCTCGGCTCCTCGCTCCTGTTCTTCACCTTGTTCCTGGTGCTGCTCTGGGTCGCCACGGAGCGGGCGTCCTACCTGGTCGTCGGCACCGTCCTGTTCAGCGCGGGCGCCTACTTCGCCTACAAGTCCTTCGGCCACGTGCGCGAGCGGGTCGAGCTGTGGGGCGGGTTCTGGCACCTGATCGGCCCGGCCGGGGAGAAGATCACCCAGATCGACCAGGCGTCGTTCGCCTTCGCCGCCGGCGGGACGACGGGCGCCGGACTGGGTCTGGGGACGCCTACCAACATCCCGGTGGTCGAGAGCGACTTCATCTTCGCCGCCATCGGCGAGGAGCTGGGCCTGCTGGGCGCGACCGCGGTCCTGATCGCCTTCCTGCTGATGATCGGGGCGGGCCTGCGCATCGCGCAGCAGGCCGCCAGCGGCTTCGAACGGCTCCTGGCGACCGGCCTCACGACCCTGCTCGGCTTCCAGGCCTTCATCATCATGGCCGGCGTCGTGCGGCTGCTCCCGCTGACCGGCGTCACGCTGCCGTTCATCTCCTACGGCGGGTCCTCGCTGCTGGCCAACTACGTGCTGCTGGCGCTGTTGCTGCGCATCTCCGACGACACCGCCAACAGCCAGAACGACCGCATCGCCGCCCACCAGGTCACCGAGGTCGTGGGATGAGCCGGCGATGACCAAGCAGATCCGCAACCTCGGGGTGTTCCTGGCGTGCTGCTACGCCGCGCTGTTCCTGCAGGTCAACCGGCTCACCGTGTTCCAGGCCGACAGCCTGAACGACGAGCCCCGCAACCTCCGCGCCGTGGTGCGCGACTTCTCCCGGCCGCGGGGGACGATCGAGACGGTGGACGGCGTGGTCGTGGCCCAGTCGGTCGAGTCGAACGACCAGTTCAAGTTCCAGCGCCAGTATCCGACCGGCGAGCTGTTCGCCCACGTCACCGGCTTCTTCGCGTTCCAGCTCGGCTCGGCCGGGGTCGAGAAGACGTACAACGACGAGCTGGCCGGGCGCACCCTCACGTTCAAGCTGAAAGACCTGGGGGACCTGTTCGTCGACCGCGAGCGGGTCGGCAACGTCACGCTCTCGCTGCGCAACGACGTGCAGGAGGTGGCCAAGGATGCGCTCGGGGAGCGCCGGGGCTCGGTGGTGGCGCTCGACCCGCGCAACGGCGAGATCCTCGCCCTGTGGTCCTATCCCAGCTACGACCCCAACCTGCTGGCCAGCCACGACTTCGCCGCGGCCAGCGCCGCGTCCGAGGCACTGAACAATGACCCCGCGAAGCCGAACCTGGCCCGCACCTACAGGGAGCGGTTTGCCCCGGGCTCGACCTTCAAGGTCGTGACCTCCACCGCCGGGGTCGAGCACGGCGGGGTGACCCAGGACAGCCCCAGCTATCCGGTGCAGACCGAGTACTCGGCCGCCTCGTTCGGCCGGCCCATCAGCAACTTCGGCGGCGAGAGCTGCGGCGGCACGCTGTTCACCATCCTCGAGGTGTCGTGCAACACGGCGTTCGCCCAGATGGGCGTGGAGAACGCCAAGGCCGACGGCATGACCGAGTCGGCCCAGGCGTTCGGCTTCAACCAGTCGGTCCCGATCGACCTGCCCGGAGCGGTGCAGTCGAAGTGGCCGACGGCGAACGCCGCCGACGCCAACTTCCTCGCCCAGATGTCCATCGGGCAGAACGAGGTCGCCGCCACCCCGTTGCAGATGGCGATGGTGGCCGGGGCCGTCGCCAACGGCGGCCAGGTCATGGCGCCCCACGTGATGCGGGAGGTCCGCGACGACCAGGGTGACGTCGTGGACCGCTTCGACCCCGAGGTGTGGACCACCGCCATGACCCCCGACACCGCCGCCCTCCTGAAGAACGCCATGATCGGGGTGGTGACGGACGGCACGGCTTCACGCCTCGACGACGGCCTGCCCGACAACATCGTCGTGGGCGGCAAGACGGGCACGGCCCAGCTGGGCACCGACCCGCCCAAGTCCCACGCGTGGATCATCGGCTTCGCCGGGCCCGAGGGCGAGGTCCCGTCGGTGGCGGTGGCCGTCCTGGTCGAGGGCCAGGACGGCGCGAGCGAGCAGACCGGCGGCCGGGTGGCCGCCCCCATCGCGGCGGCAGTGCTGAAGCAGGCGCTGACAGCGCCGGCCCGGGCGGACAGCGGGGGCGCCGCATCGAACACGGGCGGGTAGACGCCCGGCCCCGGGCGAAGTCGGGGCCACCTTTCCCCATCTCGTAGTCTGGGGTCCGCATGTCGCAGCAGAACCAAGTCATCTTCAACGGGCGCTATGAGCTCCACCGGCGGCTCGGTCGCGGCGGCATGGCTGAGGTGTACCTGGCGCGCGATCAGCTGCTGGACCGTCCGGTGGCCGTCAAGGTGCTGTTCCCCGCACTCGCCACCGACGCGGGCTTCGTCGAGCGCTTCCGCCGGGAGGCGCAGGCAGCCGCCAACCTCCAGCATCCGAACATCGTCAGCGTGTTCGACTGGGGCGAGGCCAACGGCACGTACTTCATCGTCATGGAGTACGTCGAGGGCCTGACGCTGGCGGACACCCTGCGGGACGAGGGTCGCCTCCACCCGGACCGGGCCGCGGAGATCACCGCCGACATCGCGGCGGCGCTCGGGTTCGCCCACCGCAATGGCGTGGTCCACCGGGACGTCAAGCCCGGCAACGTGCTGCTGACCCGCGACGGCGGGGTCAAGGTGGCCGACTTCGGCATCGCCCGGGCCATCAGCGACTCGTCCGACCAGAACCTGACCAAGACCGGCTCGGTCATGGGCACGGCGACGTACTTCTCGCCCGAGCAGGCGCGGGGCGCACCGGTCGATCCCCGCAGCGACCTCTACAGCCTGGGCGTGGTCCTCTACGAGATGATCACCGGCAGCCCGCCGTTCTCGGGCGACAGCGCCGTGGCGATCGCCTACAAGCACGTCCAGGAGAACCCGGTCCCGCCCCGGCGCATCGACCCGTCGCTGCCCGAGACGCTCGAGGCCATCACGCTCAAGACGCTGGCCAAGAACCCGGCCAATCGCTACCCGAGCGCCCAGGACCTGCGGGCCGACCTGCGCCGCTACCTCGACGGCGCCCGGATCATGGCCGAGCCTGTGCTCGCCCCGCCGCTCGACCCCGGCGCCACCAGCGTCATCGCCCCCACCCAGTACGGCCAGGAGACCGCGCTCGTGGCGGGGCCCGTGGGCTACCCGCCCCAGACCGACGGCTACCGCGACTACGACGACTACGCCTACGACGAGGAGGAGCCGCAGAAGCGGCCGAAGTGGTTCCTCGCCGCGCTGATCGTGCTCCTGCTGCTGCTGGCGGGCCTGCTGTACCTGCTGGCCAGCAACTTCAGCGGCAATGACGAGCAGACCCCCCAGGTCACGGTGCCCAACGTCGTGGGCAAGCCCGTCGCCGAGGCCAAATCCGACCTCGAGGCCCTCAAGTTCAAGGTCGAGACCACGCCCGAGGCCTCGACCCAGCCGGTCGACCAGGTGCTCAGCCAGGACCCGCCGGCCACCACGAAGGCCGACGAGGGCTCGACGGTCAAGCTGACCGTGTCCAGCGGGCCCACGCCGGTCGAGGTCCCGAACGTGGTGGGCCAGAACCAGACCGACGCGTCCCGCACCCTGACCGAGGCAGGCTTCCTCGTGAACGCGGTGCCGGTGGAGAACAACGATGTCGACGAGGGCCTGGTGGTCAGCCAGGACCCGGCGGCCGGGCAGCAGGCGGGCCAGGGAAGCCAGGTCACGATCAACGTGTCGTCGGGCTCCGGCCTGATCTCGGTGGTCGACGTGACCAACCAGAGCGAGGGCACCGCCCGCAGCAACCTCCAGCGGGCCGGCCTCACCAACGTCCAGTCCCGCCAGGAGGCGTCGGGCGACGTCGCCGCCGGCAACGTGATCCGCACGGACCCACCGGCCGGCACCGAGGTCCGGCCGAGCGACACGGTCACGCTGATCGTGTCGTCGGGCGCCGATCGCACCACCGTGCCCCAGCTGACGGGCCTCAGTGAGCAGAACGCCCGCACGGCGCTGCAGAACGCGGGGCTGGAGGGCGACTTCCAGACCCAGGCGGTCCAGAACCAGAACCAGGACGGCGTCGTCATCAGCTCGTCGCCGTCTCAGGGCCAGCAGGTCGACCGGGGCAGCACCGTGACCGTGTTCATCGGGAAGTTCCAAGGCGGGCCGACGAGCACCACCCAGCCATGACGC
>JBKPRS010000323.1:0-2402 GCA_046734695.1 Actinomycetota bacterium | reverse complement strand
TCGGGCCGGTCGTGGCGCCAGATGTCGACGGGGAAGCCCCGCAGCCTGGTGGAGTCGACCACCTGGGCGCCCAGGCGCCGGGCCACGGCCTGGGAGGCGCGGTTGTCGGGGTGGATCACGCTGCACACCCAGTCGGCGTCGAGGCGCTCCCAGGCGAGGTCCAGGGCGGCCCGGCCGACCTCGGTGGCGTAGCCGTGACCCCACCACGCCCGTCCCAACATCCAGCCCACCTCCAGATGCGGCCAGCCCAGCGGGTACCAGAGGCCGCCGCGTCCGACGACCGCGCCCGTGTCCTTCTCCAGCCAGGTCCACATGCCGTAGCCCCGCAGCTCCCAGTGGCCGACCCAGCCGGCCAGGCCGCGCCACATGTCCTCCCGGGTGGGCACCATGCCGTCCAGGTAGCGGACCACCTCGGCGTCGAACAGAGGCAGGAGGGCGTCGACGTCGTCCTCGATCGGGCGCCGGAGGACGAGCCGCTCGGTCTCGTGCTCGACGGGGATCAGCGGGTCCACCCGGTCACGGTAAACACTGTGACCCTTCGGGTCACGGGAGACGCTGTGACCACACCAGCGACATGGACCCGGCCAGCGCCAGCAGGCCTATCCCGGCACCCACGAACCACGCGCTCACGTCGCGCTCTTCCTTCTCGGACGACGCCACCTTGGTGATGTCGTCGTACGCCGCGCCCAGCTCGCCGAGCGAGCCCGCCTCGAAGGCGTCGCCGCCGGTGGTCTCGGCCAGGTCGGCCAGCGGCCCGGGCGCCACCGGGACGTCCTCGATCTCGCCCAGCTCGTTCTCGATGGTGCCGTCCGGGGTGCCGAAGGCGATGGTGTCGACGGGCACGCCGGCCTGGGCTGCCGCGGCGGCCGCGTCCTCGTTGGGGATGCCGGACGTGGTCTCGCCGTCGGACATGAGCACGATCCGGGCCGGGACGGGCTCGCCGTCCTCGCCCGGGGGCACGGCGGCCGCCGCGTCGAGCGATGCCATGACCGCCTCGCCGATGGCCGTGCCCTCGCCCAGGTCGACGCGGTCGATCGCCGCCAGCAGCGCCTCCCTGTCCCGGGACGGCGCCACGACCACCGACGCCACGTCGTGGAACGTGATCAGGCCCACGTCGAGGTCGTCGGGGAGGTCGGCCACGAAGTCCTGGGCCGCCTGGCGCGCCACCTCCAGGCGGCTGGGCGCGACGTCGGTGGCCTGCATGGACAGGGACACGTCGATGGCGAGGATCACGGTGGCCCGCTGATCCGACATCTGCACCGCCCGCACGGGCCGGGCGAAGCCCAGCACCAGGGCGACCAGTGCGGCGAGGAACAGCGCGGCGGGGACGTGGCGCCGCCAGCGGGGCCGGCGGGGCGCCACCACGTCGAGCAGCTCGACGGAGGTGAAGCGCACCACGTGGTGGCGCCGCTGCGACGCGACCGCCACCCAGGCGCCGGCCATCACGCCCACGCCTACCAGCGACCACAGCCGCCACACGACGAGGAAGTGCATCGCTCAGCCCACACCCATCCGGGCCCGCCGGCCCGCGCCCGCGGGGTGGGCGGCACGGGCCCGGCGCATGGCCGCCAGCCGGTGGGGGCGGCGGGCCAGCCAGCCGACCAGGTCGGCGACTGCGTCGCGGTCCGTGCGCATCACGAGGTGGTCGACGCCGGCACCGCGCAGGGTGGCCGCGGTGGCGTCGCGCCGCTCCCGAGCGAGCGCCGCGAAGCGCCGGCGCAGGGCCGCGTCGCCGGTGGCGACGTCACGCTCCTCGCCGGTCTCGGCGTCGACCACTGTCAGCAGGCCCACGTCCGGCAGCTCGAGCTCGCGGGGATCGAGGACCTCGACCGCCAGCGTCTCGTGGCGGGCGGCCACCAGCCGCAGCGCCGGGTGCCAGGTCCCCGAGGGCGGGAAGTCCGATACCACCACCACGAGGCCGGGCCGGACGTGCGGTCGCCCGAGCCGCCCGAGCGCGGCGCCCAGGTCGGGACCGGCTCCGTCGGCTCGTGGCGCGCTGAGCAGCTTGTGGAACAGGGCCATCAGGTGCAGGTGGCCCGGCTTGGGCTCGACCGTGACCACGCCGTCGCTGGTGAGCAGCACCGCCCCGACCTTGTTGCCGCCCCGGGACGCCAGCACCGCCAGCGCCCCGGCGGTCAGCTCCACCAGCTGGCGCTTGGTGCAGCGGGCGGTGCCGAACTGCTGCGAGGCGGTCAGGTCCACCACCAGCCAGGTCGTCAGCTCGTGGTCGGCCACGGAGTCCCGCACGTGTGGCATCCGGGTCCGGGCCGTGACGTTCCAGTCGATGCGGCGGGGGTCGTCGCCGGGGGCGTAGCGCCGGGTCTCGCCCGGCTCGGTGCCCAGGCCGACCAGGCGGCCGGCGTGGTCGCCGTGGATCAAGCCGTCGATGCGCCGGCTGAGCG
>JBKPRS010000322.1:0-7813 GCA_046734695.1 Actinomycetota bacterium | reverse complement strand
CCAGGCGATGATCACGTGGTCGCCCGGCTGCACCGACGTCACGCCCTCGCCCACCTCGGCGACCACGCCCGCGCCCTCGTGGCCGGGGACGAACGGGGCCGGCTGCGGGATGGTGCCGTTCATGCCGGAGACGTCGGAGTGGCACACGCCGGTGGCCATGATCTTGACCTTCACGTGACCCGGAGCCACCGGCCCCAGCTCGACGTCGTCGCGGATCTCGAGTTTCTCGTCACCGGTGTTGCGGAGCACTGCTGCGCGCATGGCGGTCCTTCCCCTCTGGCTCTCTGACGGTCTGGGGGCGCAGCGTACCGGGCTGACCCGACGTCAGAAAGTCGAGGTAGAAGCCCTTGACCGAAAGGTCAGGCCGGGTCAGGAAAAGCGCTCGGCGATCAGCTCGCTGGCCTGGCGGAGCTCGGCCACCACCCAGTCCCCGTCGCCCATGCCATTGGCCCAGGAGATGGTGGCCGACCACCACACGTGCCCCAGCACCTTGGCTGCAGCCGCTTCCAGCGCGGGGTCTACGTCGTCGGGGAAAGCCGCCTCCATGATGCGGGCCATGGCCTGGGTGACATCGCCGATCGCGTCCACGCTGGCCGGGTCGCCCGCAGTCATGGCCGCGATCACCGCCCGCGTCAGCCGGGGCTCGCGGTCCATGGAGCGCACGGCCCGACCGAGCACATCCATGATCCGATCGACGGTCGTGGCGCCGGTCGGCGGATGGCGGGTCACCCGCTGCTCCAGGTCCCCGAGCCACTGCACCATCACCGACAGCAGCAGGGCGTCCTTGGACGGGAAGTAGCGGTAGATGGTGCCCAGCGCCACCTCGCCCCGGGACGCGACGTCGCGCATCTGGACGGCGTCGTAGCCGCCCTCGGCCGCCAGCTCCAGAGCGGCGCGGATGACCCGCTCCCGCCGGGCCGCCTGGCTCTTGGTCAGCGTGGCTTCCGCCATCGTCCCGGCAACCTACCGGCTGACCAGGTCACGGAAGGGCATGGTCTTGTCCTCGCGCGGCTCGGCCGGCAGCCCCAGGGCCCGCTCCCCCACGATGTTGGCCTGGACCTGGTCGCTGCCCCCGGCGATCCGCATGGACGGCGAGTGCAGGAACCGCCGCAGCCACATGCCGTCGTCGACCACGTCGTCACCCGCCAGCATCCCGTGGGCGCCCTGGGCCGCGATGGCGGTGCGGGTCAGCGCCTGCATGTAGCGGGCGAAGGCCAGCTTCATGACCGACGCCTCGGCGCCGGGCCGCCGGCCCTGGCTCATCGCCGTCTGGGTGCGGTAGCGCAGGAAGCGCAGCAGCTCGAAGCGGATGTGGGCGTCGACGATGTGCTGGCGCAGGACCGGGTCCCCGTTGGACCCGCACTGCGCGGCCAGCGCCCGCAGGTGGACGGGCGTCACCCCCGTGCCTCCCGCGATGGACGAGCGCTCGCTGTTGAGCGTGGTCTGGGCGATCCGCCAGCCGTCGCCCGGCCCGCCCAGCAGGTCGGCCTCGGGGATGCGCACGCCGTCCAGGAACACCTCGGAGAAGTGGGCCTCGCCGGTCATCTGGCGCAGCGGCCGCACCTCGATGCCGGGCGTGGCCATGTCCAGCAGGAAGTAGCCGATGCCCTGGTGCTTGGGCACCGACGTGTCCGTGCGCGCCAGCAGCATGCCGAAGCGGGCCCGGTCGGGCGAGGACGTCCACACCTTCTGGCCGGTGACGACCCACTCGTCCCCGTCGCGCACGGCCCGGGTGGACAGGCCGGCCAGGTCGGACCCGGCGCCGGGCTCGGAGAACAGCTGGCACCACAGCTCGTCGCCCCGCAGCAGCGGCGGCAGGAAGCGGTCCTTCTGCTCCTCGGTGCCGTGCGCCAGGATCGTGGGCCCCGCCATGCCGATCGAGATCATGAAGGCGCCGTTCGACACGCCGTAGTTGGCTTGCTCCTGGCCGAAGATGACCTGGTCCATGGCCTTGCCGCCCCGGCCGCCGTACTCCTTGGGCCAGGTGATCCCGGCCCAGCCGCCGTCGTAGAGCGTGCGCTGCCAGGCCTGGCAGCGGTCGATGTAGGTGGCCTCGTCGTAGGAGCCGGTCCACAGCCCCGAGGAGAAGTCGTCGGGGTGACCCTTGGGGAGGGCGTGGGCGTCGAGCCAGGCCCGGGCCTCGGCCCGGAACGCGGCTTCCTCCGGCGTGTCGTCGATGTCCACGGGGCCAAGACTAGAACGTGTTCTACCTCGAGGCCGAAGCGGGCAGCGCACCTGTCATGCTGGCCTCGTGACGCCGGATCCGATCCCGAGCCTCACCCGCTTCGGCTGGCGCGAGGTCGCGCGGGGCGCCGAGATCTGGGTGGTGCTGGCGCTGTGGCTGGTCCGGGCCATCGTGGTCCACGCCGTGCGCCACCCCCGCACCGTGCTCGCCGCCCGGCGTGATCCCGCCGCCCGGCGGGCCCTGGCCGACGCGGCCAGCGTGGGGCTGGTCGAGGCGTTCATGACCCTCGGCCCCACGTTCGTGAAGCTGGGCCAGATGGTCGCCTCGTCGCCGGGGATGTTCCCGGCGCCGCTGGCCGACGCCTGCCTGCGCACGCTGGACGACGTGCCGCCGTTCCCCGGCGAGGAGGCGCTCGCCATCGTCGAGGACGACCTCGGCACGGCCGCAGCCGACGCCTTCGCCGCCTTCGACCCGGTGCCGCTGTCGGCCGCCTCCATCGCCCAGGTCCACGGGTGCCTGCTGCGGGACGGGCGCCCGGCGGTGCTCAAGATCCAGCGGCCCGACATCGCCGACCGGATGAACCGCGACCTGCGGATGATGTACCGGCTGGCCCGCCTGGTCGACCGCACCCGCACCGGCCACCTGCTCAACGCCCCCGGGGTCGTCGAGGACCTGCACCAGGTCACCAACGAGGAGCTGAACTTCGTCCTCGAGGCCCACCGCCAGACCGCCTTCCGGGACAACATCGGCGCCTTCGGCGACAACGCCTGGATCACCGCCCCGGAGGTCTACTGGGACCACTGCGGACCCCGGGTCATCTGCATGGAGCGCCTCTACGGCACCCCGCTCGACCGCTTCGACGAGGTGCGGGCCCGGGGCATCGACGGCGAGCTGGCGCTGCGCCGCGGCCTGAAGGTGTGGACCGAGGCTGCGCTGGTCCACGGCCCGTTCCACGGCGACGTGCACGCCGGCAACATCTGGGTGCTGGACGACGGCCGGGCCGCCTACCTCGACTTCGGGATCATGGGCGAGCTGCCGGCCGACCATCGCCAGGCCGTGCGCGACGGCTACCTCACGCTCATGATCGACGGCGACTACACCCGCGTCGTCCGGGCCTGGCAGCGCATCGGCATCCTGACGGCCGACGTGGGACCGGTCGAGGAGGTGGCGGCCCGGCTCAAGACCGTGCTCGACCCCATGTTCGACCTGGCCATCGGCGAGGTGAGCCTGTCCGAGCTGCTGCGCCAGCAGGTCGAGCTCCAGCGGGAGTACGGCGCCCGGGCCGTCCGGGAGCTGATGCTGGTGTCCAAGCAGCTCCTGTACTTCGAGCGCTACGCCAAGGAGCTCGCGCCCGCCTACAACATGGCCCGGGACCTGTTCCTGGTGCAGAACGTGTTCCCCGAGGATGTGGCGCGCATCCTCGCCGAGCGCGGGCTCACGCTGCCGGACGACTCGGTGCCCCTGCTGCGCCCGCCAGCGCCCCCGGCAGCGGGAGGGAGTGCACCACGACCAGCTCCTGCACCGCCCGGGTGAGCGCCACGTAGAGCAGGCGCAGGCCCCGGGCGTCGCCGCCGGCGATGGCGGCGGGCTCGACCACCACCACAGCGTCGAACTCCAGGCCCTTGGCATCGGGCGGGTCGAGCACGGTGACCTCGGCCGGCACGGTCCCCAGCCCGGGCCGCAGGTCCGGGGGGATCACCAGGCCCACCGTGCCGTAGAGGCCGGCCAGCTCGGTGGCGATCCGGCCCGCCTCGGCCACGACGGCGGCATCACCGTCGACGGCCACGAACTCGGGCTCCTGGCCCCCCGCCCGGACCGACCGGCACGGGGTCACGCCCGGCGCGGCCTCGGCCAGCAGCGTGTTGGCCATGTCCATGATCGACGCCGGGACCCGGTAGCCGAGGTCGAGGTCGGCCCGCCGCGCCACGGGCGGCGCGCCCAGGTGGGTGATGGCCTCGTCCCAGGACACCTGGGCGCCGGCCGCGGTGGCCTGGGCCAGGTCGCCCAGCACGGTCATCGACGCGTCCGGGCTGCGCCGGGCCAGCGCGCGGAGCCCCATGGCCGACAGGTCCTGCGCCTCGTCCACCACGATGTGGCCGTAGCTGCGGGGCGGTCCGCCGATGGCGGCCTCGGCCTCGTCCAGCAGGGCCAGGTCGGCTGCGGTCCAGGGCTCGTCCGCCACCCGGGACGTGGGGCGCCGGAGCATGGCCGCCTGCTCGTCCCGGTCCAGCACGCCGTGCGCGGCGGTGGCCAGGGCGGCCCGGTTCGTGACCAGCCGGCGCACGACGTTGGCGGCGGTGAGCGCGGGCCAGGCCCGGTCGAGCGCCCGGCTCCACTCGCGGTTGGCACGCAGGTCGCTCGCCAGCTCCTCGGCCGGGACGATCTCGTCGCCCCGGCGCCGGACCAGCGCCGCCCGCACCAGCCGGTCGGCCTGGCGGCGGAACGCGGCCCGGCCCACGTTGTGGGGGACGTCGCGGGCCGCGACCTCCTTCACCAGGTCCGCCAGGTCGGGGGCCGCCACCCGCACGCCGCCCCAGGCCGTTGCCACCGCGACGTCCTCCTCGGGCGGGCGCCGGGCTCCCGCCACCGCGGCGGCGATGACCGCGGCCTGGCGGGCGTCGCCCTTGACCGCCGCTCCCCGCTCGCTGTCCTGGCCCCGGACCCGGTAGGCCGTGCCGGCCAGCAGGCGGTCCAGCGTGGTCTGGCGGGCCGCGGTCTCGCCCAGCGACGGCAGCACCTGGGCGATGTAGCGCAGGAAGATGGGGTTGGGCCCGATGACCAGCACGCCCTGCACGTCCAGCTGGCGGCGGTGCTCGTAGAGCAGGAACGCGGCCCGGTGCAGGCCGACCGCGGTCTTGCCGGTCCCGGGGCCGCCCTGGACCACCAGGCAGGTGTCGAGCGGGGCCCGGATCACCTCGTCCTGCTCGGCCGCGATGGTGGCGACGATGTCGCGCATCTCGCCGGTCCGGCCCCGCTCCAGCTCGGCCAGCAGCGGGTCCGGGATGCCGCCGTGGTGCGCCGCGTCGACGCTGTCGGGATCGTCGAACACCTCGTCGAACAGGTCGTCGAGCCGGCGGCCCGTCATCATGAACCGGCGGCGCCGGGACAGGCCCAGGGCGTCGACCGCGGTGGCCCGGTAGAACGGGATGGCCACGTCGGCTCGCCAGTCGACCACCACGGGATCGCCGCGGGCGTCCTCCACGTGGCGGCGGCCGACGTACCAGGTGTCGCCCCGCTCCTCGTCGAGGCGGCCGAAGCTGAGCCCGGCCACGTCGGTGTCGAGCGAGGCGAGGCGGTGGCGCAGGTGCGCCTGGGCGATCATGCCGTCGACGGCCTCGGCGGCCATGCCCTCGAGCTCCGCCGTGTAGGCAGTGCGGTCGCGCATGGCGGCCAGGCAGTCGTAGGCGGTGTCGATATAGGACTGCTCGGCGTCTAGATCGGGATGGGACACACGGGCTCCTCCCGGCTCTTTGGGGGGCTGACGACGTTAGTACGCAGCGCCACCCTCAGCACGGCATTATCTGTGCGGCTCGCCCGCACCGTGGATTTTCGGGTGGCATCCTTCGTGGATGGAACGGTTGTCAGGCCTGGACTCGGCGTTCCTGTCGTTCGAGACCCCCGCGATGCACCTCCACGTGGCCATCGCCGCCGTGCTCGATCCCTCGACCATGGCCGAGCCGTACTCGTTCGACCAGGTCCGGTCGTTCATCGCGGGCCGGTTGATGGGCGACGCGGCGTTCCGCCGGCGGGTGGTCCAGGTCCCGTTGCGCCTCAACCATCCGATCTGGGTCGAGGACCCCGACATCGACCTCGACCACCACATCCGCCGCCACGTGCTCCCCTCCCCCGGCGAGGCCCCCGAGCTCACCGCGCTCACCGGCGAGATCGTGGGTGAGCCGCTCGACCGGTCCCGTCCCCTGTGGGAGATCCACGTCATCGAGGGCCTCTTCGACGGGAACGTGGCGCTGCTGGGCAAGATCCACCACGCGGCGGTCGACGGCGTCTCGGGCGCCGAGCTGTTCGTCCACCTCTTCGACCTCACGCCCGAGCCCGGGCCGCCGCCCGACAATGACCAACCGGCCTCCCGGCCGGATCCTGAACGGATCCCGTCGTCCCCGGAGCTGGTCGGCTACGCGCTCTGGTCGCAGATGCGCCGCACCGTCCAGCTCCCGGGCCTCATCGGCCGGACGGTCGGCACCGCCACCCACCTGGCCCGGCGCCGCCGCGACCCGAGTGCGGTGGTGGGCGCCCTGCCGCTGCAGGCGCCCCGCACGCCCTGGAGCGGGGCCATCACCGCCCACCGCAGCGTCGCGTTCGCCCGGGTGAAGCTGAGCGACGTACGCAAGGTGCGGGCCGCCTTCGGGGTCAAGGTCAACGACGTCGTGCTGGCGCTCACGTCCAGCGCGCTGCGCCGCTACCTGGCCGACCACGACGCGCTGCCCGCCGACTCGCTGGTGGCCATGGTCCCGGTCTCGGTGCGCACCGAGGACGAGCACGGGAGCACCGACAACCGCATCTCCGGCATGTTCGTCCACCTGCGCACCGAGGTCGACGACCCGGGCGCGCGGCTGGCGGCCATCGCGCTGGCCACCCGCGGCGCCAAGGAGGACCACAAGGCGGTCGACGCCAAGTTCCTGCAGAACTGGGCCGAGCACGCCGCCCCTGCCACCTTCGTGCTCGCCACCCGGCTGTACTCCCAGCTCAACATCGCCGACCGCCATCCGCCGCTCTACAACCTCGTGGTGTCGAACGTTCCCGGCCCCGACTTCCCGCTCTACCTGGACGGGGCCGAGCTGGTGGCGACCTATCCCATGGGGCCGATCTCGGAGGGCGCGGGGCTCAACGTCACCGTGCTCTCGTACCTGGACAACGTCGACTTCGGCTTCCTCGCCTGCCCCGAGCTGGTCCCCGACGTCGAGGCCATGGCCGCTGACGTCGAGGCGGCGATGGCCGAGCTGCTGGGGGCTCAGCCGGCGGGATAGCGCCGGCCGCCGTTGCCCTGCGCGGCCAGCCGGTCCGCCTGGACCTGCTGCTCGTAGACGAGCCGGGCCATCCAGAAGCGGAGGAACCCGGCCAGCGCGCCCTTGACGAACAGCGCCGCACCCACCACGGCGAAGGTCAGGCCCAGCAGCGCCGCCACGATGGCGTCGCGCTGCTGGAGCGGGTTGCGGGTGCCGTGCGAGATGAACCACGCGGCCACGCCGAAGCAGGGCCCGGCCACCAGGCCGGCCACGCCCAGCTTGACCAGCAGGCGGTCCAGCCCCGTGGCCGGGTCGCGCAGCTTCATGTCGGCCACGTCGGCCCGGAACTGCTCGATGCGCTCGCTCGTGTCGGTCATCTCACCCCACCCAGGTATGCGGAGGACAGCTTGGACTCGATCTCGTGCGGCCGGCCAACTGCGGCCACGCGCCCATGGGTCAGCAGGGCGGCCCGGTCGGCCACCCCCATGACGACACGGGCGAACTGCTCGACCACCAGCACCGACACGCCGGCGCCGGCCAGGCCGGCCACCTGGCCGTAGAGCTCCTCGACGACCAGCGGGGCCAGGCCCATCGACAGCTCGTCGAGCACCAGCACGGCCGGGTCGGTGGCGAGCCCGCGGGCCAGCGCGAGCATCTGCTGCTCGCC
>JBKPRS010000321.1:0-6441 GCA_046734695.1 Actinomycetota bacterium | reverse complement strand
CCGCCGAGTCCGCCGGAGCGGCCTGCGGGATCGGTGGCGCCGCCGTCGACGGTGCTGATCATGTTGATCATCACCCAGGGACGGCCGGACGGCGCCGGCCGGTTGTCGCGGGCGTAGGCGTCGGCCGGATCGATCTCGGCGCCGGGAGTCGGCCACAGGAGGAGCATCAGCCGTCGCACCGTAGCGAGCCGAGCGCGGGGGCCTGTGGATGTCTTCGCCGGAAATTCACAGGTTCCTCCTCTAGTCGTCCACAAGCCTTCCCCCGTAGGTTGCCCAGAGTGATTTCGGCCCCGGCGCGGATGAGCGGAATGGCGGTTGTCGCTTCCGTGTCTGTGGTGGGCTGGGCGACTCCTTGAGGAACCGCCCGCCGTCGCTCCCAGGGCAGCGACGGCGGGACGTTTCTCAACCTGCGAGTCCGCGCCGGGCCGGACGCACCCACCGCAGACCTCAGCGGTGGGTGGCGGAATCCAGCGTGGCGCGCGGGCGTTGCAACAGGGGCGCCAGTGGCGATCGCGCGAGGGCGTTGACATGCCTGTAATTACGGTGCTGTAATTAAGAACCACTAGCTCTTGGGGTTCCTCATGGCGGAGGACACAAGGGCTTGTGGTTCGGGCATGTGCCCCGTCGTCCCCACACCGCACGCCACCGACCTGGAGGAATCCCATGGCTCTCGCTCCCGAGCAGGCGGGAATCGGCATCCGTCGACATTTCACGACCGAGGGCGTGCACCCCTACGACATGGTCGAGTGGGAGCGGCGCGACGCGCGCATCACCAACTTCCGGGACGGGTCGGTGGCCTTCGAGCAGGTCGGCGTGGAGTTCCCCACCACGTGGTCGCTGAACGCCACCAACATCGTCGCCCAGAAGTACTTCCGCGGCACGCTCGGCACTCCGGACCGGGAGTGGTCGCTGCGCCAGGTCATCGACCGGGTGGCCGACACCATCACCCGCTGGGGCACCGAGGGCGGCTACTTCACCGACGACGCCGAGGCGGAGGCGTTCAACGCCGAGCTCAAGCACCTCCTGGTCACCCAGAAGGCGGCGTTCAACAGCCCCGTGTGGTTCAACATCGGCGTGGCCGGCGTGCCCCAGCAGGCGAGCGCCTGCTTCATCCTCTCGGTCGACGACGCCATGGACTCGATCCTCAACTGGTACCGGGAGGAGGGCGTGATCTTCAAGGGCGGCTCGGGCGCGGGCGTCAACCTGTCCCGCATCCGCAGCTCGGTGGAGCTGCTCAAGGGCGGCGGAACCGCCTCGGGCCCGGTCAGCTTCATGCGGGGTGCGGACTCCTCGGCCGGGACCATCAAGTCGGGCGGGAAGACCCGGCGCGCCGCCAAGATGGTCATCCTCGACATCGACCACCCCGACGTCGAGGAGTTCATCTGGTGCAAGGCCCACGAGGAGCGCAAGGCCCGGGTCCTGGCCCAGGCCGGCTTCGACATGGACCTCGACGGCAAGGACAGCCACTCCATCCAGTACCAGAACGCCAACAACTCGGTGCGGGTCACCGACGAGTTCATGCAGGCGGTCGTGGACGGGAGCGACTGGAGCCTGCGCGAGGTCACGACCGGCAACGTCGTGCGCACGCTCAAGGCCCGGGACCTCTTCCGCCAGATCTGCGAGGCCACCTGGGAGTGCGCCGATCCCGGCATGCAGTTCGACACCACGATCAACCGCTGGCACACGGCCGCCAACACCGGGCGCATCAACGGGTCCAACCCGTGCAGCGAGTACATGCACCTCGACAACTCGGCCTGCAACCTGGCCAGCCTCAACCTGCTGAAGTTCCTCAACATCGACGAGAGCTTCGACGTGGACGGCTTCCGCCATGCGATCGAGGTCCTCTTCACCGGCCAGGAGATCCTGGTGGGGCGGGCCGACTACCCGACCGACGGCATCGCCGACACGTCCCGCCGCTTCCGGCAGCTCGGGATCGGCTACGCCAACCTGGGCGCCCTGCTCATGGCGCTGGGCCTGCCCTACGACAGTGACGGGGGCCGGGCCTACGCGGCCGCGGTGACCTCGCTCATGACCGGCCACGCGTACGAGGTGTCGGCCCGCACCGCGTCACGCATGGGCCCCTTCGCCGGCTTCGCCGAGAACCGCGAGCACATGCTCCGCGTGCTGGGCCAGCACCAGGAGGCGGCGGCCCGCATCGACGAGGAGCTGGTCCCGCCCGATCTGCTGTCGGCGGCCCAGGAGAGCTGGGACATGGCCTGCGAGCTGGGCGACCGCTACGGCGTGCGCAACAGCCAGGCGTCGGTCCTGGCCCCCACGGGCACGATCGGCCTGATGATGGACTGCGACACCACCGGCATCGAGCCCGACCTCGGCCTGGTCAAGCTCAAGAAGCTGGTCGGCGGCGGCACCATGTCGATCGTCAACCAGACCGTGCCCCGTGCCCTCGAGCAGCTGGGCTACGGCCCCGGCGAGATCGACGACATCGTCGCCTACATCGACGAGCACAAGTCGATCGTGGGGGCGCCCCACCTGCTGGCCGAGCACCTGCCGGTGTTCGCCTGCTCGATGGGCGACAACGTCATCCACTACTCGGGCCACGTGAAGATGATGGCGGCGGTCCAGCCCTTCATCTCCGGCGCGATCTCCAAGACGGTGAACATGCCGGAGGAGGCGACGGTCGACGAGGTGGAGAAGCTCCACATCGACGCCTGGCGGCTGGGCGTGAAGGCCATCGCCATCTACCGCGACAACTGCAAGGTGGGCCAGCCGCTGTCGACGGCCAAGAAGGAGACGGCCGCCGCGCCCGAGCCTGGGGTCACGCCGGCCGAGGTCGCCGACCAGGTGGTCAAGAAGATCATCAAGGTGCCGGTGCGGGAGAAGCTGCCCCGCAACCGCACGTCGAAGACGTTCGAGTTCCGCATCGCCGACTGCAAGGGCTTCGTCACGATCGGCGAGTACGACGACGGCCGGCCGGGCGAGATGTTCATGCGGGTGTCGAAGCAGGGCTCGACCCTCGCCGGCATCATGGACGCCTTCTCGATCTCGATCAGCTACGGCCTCCAGTACGGGGTCCCGCTGCGCCACTACGTCGAGGCGTTCACCAACACCCGGTTCGAGCCGGCCGGCATCACCGACGATCCCGACCTGCGCATCGCCACGTCGATCCTCGACTACCTGTTCCGACGGCTGGCGGTGAACTACCTCAGCTACGAGGAGCGGGCCGAGCTGGGCATCCTCACCACGGGCGAGCGCACCCAGCCCACGCTGCCGGGCGTGGAGGAGACGGTCGTCGAGACGCGGCAGGGCCAGGACGTGCCGGCCGATCCGCCGTCGATCGACTCGTCGTCGCCCACGCTGTTCGACGCCGGCGCCCCCAGGGAGCCGTCCCTGCTGGAGCGGGCCGGCGTGACCGACGCCGCCCAGCCGGCCCGGGCCCACACGTCGCCGGCCATCAAGCCGCCGGCCGCCTCCAACGTGGACGCCCCGTACTGCATGCAGTGCGGCGTGCAGATGCAGCGGGCCGGATCGTGCCACGCCTGCCCGTCGTGCGGCAGCACCAGCGGCTGCAGTTGAGGTTTCCTATCCGGGAGTGACCCACTACGAGGTGCTGGGCGTGGGCGTCCACGCCACGGCGGACGAGATCCGCCAGGCGTACCGGCGCCGCGCCCGGGACCACCACCCGGACGCCAATCCGCAGGACTCGGCGGCGGGGGAGCGGTTCCGCCAAGTGGCCCTCGCGTACCAGGTGCTGAGCGATCCGGCCCAGCGGGCCCGCTATGACGCCACCCTCCGCGGGCCGGCGCCCCGGGCGGGGGCGGAGAGCGGGGAGGGGGACGTCGACGTCGCCGGCGGGACATCGCCGAGCGGTAGGCGCCCGTGGCCGGCGCCGCCGCGGCCGCCGGACGCCCCGCAGGCGCAGCCGGAGCCGGGCGTGGCCGACCGGATCGTGCAGGCCGTGCTCGTCCTGCCGGTCCTGGCTGTGCCGGGGATCATGTTCCCCGTCCGGCTCGTCCTGCTGGTCGTGGGCTGGTTCGTCGCCGGCTACCTGCTGCGGCGCCACGCGGCCGCGACCCCCCGGGACTGGCCGTGGTGGCGGTCGCCGGGCTGGACCGGAGGCGGTCGTCTGGTCCGGGTCGCGGCCGTGATGGCCGGGCTGGTGGTGGCCGGGGCCGTCCTCGGGCCCCTGGTCGAGCGGGCTCGGGACGCCATCGACGCCCAGGGGACGGTGGAGGACGCCGTCACCGCCGCGGCCGGGGCCGACCGCTCCCCGCCGGAGACGCAGGCGCCGGATGCCGGGGCCGCGGAAGGGCTCGCCGTGGCGGTCGAGCGGCGGGACGACGCCGTGGACAACCTTCGGGCCGCGTGGTGGCGGGCCCCTGTCGCCCTCGCGATCGTCCTGGGCGCCTGGGTGGGATCGGCCCGCCTCCCCGGCCGCTTCGGGTTCCAGGATCGGCGGGCCCGCCGCCGCTAGCCACGATCCCCGGACAGGACAGGCGGTGGTGGAAAGTGGCCCGACCGTGGACGAACCTTGTCCGGCATGCGCCCCGAGCAGCCGCTGACCCTGGGTGACGGCCTCCGCCGTCCGGGGCCGTGGCACCCGCTGGTGGAGCTGGCGGTCGGACTCACGCTGGCAGCACTCGTGGTCCCCCTGAACATCGGGTACGCCCAGGCGGTCGGCCTCCCGCCCGAGATCGGGCTCTTCGCCGGGCTGGCGCCCGTGATCGTGTTCGCCGTCACCAGCTCGTCCCGCCATCTGATGATCGGGCCCGGCGCCGGCGTAGCGGCCCTCCTCGGCGCGGGCCTGGCGCCGCTGGCCACCCCCGGCACCGACCACTACGTGGACCTGGCGCTCGCTACCGCACTGCTGTGCGGGGCGCTGTTCCTGGTGTTCGGCATCCTGCGGCTCGGAGGGCTGGTCCGCTACCTGTCCAAGGCCGTGCTGGTGGGGTTCGTCGGCGGGTTGGCGACCGCGGTGCTGACAGGCCAGCTCGCCGTCATGCTGGGCATCAAGCTGGGCGGTGGTGGGCAGCGCTGGGTCGGCGCGGTCACCGATCTCGTGCAGGAGCTGCCCGACAGCCGGCTGCGCACCGCGGTGGTGGGCTTCGGGACGCTGGCGCTGGTCCTGGTCCTGAAGCGCTTCTGGCCGGCGCTGCCGGGCTCGCTGGTCGCCCTGGTGCTGTTCACCGTGCTGTGCTCCCACACCGGCCTCGGCGAGGGGGTGGCCCGGGTCGGCTCGTTCGAGGGTGGTCCCCCGAGCATCGGGATCCCGCACGTGTCCCGGTCGGAGTGGGTCGACCTCATGCCGGTGGCCCTCGCCATCAGTGCGCTGGGGCTGGCCGAAGGGCTGATGCTGGCCCGCACCTACGCCCGGCGCCACGGCGAGGCCGAGGATCCCGACCAGGACGCAGGGGCGCTCGGCCTCGCCAACCTGGCGGCTGGGCTGACATCGGCCATGCCGGTGGGATCGAGCTCGTCGCGCACCGCCTCGGTCGACGCGGGCGGCGGCACGAGCCAGGCTTCCGCGCTGATCGGAGCAGGATTCGTCGTGATCGTGATCCTCGGGTTCAGCGACCTGATCGCCGAGCTGCCTGCCGCGGCGCTGGCAGGCATCGTGGCCGCCGCGCTGCTGTCGCTCGTCGGGGTGCCCGAGCTCGTGGGGCTGTACCGCCTCCGCAAGGCCGAGTTCGTGATCGCGGTCACCACCTTCGTCGGGGTGCTGGTCCTGGGCCCGCTGCGGGCCGTGGTGCTGGCGGTGATCATGTCGGCGTTCGACGTGGTGCGGCGGGCGTCGCACCCGGCCTCGGGTCTGCTCGGCCCCGACACGACCCAATCCGACGCCCTGATGCGCTACACCCGCTCCGGCCTGCCCCGGATGGCCTCGCTACCGGGTCTGGTCATCTACCGCTTCGCCGGGGCGATGTTCTACGCCAACGCCGACGCCATGACCGGGGAGGTGGCGGACATCGTGGCCTCCACCCCGGAGCTGGAGTGGTTCGTGCTCGACGCCGAGGCGGTGGTCGACATCGACCCAACCGCGGCCGACGCGCTGGCCGACCTCGAGGCGACGGTCGCCGCGGCCGGGGCCCGCTTCGGCATCACCCGGGCCAGCGAGCCCGTCAAGCATCTGCTGGACCACTACGGGATCACTCCGGACGACGACATGGTGTTCGTGTCCAACCGCCACGCGGTGGCCGCTTACCGGGCAGTGCACGCCGGTCGCGGGTCGAGCGCCGAGGCGGGCTGAGCCCGGACGCGGCTGTGGCCGGGGGTTCCGGGTCCCCCGGCCACAGTCACAGGCGCCGTCCGATGCCGACCGCTGACGGGCGGGTGTCAGCCGTCCGGGACCGGGAACCGGCGCACGGCGGTGAGCATGGACGCGGCCGGCCCCGGGGGAGGCGAGGTCGGCCACGTCCATGCTCGTGCGACCACCCGATGGAGGCGGGCTGGGTTGCCGGCGTACCGCATCTGGGGCACCTCGCC
>JBKPRS010000320.1:0-4217 GCA_046734695.1 Actinomycetota bacterium | reverse complement strand
GACGGCGGAGACGGCGGAGACGGCTCCGCCGGCGCAGGTGCAGGATCCTCCGGCGCCAGCTCGGCCCGCAGCTCGTCGAGCAGCGGGTCGGCGGCGGCCAGGTCGACCTCGTCCTCCAGGTCGTCCTCGTCCACGGGGACGACCGGCGCGGCCGACGCCAGGGCGCCCGCGGCCTCCAGCGCGGCCCGGGCCTCCCGTTCGGACGCGGCCACCAGGAAGTCGATCGGCGCGGTGACATCGGCCTTGGCGTCCGCCACGGCTTCCTGCAGGCGGCCGGCCTTGCGGGCGGGCAGCGAGGCCAGCCGGGCCACCGCCACCTGGTCGAGGTGGGCGGCGTTGGCGGTCATAGCGGCCTGGACGCGCCGCACGGCGGCGAGGGTCTCGGGCACCTGGGCCTCCAGCGTGGCGGCCCGGGCACCGGCGTCGCGCATGCGCAGGGCGAACACGCGGGCGGCGTCGGTCCAGCGCGCCGCGTCGGCCCGCTGGCCGTCCCGCGCCGCCTCCTCGGACCGCACCAGGGCCCGCTTGGCCAGCTCCCGGGCCTCGGCGGCGTCTCCGACCGCGGCGGCCAGCTCGACCGCCAGCTCGACCCGGCGGGTGGTCAGGGCCGTCACCTCGTCGCGCAGCTCCTGGTCGCGGACCTGGGCTGCCTCGATCGCCTGGGCGATCTGGCGGCGGGCCTCGGCCGGGCGCAAGCGGACGTCGTTGGGCGGACCTGTCGGGGGGTTCCACATCGGATCAGGCAACTCGTCACCGCCTAGTTGCGACGCACGGTGGCAGCCAGTTTACGGACGGCGACCGGCTCCGGCGTCAATGCTCAGTCGGGCCGCCCGAGATGGTCCAGCAACAGCGCGTTCAGTTGCTCGGGCACCTGTTCTGATACCCAGTGCGAAACCCCTTCGAGAACCTCGAACCGGTACGGGCCCTCGACGAACCGAGCCGTCGCCTCGGCTGCCTCCCGACCGAGCGCCGCGTCCGCCGTCGACCACACGTACATGGTGGGCACGGTGATGGGGCCCAGGCCCTCGGTCAGCGTCAGGTCGGCGGCGCGATACCAGTTCAGCGCGGCGCCCAGCGCCTCCGGGGTGCCCAGCGCCTTCAGGTAGGGATCGGCCTTGCCCTCGGGCATGCCGCTGATGGCGTAGAGGTTCTTCAGCCCCAGGGCGTCGTTGGCCAGGAACTGGTCCTGTGAGTCGGGCGCCCGGAAGATCTCCATGTAACCCGACCGCTGGGCCTGGTCGCCGCCGATCCCGCCGTTCAGGGCCAGCCCCATGGCAGCCGGATGGGGCGTGGACACGACCGTCAGCGTGTGCAGCCGGTCCTGGTGGCGGCCGCCCACCTGCCACGCCACCGCGCCGCCCCAGTCGTGGCCCACCAGGTGGAACCGGTCGAAGCCCAGAGCGTCGGCCACGCCGATCACGTCGGCGGTGAGCTCGGACGAGCCGTAGGCCTCGACCTCGGCCGGCCGGGCGCGGGGCGAGTAGCCCCGTTGGTCGAACGCGACGGCCCGATGACCGGCGGCGCCGAGGGCGGTGAGCTGGGCCGCCCACGCCAGCGACGTCTGGGGGAAGCCGTGCAGCAGCAGCACCGGCTCGCCGCCCTCCGGCCCCGCGGCCCGGGCGTCGAAGGTCAGCGGGCCGACCGGGATCTCGATGGTGTCCACCGTTCGGCTCAGACGTCGAGCAGGCTGCGCCAGTCGGACCGGTGCGCAGCGGCCACGTCGTCGGGCGAACGCCGCAGCGCGTCCTCCGGGACCATGTCCACGACCCGGCGCAGCGCGCTGTAGTGGTGCGGGTGCGCGACCTCGGCGAACAGCGGCTGGCGGAAGGCGATCAGGTCGGGCGAGGCGTCCCCCAGGAAGCCCCACACGGTCAGCGCCACCGTGAGGTCGGCGAGGACCGGCGCCCGGCCGAACAGCGACGCCCGCTTGAGCGCCACCGCGCTGGCGCCGGCCAGCGCGTCCTCCTCCCGCTCGTCCGCGGCCAGCTGGAGCTGGCCCTCGAAGCGGCGGGCCAGCACGTAGACGTACCCCTGGTCAGGCCCCTGGGATCCGAGCAGGTTGCCCCGGTCGTAGCCGACGTCGGAGTCGCCCGGGCGATCCGGCCACCAGGAGTCGGGCCGCCGGGGCGGTGACTGGTAGCCCCGGACCGGCTTCAGCGGGGTGAGGGGGACGTACTCGGGCGCGGCCACGCCGTCACGCTACTCGGGGGTAGGCGCACCGCCCCAGGCGGGCCTACTCCCCCGCGTGGAGCAGGCCGAAGACGAGCGAGTCCACCAGCGCCTGCCACGACGCCTCGATGATGTTCTCGCTCACCCCCACTGTGGACCAGGCGCGGTCGCCGTCGGTCGAGTCGATGAGGACCCGCACCACCGCACCGGTGGCGGCCGCGCCCTCCAGGACCCGGACCCGGTAGTCGGTGAGGTGGATGCGGCCCAACGCCGGGTAGCGCTGGGTGAGCACGGACCGGAGCGCCGCGTCGATGGCGTTGACCGGGCCGTTGCCCTCGCCGACGGCCACCAGCCGCTCGTCGCCGGCCCAGACCTTCACCGTCGCCTCGGTGTCGATGATCGAGTCGCCGTCCTCGATGGGGGCGCCACCCCGCATGGCGTTGCGGTGATAGGTGGTGACCCGGTAGCCCTCCAGCCGGAAGTACGGCTGCGTCCAGCCGGCGGCCTCGCGCATCAGCAGCTCCAGGGACGCGTCGGCCGCCTCGAACTGGAAGCCTTCCGCCTCGAGCTGCTTGAGCCGCTCGTTCAGCTCGGCCGCCGAGCGGTCGTCCAGGGCGACGCCGAACTCCTTGGCCTTGAGCGACATGCCGGCCCGGCCGCCCAGGTCGGACACCAGCACCCGGGTGTGGTTGCCCACCACCGTCGGGTCGACGTGCTCGTAGCTGGCCCCGCCCACCCGGCCCAGCGCCGAGGTGTGGAGGCCGCCCTTGTGGGCGAAGGCAGAGGCGCCGACGTAGGGGTCGGCCGCGTGCGGGGGCAGGTTGACGAGCTCGGCCACGTGCCGGCTCACCGTGGTCAGCCGCTCGATGCGACCGTCGGGCAGGCAGGTCACGCCCATCTTGAGCTGGAGGTCGGGGACCACCGTCATCAGGTTGGCGTTGCCGGTGCGCTCGCCGTATCCGTTGACGGTCCCCTGCACGTGGGTGGCGCCCGCCACCACCGCGGCGACCGAGTTGGCCACCGCGCAGCCCGTGTCGTTCTGGGTGTGGATGCCGATCTGCTGGTCGGAGCCGAAGTAGGCGACGACCTCGCCCACGATGCGCTGGACCTCGTGGGGCAGCGAGCCACCGTTGGTGTCACACAGCACCAGCACCTCGGCGCCGTTGGTGGCCGCCTGCTCCAGGACGCGGAGGGCGAACTCGGGGTTGGCCTTGTAGCCGTCGAAGAAGTGCTCGGCGTCGAAGAACACCCGCTGGCCCTCGGTCCGCAGGAACTGGACGGACTCGCCCACCATCGCCGCGCCCTCGTCCAGCGTGGTGCGCAGCGCCTCGGTCACATGGAAGTCCCAGCTCTTGCCCACGATGCAGCACGTGGACACGCCGCTGTCCAGCAACGCCCGCAGCGTGGGGTCGATGTCGACCCGGCCCAGCGGCTTACGGGTGGAGCCGAAGGCCACGAGCGTGGCCGTCTCCAGCTTCAGCTCGGTACGGGCGCGGCGGAAGAACTCGGCGTCGCGCGGGTTGGCCTGCGGGTAGCCGCCCTCGATCCAGCGCACGCCCAGCCAGTCGAGCTGCTCGGCCACGCGGAGCTTGTCCTCGACGGTGAGCGAGATCCCCTCGAACTGGGCGCCATCGCGGAGGGTGGTGTCGAAGATGTCGACGGCAGTGGGTACGCGGTCATCCGGCATGTTCGACCCAGTCCTTGTACTGGTCCACCTCGCCGCGCACGGCCCGGCCGTACTCCTCGCCGATGGCCAGGGTCATGGGGCCCGGGGCGGGGATGGGACGGTCGTCGACCGAGGACACCGAGGACACCTCGGCCGCGGTGCCGCACACGAACATCTCCTCGGCCACGTACAGGTCGCTGCGGGACAGGTCGCCGAGCGCCACCTCGAAGCCCAGGTCGCGGGCGATGGTCATCACCGTGTCCTGGGTGATGCCCTCGAGCGCGCCCGCGGACAGCGGCGGGGACAGCAGCTTGCCGTGGCGGGCCACGAAGATGTTCTCGCCGGTGCACTCGGCCACGAAGCCGGCCCGGTTCAGCAGGAT
>JBKPRS010000319.1:0-9953 GCA_046734695.1 Actinomycetota bacterium | reverse complement strand
CCGCCAGTTGAGGACCACGAAGTCGCCCGGCGCCACCTCGGTCACGCCGTCGCCCACCGCCTCGACCAGGCCCGCGGCCTCGTGGCCGAGCAGGAACGGGAAGTCGTCGTTGATGCCGCCCTCCCGGTAGTGCAGGTCGGTGTGGCACACACCGCAGGCCTGCACCGCGACCAGCGCCTCGCCCGGCCCGGGGTCGGGCACGACGACGGTCTCGATCTCTACCGGCGCGCCCTTGCCCCGGGCGATCACCCCCCGTACCTCGTGCGCCATCGTGTCCCCCTGTCATGAGTCGGGCCCTGTCGGGCCAAGACCCTAGGCCGGGGGCAGCGGGATGCGTGAGGTGATGGCGATCCGGTTCCAGGCGTTGATGACCACGACGGTGAACACGAGCTCGGCCAGCTCCCGCTCGTTGAAGTGGACCCGAGCGGCGTCGACGACCTCGTCGGGGACGTGCCCGTCGGCCACCAGGGTGATCGCCTCGGTGAGCGCCAAGGCGGCCCGCTCGCGCTCGCTGAACAGGTCGACCTCCCGCCAGGCCTGGAGGACGTCGTAGCGCTGCTGGGACTCGCCCGCGGCCCGGGCGTCCTTGGCGTGCATGTCGAGGCAGTAAGCGCAGCCGTTGAGCTGGGACGCCCGCTGCTTGAGCAGGTTGCGGAGGTTCTCGTCCAGGCTGCACTCGCCCACGGCCCGGTCGAACTCGAGCATGGCGTCGTAGCCCCCGCGCCAGGGGGTGACCAGGTCGAGGCGGGCCTTCCTGGTGGTTCTCGTCGTCTCGGTTGCCGTCGTCTCCGTTGCGGTCATGGTCCCGAACCTACGGTCCTTCTGGACCAGTTGCCTGGTCCAGTTGGACCCGGGTTGACTGGACCAGTGGTGGATCTGCTCCTCGACCTCGACCTGTCCGCCGGGCGCCGCCAGGGCATCGAGGAGGCGGTCCGGGCCGCCATCCGGGACGGCCGCCTGGCCCCGGGCGCACCGCTGCCGTCCTCGCGTGCTCTGGCGTCCGACCTGGGCGTGGCCCGGGGCACGGTGGTGGACGCCTACGCCCAGCTGGCGGTGGAGGGTTATCTGGCGGCCCGGCCCGGCGGGCGGACGGTGGTGGCGTCACGGGCGGTGGTCCCGCCGTCGCCCGCGCCCGCGTCCCCTCCCGCACTGCCCGCCATCGACCTGCGGGCGGGCGCCCCCGACCTGTCCGCCTTCCCGGCCGGGGCGTGGACCGCCGCCGTGCGCTCCGTGCTGCGCGCCGGTCCGGCCGACGCGCTGGACTACGCGCTGCCGCGGGGCCGACCCGAGCTCCAGGACGCGGTGGCGGCCTACCTGCGCCGGGCCCGAGGGGTGGTGGCCCGGGCCGACCAGGTGGTGGTGGGCGCCGGCTTCGAGCGCCTGATCCGGGCGGTGGTCGCCGCCCTGGTGGCGACCGGCCGGCCGGTGGTGGCGATGGAAGACCCGTGCCTGCCGTACCACCGGCTCCTCGTGGCCGAGGCCGGCGCGTCCGTCGTCCCGGTGCCGGTGGACGGTGAGGGGCTCGCGGTCGGCGCCCTCGCCGCCTCGGGCGCGGGTGCGGTGCTGGTCACCCCCGCCCGTCAGGCGCTGCTCGGGGCCACCCTCGGCCCGGCCCGTCGCAGCGCCCTGCTCGCCTGGGCCCGGGAGACCGGCGGCGTCGTGCTGGAGGACGACTACGACGCCGAGCTGCGCTTCGACCGCCAGCCCATCGGCGCGGTCCAGGGGCTCGACCCCGAGCGGGTGGTCTACCTGGGCACGCTGAGCAAGAGCCTGGCCCCCGGCCTGCGCCTGGGCTGGGCCGTGGTCCCCGACTCTCTGGCCGCCCCGGTCGACGCGGTCCTCAGCGTCCACTCGACGGTGTCGTCGCTGGACCAGCTGGTCGTCGCCTCCCTGCTGCGCTCCCAGGTCTTCGACCGCCACCTGCGCCGGATGCGCTCGGCCTACCGCCGCCGACGGGACGACTTCGTCGCCACCCTCGCCGCCCGGGCCCCGCAGGTCTGGGTCGAGGGCGTGGCCGCCGGCCTGCACGGCCTGGTCCGCTGGCCCGACGGCGGCCCCAGCGAGGCCACCGTGATGGCCGAGGCCACGGCCCGGGGCATCGGCCTCACCGGCCTGGCCGCGGGCTGGCACGGCACCCCCGCGTTCCCCGGGATCGTCGCCGGCTACGGCCGCGCCCCCGCCCACGACGCCCGCCGCCGGTTCGAGGCCTTCGCCTCACTCATGGCCGATGTGGTGGGCTAGCCACACGGTCAGCTCCCCGCACTCCGGATCCCTCGGTCGGTGGTCCACGACTTCGAACCCGCTCGCCGCCAGAGAGTCCCGGTACTCGGTGGCGCTGAGGCTGGCATGGAACAGCGGTTCCCCGGCGAAGTCCCCGATGGCCTCGCCCGGCTCCGGCCCGGTGGTCATCAGTAGGACACTCCCGGCGTGCGCGTGCTCGCCCAGCCGGCGGATGATCCCCGGCTGGTCCACGCCGGGGAGGTGGAACAGGCTGCACCAGGCCACGATCCCGTCGAACGTCCGGCCCAGGTCCAGCTCGCGCAGGTCCCCGATGATCCACCGCCCCCGGGGCAACCGCTCGCGTGCCCGCCCGATCAGGGCGGCCGATCCGTCCACGCCCGTGACGTCGAACCCGCCGGCCAGCAGCGCCCGCGCGAGAGGGTCGCCGTGCCCACACCCCGCGTCCAGCACCGTGGCACCCGCCTCCAGCCGCAGCGTGAACCGCTCCAGCCACGCCCGCTCGATCACCAGCTCCGGCCCGCGGAGGGCGGCCCACACGTCCGCGTGGCGCTCGTAGAGCTCGACGGGGTCGGGGACGGTCACCCGCCTGGACGCATGGCCCGGACGGTGTCGATCGTGTCGGCCTCGTCGGGCCCCTTGTCGTCGCGGTAGCGGCGGACCCGGGCGAAGCGCAGCGCCACGCCGCCGGGGTAACGGGTCGAGGTCTGCACGCCGTCCAGCGCGATCTCCACCACCTGCTCGGGCCGCACGTGGACCACCCAGTCGCCCTTCTCGGTGGCCAGGTCCAGGAAGCGCTCGGTCTGCCAGGTGAGCAGCTCGTCGGTCAGGCCCTTGAACGTCTTGCCCACCATCACGAACCCGCCCTCGGGGTCGCGGGCGCCCAGGTGCAGGTTGGACAGCCAGCCCTTGCGCCGCCCGCTGCCCCACTCCACTGCCAGGACCACCAGGTCGAGCGTGTGGACCGGCTTGACCTTGCGCCACGCCCCGCCCCGGCGCCCGGCCTCGTAGGGCGAGGTGGCGTCCTTCACCATGACGCCCTCGTGCCCGTTGGCCAGGGCCTCGTCCAGCACCCGCTGGCCCTCGGCCGGGTCGGACGTGAGCACGCCGGGGATGCGCCACGGCCCCGCCACCCGCTCCAGCGCGCCGAGCCGGTCAGTCAGCGGCCGCTCGAGCAGGTCCTCGCCGTCGAGGTGGAGCAGGTCGAAGAACCGGGACTGGAGCCCCGCGCCGGCCACGCCGTCCTGCTGGCCGAAGGCGGACATCGTGTCCTGGAACGTGCGGGGCAGCTCGTCCTCACCCACGCCCACGGCCTCACCGTCGAGCACCAGCGACGTGGCGGGCAGCGAGCGGGCCAGGGCGACGATGCCGGGCAGCCGGTCGGTCACGTCGTTGAGGTTGCGGGTGTAGATGCGCACCTCGTCGCCGCGGCGGTGGACCTGGATGCGGGCGCCGTCCAGCTTCCACTCGACCGACGCCAGCCGGGCGCCGTCGTCGTCGCCGTCACCGATTCCCGTGGCGAGCGTGATGGCCTCGGCCACGTCGGCTGCGGTCTGGGCCAGCATGGGCTGGACGGCCCGGCCCACGGTGAGGCCCACCGTACCGAGCCCCTCCTCGCCCTCGTCGCGGGCGATCACCGCCACCCGGGGCAGGTCTCCGGCCAGCATGGCGGCGCGCCGCACGGCCGCCAGCGGGACCCCGAACGCCTTGGCGGTGGCGTCGGTGACCAGGCCCTCCAGGGCGCCGTGGCGCAGCTCGCCGACCAGCAGGCGGCGCAGCAGGTCCTGCTCGCCTTCGGTGGCCCGCCCCATGAGGTCGACCAGCACGTCGGAGCGGGCCTTCTGTGAGCCGGGGCCGTGCAGCCCGGCCAGGGTGGTCAGGGCGCGGTCGGCGTCCAGGATGGTCAGGCCGGGCTCGTCGGCGGGCTCGGCGTCGATGGCGGCCACCGTCCGGTAGCCGACGCCGATCCGGCCCTGGCGGGGCGCGGCCATGAGGAAGGCGACGACGATCGGCAGCTCGTCGCCCTCCAGCCGGGCCAGCAGGTCGGCCAGCGCCGCCACCTTGGTGGAGCGGGCCCGGGTGGCCACGACGGCCTCGGTGGTGGTCACGACGTCGGCCAGCAGGGTGGACACGGGACCATGTTGCCGGGCGAGACTCCTGCCCGTGGACTTCGCGACGATGATGGCGCTCGAGCCCCACGGCACCGACGTGTGGGTGGGGACCGGGCCGCGCTACCCCTGGGGTGGGCTGTACGGCGGCCAGATCGTGGCCCAGGGCCTGCGGGCCGGGGGCTTCACCGTGGACCCCGACTTCCGGGTCCACTCGCTGCACGCGTACTTCATCCGCTCAGGCGACCACACCGAGCCGATCCGTTTCGAGGTGGACCGGGTGCGCAACGGCCGGTCCTTCCTGACCCGCCGGGTGACCGCCCGCCAGTCGACCGGCGTCATCCTGGAGATGACGGCGTCGTACCAGGTCGACGAGGCCGGGCCCCAGGTCCAGACCGCGCTGATGCCGCCGACCCCGGCGGCCGACGACCTGCCCGACGACAGCTGGGGCGACCTGTTCTCGCGGCGCACCGCCGGCCGCGGCCATGGCGAGGTGTCGGCCTGGCTGCGGGTCGTGGACGGGATCGGTCCCGATCCCGCGCTGCACGCGTGCGCCCTGGCCTACCTGTCCGACGACCTGCCCACCGAGGCCGTCGTGTCACTGCACCCCGACGCCAGCCCGGAGCAGCCGTTCGACGACCAGTTCATGTCGGCCAGCCTCGACCACGCGATTTACTTCCACCGCCCGGTCGCGGCCGACGAGTGGCACCTCCAGACGTTCACCTGCCACGGCCTGATGAGCTCGCGGGGCGTGAGCCTGGGCTACGTGTTCACCGACGACGGGACGCATGTGGCGACGATCGTGCAGGAGGTCCTGCTGCGCAAGATGCGCCGCCTCACTTCTTCTCGACGATCCTGACCCCTTCGCCCGGCATCCAGATCTTCACGTACATCGTGTCGCCCTCGACCTTCACCGACGACGCGCCCAGCAGGTCGAGGTCGAAGGCGTCGAACGTCCCGACCTCGAAGCGGTAGCCCACGGACTCGAAGATGGCGTCGGCAAAGCGGGACAGGACGTCGTGGTCGGTCACCTCGCTGGCCGTACCCCAGAACTTCACGTCCCCCTCGGTCACCATCTTGTCGGCGGTGGCCGTGTGGATGGCGAAGCGGCCGTCCCGCTTGAGGTCGTTGGACTTGGTGGAGCCGGGCATCATCCCCAGCCACAACCGGTCGTCGTGCAGCACGAGCCGGTCCTCCGCCAGGACCGGTTCGGCCGGGCTGATGCGGGGGAACCCGTCACGCCGCAGCGTGGCCAGCATCATCAGCCCGGTGGCCGCCAGCCGCTTCTCGCCCATCTCCGCGATCTCGGGCGCCTCGGCCGCGAACTCCGTCCAGGTAGCCATGCCCGCACCGTACGCCCCCGCCGTGACAGTGCTCAGCGCTTCGTCAGTCCACGACCAGGGACCCGACCGTGTAGGCGACCGCCATGGACGTGAACCCCACGGCCACGTTGCGGGCCACGGTGCGCCCGAGCGGCACGTCGCCCCAGCGGGCGATCACGGCCGAGGTCAGCCCCAGCCCGATGGTGACGGCCACGAGGGTGATCGGGACCCGCCAGTCCGACGGCGTCACCGCCACGATGACCACCACGGCCAGGGCGCCCAGCATGAACGCGAGCCCCGAGGCGATGGCGTCCACCAGCGGTGGGGGCTCGGGCTCGTCGACCTCGATGCCGTGCTCCTCCTCCGCGTGGGCGGCGAGGGCGTCGGTGGCGCTGAGCTCGACGGCGACGGTGCGCGCCAGGTCCGGGGCCAGGCCCTTCTCCTCGTAGAAGGCGGCCAGCTCGTCGAGCTCCTGGTCCGGGGACCGGAGGAGCTGGTCGCGCTCCTCGTCGAGCAGCTTGTCCCGGGCGTCGCGCTCGGCGGCCATCTCCGTGTACTTGGACCCGCCGAGCCCGATGGCGCCGGCGATGGTCGCCACGAGCACCGCCGTGGCCGCGGCCCGGTTCCCGAGCCCGGCGCCGAGCACGCCCTCGACGACCCCGGCGATGGCCACGATCCCGTCGTTGGCGTCCACGACGAGATCGCGCAGCCGTTCGCGGTCACGCCACACCTGTACGGACGCCGTCACCGGCACCATCGTGGCCTGCCGGTCCTTGGGTCCGCGATTTCGCTGACGCGCTCGTCATCGCCTCGGGCCCGGTGGCTAACGTCTGGACATGACGGCACCCGCGGTGGACAGCATCGACCTGGCCGACCTCGACTGGTGGACCGGAGACATCGACAAGCGGGCCGAGGCCTTCGCGGTGCTGCGGGCCGAGCGGCCCGTGGCTCCCATGATGCTGCCGGGGCTGCCGGCGATGGGGATCCCCGACACGCCCTACTTCTCCATCACCCGGCACGCCGACATCGTCACGGCGTCCCGGCACCCCGAGCTGTTCTGCTCCGGCGAGGGCACCAACATCGCCGACCTGCCGCCCGACTTCCGCGAGTTCTTCGGCTCGATGATCAACATGGACGACCCGCGCCACGCCCGCATGCGGCGGATCGTGTCCCGCGGCTTCACGCCCCGCCAGCTGGGCCTCATGAAGGCCGACGTCGAGGCCATCGCGGCCGAGATCGTCGACGAGCTGGCCGGCAAGGGCGAGGCCGACTTCGTCACCGAGGTGGCGGCCCGCCTGCCGCTGCGGATCATCCTCGACATGATGGGCATCCCCCGCACCTACGAGCAGTTCGTGTTCGACCGCACGAACATCATCCTCGGCTTCACGGACCCCGAGTACGTCGACGACATCGAGGACGCCGCCGGCGTGACCATGTCCATCCTCACCGCCGGCGCCGAGCTGGCACAGCTGGTGTCCGAGCTGGGCGAGGCCCGCCTGCAGGACCCGGGCAACGACCTGGTGTCCGCCCTGGTGGTGAGCGAGGTCGACGGTGAGAAGCTCACGCCCCAGGAGCTGGCCTCGTTCTTTGTGTTGCTGGTGGCGGCGGGCAACGAGACGACCCGCAACGCCATCGCCCACGGCCTCACGGCGCTCACCGACCACCCCGAGCAGAAGGAGCGGTGGCTGGCCGACATCGACGGCATGGCGCCCACCGCGGTCGAGGAGATCATCCGCTGGGCCTCGCCGGTCATCCACTTCCGGCGCACGGTCACCCAGGACGGCGCCACCCTCGGAGGCCACGAGTTCGCCCAGGGCGACAAGGTGGTCCTGTGGTACTGGTCCGGCAACCGGGACGAGGCCGTTTTCACCGATCCCCACACCTTCGACATCGGCCGGTCCCCCAACGAGCACATCGGCTTCGGCGGCCCGGGCCCGCACTTCTGCCTGGGCGCCCACCTCGCCCGCCGCGAGATGACCGTCATGTTCACCGAGCTGCTCCGCCGCGTGCCCGACATCCACGCCACCGCCGAGCCCGCCCGGCTGCGGTCGGGGTTCATCAACGGGATCAAGCACCTGCCCTGCGCCTGGACGCCGGTGGCCTGATCCTCGGGCCGGTCAGGTCCGGCCCACCTCGGGCGCCAGGGACTCGTGGTCGCCCGGCACCTCCACGATCGGCTCGTCGCGGTCGTCCCACTCGGTGCGCAGCGCCCGGCTCATCGTGGCGTGCATCTCGTACAGGCACGTGATGTAGGTCAGCTCCAGGATCTCCTCGTCGCTCAAGTGCTCCTGCAGCGCGGCGAACACGCCGTCGGACACCCGCCCGCCCTCCAGGACGAGCGCGTCGGTGTAGGCCAGCACGGCCCGCTCGACCGGGGACCAGCAGTCGGCGACGGGCCAGTGGGGGATGGCGGCGATCTTCTCCTCGGACATGCCCAGCGCCCGGCACGACTTGGCGTGCTGGGAGTACACGAACTGGCTCTGGCGGGCCCACCCGGCGCGGAACTGGCCCAGCTCCCGCAGCTCGGCGGGCAGGGCCCGCTGCGACGACCGGTAGAGGGTGAACCCGGCCACGCAGTGCTGCAGCACGTCCGGGACCAGCGCGAACGTCGTCCACCAGTCGCCGGGCGTGCCGGTGGCGGTGCCCGGGTCGGCCACCGGGTCCCGGTCGGGGCCGAACATGAAGTCGTACATGGCCGTGACGATCGGCGCGCTGGCGTCGTCCCGGCTGACCTGGCGCAGACGTGGCATCACGTGAAGCTAGCCAGGATCCGCTCCCAGGCGGTGAGGGCGACGTAGTGGGCGGCTCCGTCCACCACCTCCAGTGACGCGCCCGGCAGGTGGGCGGCGTACCAGCGGCCGAAGGCCGGGGGCGTCACCGTGTCGGCCGACCCGTAGACCAGGCGCACCGGGGCCCGCAGCGTCGCGAGGTCGACGGCGAGCGGGCGGGCCTGGGCCTCGACGTCGGCGGCCACGCCGGCCAGGCCCCGCCGGACCGCCTCGACCAGACCGTCCGCCATGCGATCCGCGGCGCCCGGGACGGAGGCCAGCTCGGCCGCGCCGGCCGCGTCGCGCTGCTCGGCCTGGTGCTCGGCGGCCAGGGCCCGGTCGCACGGGTAGGGGGCGAGCAGTGGGGCGATGGCTTCGCCCAGCGTGCCCGGCGGCAGCGAGTCGGCCAGCTCGATGGTGTCGAGCCGGGCCGCGCCCGCCTCCCGCACCGAGGGGTCCTCGTAGGCCTGGCGGGGGACCAGCCCGGCGGCGATCACCAGCGCCGGCACCCGCTCGGGGAGCAGTGCGGCGGTGGCGACCGCGGCCAGCGCGCCGCCGGACCAGGCCAGCAGCCCGCAGCGCTCGATCCCCAGGGCGTCGAGCACGGCCGCCGTGTCGGCCGCCGCCACCGCGGGCCATCCGTCGCCGGTCCCGGCCGGGATCGGATCGCTGCCGCCGTAGCCCGGCCGGTCCAGCGCCAGCAGCCGCACTCTCGCGGCGGTGGCGAGCCCGTCGTCCGGATGGCGGGACAGGCGCGAGTCCGGGGTGCCGTGGAGGTAGAGCACGGGCACCCCGTCAGGGTCGCCCACGTCGTCGAGGACGAGGTGGCGGTCGCCGGCGGTGACGTCCCGGGTGGTCACGGCGCCGGAACCTACACTGCGTGATCCCGGCGGTACCGGCTACCCGCCTGAACAAAACCGGAGGTCAACCCCTATGCAATCGGTCGAGCAGGCCGCGCCCGTCCCGCCGTCCGCTCCCACGCGACGCGGACTGCTGCCGGCATCCACCGTGCCGCGCCTCGCCGTGGCGGCGGTCGCCGCCTACGCCGGCGCCCAGGTCATCTCCGACATCACGAGCGTGAAGATCGGCGTCGCCTTCGGCCGCGCCGTCGACATGGGCACCTGGATCTACCCGATCACGTTCACGCTGCGCGACGTGGTCCACAAGATGCTGGGCCGCCGCGCCGCCCGCACCCTGGTGGTGTCGTGCGCGTTCGTGAACCTGTTCATGGCCCTGTACCTGCAGTGGGTGGCCCGCGCCCCGAGCCACGAGACCTACCTGCTGGGCGACGAGTTCAAGCAGGTCCTGGGCCCGCTGTGGCGCATCGTGGTGGCCTCGATCATCGCCGAGGTGGTCAGCGAGCTGATCGACACCGAGGTGTACCACTGGTTCGTCCGCCGGGTGACCACCCAGTACCAGTGGGCCCGGGTGGCGGTCAGCAACGCGGTCAGCATCCCGGTCGACAACGCCCTGTTCGCGACCCTGGCCTTCGGCTCCCTGCCGTTCCTCACCGACGA
>JBKPRS010000318.1:0-6221 GCA_046734695.1 Actinomycetota bacterium | reverse complement strand
TTCAGGCAGGCGAACGCCCGCCGAGCCGTGACCGGGCGTAGCTCGGCCAGAATGCGGCGGTGAGCTTCGACCCTTATGCGCCGTACGGCGCTCTCGTCGAGACCAACGTGCGGATCGTCGAGTGGAACGTGTGGGGGCGCTACGGGGACTGGGCCGAGCGGCAGGCCGGGATCGAGCGCGTGCTGGCCGGAGTCGGGCCCGACATCGTGTGCCTGATCGAGTCGTGGGTGTCGCCCGACGACCGGCAGGTGGACCTCGTCGGGGCGCAGCTGGGGCTCGGGCACCGTGTCTTCGTCGGTGACCACGAGCAGGACGGCTGGACGTCGGGCATGGGGATCGTCTCCCGGTGGCCGATCGCCAGGCACGAGCGGCGCAACCTCCCCGGCGACGGCGGGGACGGGCACGGCGACGCCGTCCTGGTCACGGTGGACGGGCCGCGGGGCATGATCGACGTGGTCGTCGTCGGGCTCGACTACCCGCTCGGTGCGGGCGGGTTGCGGCAGCAGCAGGTCCGCCAGCTCGCCGAGTTCGTCGCCTCCGCCGGGAACCGGCGCCACCCCGTCGTCCTGTGTGGCGACTTCAACGCCGGCCCGGACTCCGACGAGCTGCGGATGCTGACCGGGCAGGCCGCCACCGCCGTGCCCGGCCTCGTCTTCTACGACGCCTGGGACATCGGCGGGGACGGGACCCCGGGCCACACCTGGTCCAACCGCAACCCCCTCGCCGCCGTCGCCCTCTGGCCGGACCGCCGCATCGATCACATCCTCTCCGCCTGGCCCCGCGCCCACGGCACCGGCCACCCCACGGCCTGCGAGCTCCTGGGTGTCGACCACGATCCCCCGCTGTCCGACCACCACGGCATCGTCGCCGACCTCCGCTACTGAGGTTCTCCGGCGCGGGCCGCGGACACGGTTGCTTCGGCCACGACCACGTCCTCCCACGACATGCCGACGGTCTTGACGACGAGGGGGCGGTCGGACGGAGGGACGGCGGTGCCGGTCAGCAGGTCCCGCATCGGGATGAGGTCGGCGGCGGTCAGGCCGCCGTCCGCGATAGCGAGGACGACGTCACCTGCCTCCCGGAGCGCGGTGGCCGTGTCCTCGACGACCACCGAGCTCCGGGCCAGCAGAGCGCTGTCCAGCTCGCGGGCGTCGGGCTCGTGCGATCCGACCGCGATGACGATGGCGTCGGACCGGAGCAGCGTCGAGTCGAACAGCGGTGTGCGCGCCGAAGTCGCGCAGACGACGACGTCCGCGGCTCCCAGCGCCGCGCCGGCCTCGCTGCTGCCGAGGGGCAGGAGTGGGGCGTCGATCGGCACCCGGCGGGGATCGCGCACCAGGTGGACGACGCCGGCCAGCGATCCGACCGCCGCCAGGGTGACGGCGTGGCCGGTGGCCTGGGGCCCGGCCCCGATGACGACGAGCCTGAGCGGCCGGTCCGGTAGGTGCTGCCGAACGGCCGCGACCGACACGGCCGGCGTGCGCAGCGTGGTCAGGGCCGTGCCGTCGAGCAGGGCGGTCAGCGCGAGCGTGTCGCGGTCGAAGTGGAGGTAGACGGCCTGGACCCGGGGCAGCCCGAGGGTCGGGTTGCCGGGAGCGACGGTCACGACCTTGACGCCCGCCGACGTCGCCGCCGCCTCCGAGGCCATGAGCAGGAACTGGCCCTGGGCCACCGGCACGACCGATCGAGGCGGCTCGGCGGTCGGGTCGAGGCCCCCGCGGAGGGCCGCCTCCACCGCGGCCACGGCGGCTCGGGGTGGGCACGCGGCCTGGATCGCCGCGGCGTCGAGGAACAGCGGCGCCGTCATCGCAGCACGAACCCCGGCAGGAGCGGATCATTCGGGTCGATGCAGAAGACGTGCTCCCCGGTGCGGTACGCCGTCCCCGTGACCTGGGGAACGACGGCGGGCCGGCCGTCGACCGTCACGGTTTCGAGCACGGCCCCGATGAAGGTGGAGCCCACGATCGAGTCGTGGCGGAGAGTGCCACCGGCACGCAGCCGGCCGTCATCCGCCATCACCGCCAGCCGCGCGCACGTGCCCGACCCGCACGGCGAGCGGTCGACCTCGCCGTCGGCGAAGACGGTGACATTGCGCTGGTGCATCTCGGCACCGACCTCACCGCCGTCGTCCAGCTCGTCGAACCAGATGGTCCCGTAGATGCCGCTCTGCCGGGGGTCGGTCGGGTGGACCGCGTGCTCGGAGTCGTTCAGCGCCCACTTGATCTCCCGGCCGAGGGCGATGAGATCGCCGAGGTCGTCCGGGGAAACGGACAGCCCGACGTCGCCGGCCGGCAGCGTCGCATAGAAGGCGCCTCCGTAGGCGACGTCCACCTGGAGCTCGCCACGGCTCATGGTCACGGGCACCCCACGGGCGACCACCCAGCTGGGCACGTTCACGAAGTCCACACCGACCACCCGGCCGTCCACGCGGTGGACGCGGGCGGTCACCCGCCCGGAGGGAACGTCGATGAGGACTTCGACGACTCCCGTGGCCGGCGCCGGCACCCGTCCGGTGTCGACGGCCCAGGTGCCGAGCGCGATCGTCCCGTGGCCGCAGGCGGTCGAGAAGCCGTCCTTGTGCCAGAACACCACCCCGAGATCCGCGCCCTCGTCGGGCGGCACCACGAACCCCCCGTACATGTCGGCATGGCCCCGGGGCTCCGAGCACAGCACGGCCCGCAGCTCCTGGACCGCCGGGTCCCCGATGGCGAACGCGCGACGCTCGGGGACGCTGCTCCCCACCAGGGACACCGGGGACTCGACGACGATCCGGAACGGTTCCCCGGCCGTGTGGTAGTCGGTCGTGGCGATCGTCGGCGGCAGCACGACCCCAGCCTTCCACCGGGCCGTCGGATCGATCGCGATAATGCCTTGCGATGGCTGAGCCGCAGGGCGGGCTCACGCTCCTGTTCACCGACATCGAGGGCTCGACCCTGCTCCTGCGCGAGCTCAGAGGCAGCTACGGCCTGCTGCTGCGGGTGCACCAGCGGATGCTCGAGCGATCGTTCGAGGACCATCGCGGCCGATCCATGGGCAGCGAAGGTGACAGCTTGTTCTACGTCTTCCCGAGCACGAGGGACGCCTTGGCGGCGGCCGTGACCGCGCAGCAGCGGGTCGAGCACCACAACTGGCCGGATGGCGCTCGGCTCAGGGTGCGGATCGGCATCCACCGCGGACCGGTGACCATCTCCGGCGGCGAGTACCTCGGCTTGACCGTCCACGAGGTCTCGCGGATCTGCGACGCCGCCCACGGCGGCCAGATCGTGTGCTCGTCGGCGGTCGTCGACACCCTCGGCGGAGACCACGCCGGGGCCGAGCTGCGCGACCTCGGCACGTTCCTGCTCCGCGGCTTTCCCGCCGGCACGCACCTGTTCCAGGTGTGTGCGCCCGGCCTCGACGACGAGTTCCCGCCGCTCCGTGACACCGTCCGGGCCGGCGGCTACCGGATGTCGATCTGGTTCCGCCAGCCGGCGTCCCGCAGCCCGACGGCTGGTGCACCGGAGTCGTTGGGGTTCGAGACGGTCACCGGCACCCCGCTCGGTGCAGGCACGGACGTGGAGATCCTCCCGGCGGCCCCTGAGGCCAGTGGCGCCTTTCGCATCATCGTCACCAGAGACGGCCACGTCGAGGAGGAGTACGACGGCCTGACCATCGGGGGCGCCACCGACGCCGCCACGGTCGTCAACGCCCACTCCCGCCTCATTCGCATCATTCCGTGAGGGCCCGACCTGGCCGGACCGGGCGGGGTCAGGACTCCACCGGCGCCGGGACCAGGCGCTCCAGTAGGCGGGGCTCGGCGGGCCAGGCCTCGAAGAGCACGTGGCGGGGGACGCGGCGGGCGGCGTAGCGCAGGGCGAGCGCGACCACCACGACGTCGTCGAGCGGGCCGATCACCGGTAGGAACTCCGGGATCAGGTCGATCGGCGACAGCACCCACAGCCCGGCGAACGCCACGGCGAGCTTCGCCCGCCGGGGGACGCGTGGATCGCGGGCCAGCACGCGGGCCGTGGTCGCGCAGGCCGGGAGCACCGTGGCGAGGTCCTTGGCCGCGCCCGGCGGGAGCTTGCGGGCCAACACGATCAGGATGGCCCACGAGGCCACGATCAGCCCGACCGCGATGAGCAGGATGCGGATCATCGCCCGTTCCCGCCGGCCCGGCGCCCGGTCGCCTTGGTCAGCAGCGCACGCAGGAGGTCCTCGTCGTCGGCGCTGAGGCCGTCCAGCAGCCCCTGGAGGACTGCGGTCCGGTCGTGGCCGCGGTCGAGCAGCTTGCGGACCTGGCCCGCCACGACCTCGGTCTCGGCCACCACGGGCCGGTAGGCGTAGGCCCGGCCCGCCTTGTGCCGCTCGATGAGGCCCTTGTCGTGCAAGCGGACGAGGATGGTCATGACCGTCGTGTACGCGAGGTCACCGCCGACGGCGTCCAGGGCCTCGGCCGGGACCAGTGGCCGGTCGGCCGCCCACAGGGCGGCCAGGACCTGCCCTTCGAGCTCACCGAACGCCCGCCGCTCCATCGCCCCAACATACGACAGCTGTCGGAGACTACGGACCGCCCAGCCGCTGCAGGACGACGCCGAACGGAAGCCACGGGGCCTCGCCCAGGCTCTCCTGGACGCACCGCGCGAACAGCCATTGCCGGACCCGCCCCGGGTCCAGGCCGGCCAGGTCGGCCACCTCGCTCAGCAGCCTGATCGGGTCGGCCAGCAGCGACTCGTCGCAGTTCAGCAGGTGCTGCACGATGTCGTAGTGGGGGTCGCCAACGTACGGCTTGGGGTCGATGAGCAGCCAGGGGCGGCGCTCGCCGGACAGGACGTTGCCGGCGTGCAGATCGGTCAGCAGCAGGGCGTCGTCCGGTCCGGGACGCGACAGCTCGCGGAACAGCGCCAGCCCTTCGCGGGCGAGCCCGGCGTCGAGCCGTCCGGGGTCGGCGGCCAGGCGCGCCTCGGCCTGGGCCACCCATTCGCCGGCCATGACCGACAGGGGCCGGAACGGATGGTCGGGCGGGAGCTCCACCGCCCGGACCGAGCGGAGCAGGTCGGTGACGACGACGTGCTGCTCGGCCTCGGGCCGACCGCGCAGCTCCGTCCCGGGGCGGCACCGTTCGAGCAGCATGGCGGTGGTGCCACCGTCCTGGCCACCAGGGCCGGTTCCGGGCGCGGCCGGCGCGATCTGCTCGAACCGGTACACCTGGACCGCCCCCTGGCCCCGGAGTGCGGCCAGCCCCTCGGCCTCGTGCAACGCCTCGGTGTGCTGCCACGCCACCTTGAGCACGACATCGCGGCCGTCCGGGTCGGTGGCCGGCGCGACCCACGAGCCGTTGCCGCCCGGGTCGAACGGCTCACCCAGGTCGAGCCCCCAGCGTGCGGCCAGCTGCTCCACCCGATCGGGCAGCGCGGCAAGCCACGCCACCCGGGCCGGGCCGCCGGCGTCGAACGCGGCCAGCAGGCAGGCGGGGACGCGGAGTCTCGCCGTCATGCGACGCACCGTACGCGCGAGGCCGGCCGGCGGCCGAGGGCCGCCGGCCGGTCGCGGTGTCAGAGCGAGGCTGCGTTGAGCGCGTTGACCATCCCGGCGCCGAAGAACGACGTGTTGCCCGCGCCGCCGGAGCACTGACGCACGTCATCCGCAGGCCAGTCCGCCGGGCATGCGACCGGCGTGGCCGAGCGGCGGACCGCGGCGGCGATCGCCCCCTGGCTCCAACCCGGGTGCGTCTGGCTGATCAGCGCGGCCACGCCCGCGGCGTGCGGCGACGACATCGAGGTGCCGCTGATCCACACATAGCGGTTCGTGCCGTCGAGCACGGCACGGTTCGCGGCCGAGAGCGCCTCCCACTGACCGGACTGGTCGGTGCTCGACCAGCCGGAGAGGATCCGACCGTAGGTGGTGCCCGGCGTCTGCGCCGCGTCACCACCCGGCGCCGTGACGTCCACCGGCGAGCCGGTGTTCGAGTAGCCCGCCAGCGTCGTCGGGCCCACGGCCGAGACGGTGACGACACCCGGGAGCTCCGCGGGGGCCACGCGGCAGTTGTTGCGCACCTCGCGCTCCACCGCGGTGTCCGGCGGCCAGTCCGGGCTGATGTCGTCGATCGTGGGATGGCCGAGGTCGTCGAGCTCGTTGCCGGCTGACGCCACGATCACCACGCCGCGCTGCTGCGCGTAGCGCGCCGCGTCCTCGAGGTCCCTGAGGATGGCCCGCTGCTCGGCGTCGCTCTTGCAGAAGTA
>JBKPRS010000317.1:0-2124 GCA_046734695.1 Actinomycetota bacterium | reverse complement strand
GCCGACTTCAACCGGCACGGTCGACTTCCCCTCGATCGACGGCTCAACGTCCTGCTCTATCTCAACCATGATTGGCCGGAGGAGTACGGCGGCCACCTCGAGCTCTGGGACAAGAGCATGACGAAGTGCGCCGCGCGGGTTCTCCCGGTCTTCAATCGGATGGTGGTCTTCGCCACCACCGATTTCGCCTATCACGGTCATCCCGACCCGTTGACATGCCCGCCGAATCGGGCCCGGCGATCGATGGCCTGGTACTACTACACGAACGGGCGTCCTGCGTCCGAGGTCTCGTACACCCACTCGACGCTCTTCCGGGCTCGCCCGGACGAGTCGATCGCGAGCACGCGGCGGTGGCAGGACGTCGCTGCGCGGTGGACACCCCCGGCCCTCTTCGACGCGGCCCGCCGCGCACAGGACCGGGTCCGAGCGCGGCGCCGACCGGACGCCTAGCGCATCCGCACCGAGGCCCCGTCCAGCGGGACACCCTCGGCCCGCAATCGCCGGGCGTGCTCGACCTCGTGGCCGGGGACGAGCCGGCCCGAGGCGGTGACCACCCGCCACCACGGGAGGTCGTCGCCGCTGGTCGCGAGCAGGTGGCCGACCGCCCTCGCGGCTCCTGGAAACCCCGCCTCCGCCGCCACCTCGCCGTACGTGACGACGTCGCCGGGGCCGAGAGAGTGGAGAACAGCCAGCACGGCCTGCTCGAATCGGCTCATGACCAGCACCGTAGATGGCCCGGCGGACGTGACCGGACGGGTGGCCGTGATCACCGGGGCCTCGCGTGGGCTGGGGGCAGGGCTCGCGGCCCGCTGGGCCGAGGCGGGCCTCCGCCTGGGTCTGGCGGCCCGCACCGAGCCCGCGGCGCCCGCCGGCGCGGAGGTCGTGACCATGTCGGTCGACGTGACCGACCCCGAGGCCGTCGACTACTTCTGCGCTGCGGTGGGCGAGCGCTTCGGCCGCATCGACCTGTGGGTGAACAACGCCGGGCTGCTGGAGCCGATCGCACCGCTCCGGGACGCCGACCCGGCGGCGCTGCGGGCCAACGTCGAGGTCAACGTGCTCGGCGTGCTGTCCGGCTCGGCGAGCTTCGCCCGTCACGTGCGCAGCCGCGAGGGCGGCGGCGTCCTGGTCAACATCACGAGCGGCGCCGCCACCTCCCCGTACGCGGGCTGGTCCGCCTACTGCGGGTCCAAGGCCGCGGTGGACCAGATCACGCGGGTGGTGGCGGCGGAGGAGCTGGAGGCCGGCCTGCGGGCCTACGCGGTATCTCCCGGCATCATCGACACCGGGATGCAGGAGGCCATCCGGGCCACGCCCGAGGACCGCTTCCCGGCCGTGGAGCGGTTCCGGGGCATCGCGCGGGACAACGCGTTCAACAGTCCCGCCTGGGTGGCCGACCACATCCTGGGCCTGCTCGCGTACCCGCCCAGCGACCTCGACCTGATCGTGCTGCGGGTGCCGGACGAACCCCGCGCCTGACGGGTCCGGCTACGGTCCGACCATGCGGACGCTGACCCCCGACGAGCTGGCCGCCCACACTGCCGCCATCGCCGAGCAGGGCTACACGGTGGTGGAGGACGCCATCGAGCCCGACCTGGTGGACGAGCTGAACGAGACGCTGCTCCGCCGGGAGCAGGAGCTCGGCACCGTGCCCGCCTCCAACTCGTTCGAAGGCACCCAGACCCTGCGGATCTACAACCTGCTGGTCCACGGCGACGTGTTCGCCCGGGTGCCGGTCCATCCCAACGTGCTGCCGGTGGTGGAGTCGGTGCTGGACGACGGCTGCCTGCTGTCGTCGCTGTCGTCCATAGCCATCGGCCCGGACGAGTCGGCCCAGCCGATCCACGCCGACGACCAGCTCATCCCGCTGCCCAAGCCCCACCCGCCGGTGGTGTGCAACACCATGTGGGCCCTCACCGACTTCACCGAGGCCAACGGCGCCACTCGCCTGGTGCCCGGCACCCACGTCCAGGACTCGCCCGACTACGGGCGCCCCTACGAGTCGATCCCGGCCGAGATGGCGAAGGGCAGCGTGCTGGTGTGGCACGGCAGCCTGTGGCACGGCGGAGGGGCCAACACCACCGGCGAGCGCCGGGTGGGCATCGCCTGCAACTACTGCGCCGG
>JBKPRS010000316.1:0-8644 GCA_046734695.1 Actinomycetota bacterium | reverse complement strand
TGGGCCCGTCGATCATCGTGCACGGCAGCGACGAGCAGAAGGCCAAGTTCCTGCCCCGCATCATCAGCGGCAAGGACCGCTACTGCCAGGGCTTCTCCGAGCCCGACGCGGGATCCGACCTGGCCGGCCTCAAGACCCGGGGCGTGGTGGACGGCGAGGAGATCGTCATCACCGGCCAGAAGGTGTGGACCTCCGGGGCCCAGATGGCGAACATGATGTTCTGCCTGTGCCGGACCGATCCGGAAGCGCCCAAGCACCAGGGCATCTCCTACGTGCTGCTGCCGATGAAGACCGACGACGGTGAGTCCAACGGCATCGAGCTGCGCCCGCTGCGGCAGATGACCGGCAACAGCGGCTTCTGCGAGACCTTCCTCACCGAGGCCCGGGCGCCGATGTTCAACATCATCGGCGGGCTCAACAACGGCTGGCGGGTGACGATGACCACGCTCGGCAACGAGCGGGGCGGCAACGCCACGACCCAGCACGTCCGCTTCCAGCGCCAGTTCTGGCGGCTGGTGGACGAGGCCAAGCGGCTGGGCCGCAACGAAGACCCCGTCGTCCGCCAGGAGCTCGCCAAGGCGTACACGAAGACCGAGCTCATGCGCTACGCGGGGCTGCGCACGCTGTCGGAGGTGGTGGCGCGCAAAGAGCCCGGCCCGGCGGCGTCGATCAACAAGATGTTCTGGTCGGAGTACGCCCGCGACCTGGGGGAGTGGACCATGAACCTGCGCGGCGCGCACTCGCTGATCCGCCCCGACGGTGACGGCGACGGCTACGCCCTCGACCGCTGGCAGTCCGAGTTCCTGGGCAGCCGGTCCGGCACCATCTGGGGCGGCACCGCCCAGGTCCAGCGCAACATCGTGGGTGAGCGGGTGCTGGGCCTGCCCAAGGAACCGGGCCACAACGACGAGGACAAGTAGGTGAGCGAGATGACGGCCGACGTCGACGCCGAGCGGGAGGCGTTGCGGGAGGCCATGCGCTCGGGGATGACGCTGGCCCACTGGGCGGCGCGCCATCCCGACCTGTCCGCCATCGTCACCGCCGGCGGCCCGGGCGGGGGCCGGACCTTCGCGGCGCTGAACGCCGACGCCAACCGGCTGGCCCGGTCGCTGCGGGGCCACGGCCTCACACCGGGCGACGGGGTGGCGGCGATGGTGTCGAACCGGGCCGAGTACGCGGTGACCTACGCCGCCGTGCTGCGGGCCGGCCTGCGGTTCACACCGGTGAACTGGCACCTGACCGCCGAGGAGGCCGCCTACATCGTCGACGACTGCGAGGCCAAGGCGTTCGTGGCCGACGCCCGCTTCGCCACCGTCGCGGCCGAGGCCGCCCGGGGCGCCCCGGCCGCGGCGCTGCGGCTGGCGGTGGGCGGCGAGGTGGACGGGTTCGAGCCGTTCGACGCCGCGCTGGCGGACGAGGACCCGGCCGACATCCCGGACCCCGTGCTGGGGCGGGCGATGCTCTACACGTCGGGCACCACCGGGCGCCCGAAGGGCGTCCACCGCACCGACAACCAGGCCGTGAGCCGCCGGGCCATGCCTCCCACCGGCTACGTGCCGGGCGAGTCGTTGCACCTCTGCACCGGGCCGCTGTACCACGCCGCACCGCTGGCCTTCTCGCTGGCCGGACCGCTGCTGGGCGGCGTCGGCATCGTCCTCATGGACGGCTGGTCGCCGTCGGAGACGCTGCGGCTGATCGAGCAGCACCGCATCACCCACACCCACATGGTCCCGACCATGTTCCACCGGCTGCTGGCCCTGCCCGACGAGGAGCGGGAGGCGGCCGACGTGTCCTCCGTGCGCTACATCCTGCACGGGGCCGCGCCCTGCCCGGTGGCGATCAAGCAGGCGATCATCGACTGGTTCGGGCCCGTGGTGGTCGAGTACTACGCCGCCACCGAGGGCGGCGGCACCTACGTGGCCAGCGAGGAGTGGCTGACCAGGCCCGGCACCGTGGGCAAGCCGCACACGGACGACCACGTGCGCATCGTCGGGCCCGACGGCGACGAGGTGCCCCGGGGCGAGGTGGGCACCATCTACCTCAAGGCGCCCGAGCGGGGCCGGTTCGACTACTTCAAGGACCCGGAGAAGACCGCCGGCAGCTACCTGGGCGACCACTTCACCATGGGCGACGTGGGCTACCAGGACGAGGACGGCTACCTGTTCCTCACCGATCGCAGCGCCAACCTCATCATCTCGGGTGGGGTCAACATCTACCCGGCCGAGGTGGAGGAGGCCCTGTGGCCCCATCCCGCCGTGGCCGACGTGGCCGTCATCGGGGTGCCCGACCCGGAGTGGGGCGAGATCGTGCTGGCCGCCGTGCAGGTCCGTCCCGGCGTGGTGGCCGACGACCGGCTGGCCGACGAGCTGATCGAGCACTGCCGCGAGCACCTCGCCCGCTACAAGTGCCCGCGGCGCATCGACTTCGTCGAGAGCCTGCCGCGCACCGACGCAGGCAAGCTGTACAAGCGACGCCTACGGGACCAGTACCGGGCCGCGTACGCCGCGGCCCAGACCGAAGCCGAGGGAGCAGGAACATGACTGGCATCTGCGAGGGGCGCGTGGCCATCGTGACCGGGGCCGGACGAGGGATCGGCCGCGGTCATGCGCTGGAGCTGGCCCGCCAGGGCGCCCACGTGGTGGTCAACGACCTGGGCGGCTCGATGAGCGGCGACGGGTCCGACAAGGGCCCGGCCCAGGCCGTGGTGGACGAGATCGAGGCGGCCGGGGGCGTGGCGGTGGCCAACACCGACGACGTCGCCGACTTCGAGGGGGCCAAGCGCCTGATCGACCAGGCCGTCGAGGTCTTCGGCCGGCTCGACGTTCTCGTCAACAACGCAGGCATCCTGAGGGACAGGATGCTGTTCAACATGAGCGAGGCCGAGTGGGACGCCGTGATCCGGGTCCACCTCAAGGGCACGTTCGCCCCGTCCCGGTGGGCGGCGGAGCACTGGCGCGAGCGCGCCAAGGCGGGCGAGACCAACGACGCCCGCATCATCAACACCTCGTCCACGTCCGGCCTGTTCGCCAACCCCGGGCAGTCCAACTACGGGGCGGCCAAGTCCGGCATCGCCAGCATGTCGATCATCGCGGCCAAGGAGCTGGGCAAGCACGGCGTGACCGTCAACGCCATCGCCCCCGGCGCCCGCACCCGCATGACCGAGAACCTGATGGGCGCGCGCGGCCGGCCCCAGCCGGCCGAGGGCGAGTGGGATCCCCGCTCCGCCGACAACATCGCTCCGCTCGTCACCTGGCTGGCCAGCCCCGAGTCAGCCGGGATCACCGGCCAGGTGTTCCTGGTCAGCGGCGGCCGCATCAACATCGCCGAGGGCTGGCGCCGGGGCCCCGGTGTCGACAACGGCGCCCGCTGGGACCCTGCGGAGCTGGGCAAGGTGGTCCCCGACCTCGTGAGCCAGTCCTCCACGTGAGCCGTTATAATAACGGCGAATCAGAGAGCCGTTATAATAACGGTGACAGCCCGCACGCCGGGCACGAGGTGGGATGGCTGCGGCGGATGTGGCCCTACATGCGCCGGCACCGGCGTGACGTGGTGCTGGTGTTCGGGGCCGCGCTGGCCGGCATGGTCATCACCGCCGTCCTGCCGTTGCTGATCCGGGCCGTCGTCGACAACGCCATCGTCCCCGACTCGACCGGGCACCCGTCCCAGCCCCTGGCCCCGCTGCTGCTGGCCATGCTGGTGCTCGGCGTGATCCGCTTCGCGCTGTCGTTCGCCCGGCGCTTCGGCGCCGGCCGGCTCGGCATCGACGTCGAGTACGACATGCGCAACGACATCTACGACCACCTGCACCGGCTGGACTTCGCTCGCCACGACGAGCTCCAGTCGGGCCAGCTGGTGTCGCGGGCCAACAGCGACGTGAGGGTCGTGCAGACGCTGCTCGGCTTCCTGCCCTTCATGAGCGGCAACGTCGTGCTGTTCTTCCTGTCGCTGGCGTTCATGATCCACCTGTCGCCCCCGCTCACGGCGGTGGCGCTGGTGACTGTGCCCACGCTCATGGTCATGGCGCTGCGGCTGCGCAAGACCGTGTACCCGTCGTCCTGGGACGCCCAGCAGCGGGCCGCCGAGCTGGCCACCGTGGTCGAGGAGGCCACCAGCGGCGTGAGGGTGGTGAAGGGCTTCGGCCAGGAGAGCCGGGAGCTGGACAAGCTCACCGAGTCGGGCATCCGGCTGTTCGGGGCCCGCATGCGCAACGCCCGCATCTCGGCCAAGCGCCAGGCCGTCATGCAGACCGTCCCGGCGCTGGCCCAGGTGGCCATCCTCGCCTTCGGCGGCTGGCTGGCCATGAACGGCCAGATCACCCTGGGCACGCTGCTCGCGTTCCAGACCTACCTGCTCCAGCTGGTGGCGCCGGTCCGCCAGGTGGCGGGGATGCTGGTGGTGGCGTCGAGCGCCCGGGCCGCCGCCGAGCGCATCTTCGAGCTGCTGGACTCGACCCCCGACGTCGTGGAGCGCCCCGACGCCCGGGCCGTCGACGACATGCGGGGCGAGGTCGTCTTCGACGACGTCAGCTTCGGCTACCTGCGCTCCGAGCCGGTGCTCGACCACTTCAGCCTGCGGGTGGCGCCCGGCGAGGTCGTGGCCCTGGTGGGCGCCTCGGGCTCGGGCAAGTCCACCGTCTCGCTGCTGCTGCCCCGGTTCTACGACGCCCAGACGGGCGCGATCCGCCTCGACGGGGTGGACTTGCGCGACCTCCAGCTCACCTCGTTGCGCAGCCACCTGGGGGTGGTGTTCGAGGAGAGCTTCCTGTTCTCCGAGACCATCCGGGACAACCTGCGCTACGGCCGGCCCGACGCGTCCGACGAGGAGATCCGCCGGGCGGCGCGCTGGGCCCAGGCCGACGGCTTCATCGAGGCGCTGCCCGAGGGCTACGACACCGTGGTGGGAGAGCGGGGCCTGACCCTGTCCGGCGGCCAGCGCCAGCGCATCGCCCTGGCCCGCGCCCTGCTCACCGACCCCCAGGTGCTGTTGCTCGACGACGCCACCTCGTCCATCGACGTGCGCACCGAGGAGGAGATCCACGACACGCTGCGCCGGGTCATGCGGGGCCGCACCACCATCCTCGTGGCCCACCGGCGCTCCACGCTGAACCTGGCCGACCGCATCGTCGTGCTCGACGGCGGCAAGGTGGTCGACGCCGGCACCCACGACGAGCTGGTCGAGCGCAGCCGCCTGTACCGCCTGCTCCTCGGCGGCCCGGACGACCTCGACACGATCGTCGAGGACGCGCTCGTCACCGTGGGTGACGGCAACGGGCACGGCGCCGACCATGGAAACGGTGACGGCGAGCCCGGTCCCGACGGCATCACCGCGTCGGCCTGGCGCCGGAGCGACGGCGACGCCGGTGCCCTGGCCGACACCCAGCGCCAGAGCTACCTGGCCGCCCGCCAGGCCGCGGGGGTCGGCTACATGGGCGGCGGGGGCGCCGGCGGCATCGGGATGATGGGCTTCGCCCGCCTCAGCGACCCGCCCACGCCCGAGCTCCTGGCCCAGATCGAGGCGCTGCCGCCCATCGTGGACGTGCCCGACGTCGACCCGGTGGAGGAGTCCAAGCCCGCACCCGACTTCACCTTCCGCAAGGTGCTACGACCCCAGCGGCTGCGCATCATCTGGGGAACGATCCTGGTGGGCGGCAACGCCCTGGCCACGCTGGCCGGCCCCTACCTCGTCAGCGTGGGCGTCCAGAAGGGCGTCCAGGGCGACAACATGGGCTGGCTCATGGCCGCCAGCGGCCTGTTCCTCACGAGCGCCGTGATCGTGAGCGTCCTGCTCTACGTCTCCTCCATCGTGAGCAGCCGCATCGGCCAGGAGCTGCTGCTCGGCCTACGGATCCGGGTCTTCGCCCACCTCCAACGCCTGGGGCTCGACTACTACGACCGCGAGATGACCGGCCGGATCATGACCCGCATGACCTCGGACATCGAGGCGCTGCAGTCACTGCTCCAGAGCGGGTTCATCGACGCCCTGGTCCAGCTGGTCACGTTCATCGGCGCCATCGTCATCCTCGCGTCGATGAACGTCGATCTGTCGCTCGTGGTGCTGGCGGTGGTGCCGCCGCTGATCATCGCCACCGTGTGGTTCCGGCGCCGCAGCGCCAAGGCCTACGGGGAGGTGCGGGACCGGATCGCGGCGGTGAACGCCAACCTGGCCGAGAGCATCTCGGGCGTGCGGGTGGCCCAGGCCTTCGCCCGCGAGCAGCGCAACATGGCCGGGTTCCGCACGGTCGCCGGCCAGCACCGGACCGCCCGCATCGACTCCACCCTGATCGCCTCCACCTACTTCCCGTTCGTGGAGCTGCTGTCCAACGTGGCCACCATCCTCGTGCTGTGGGCGGGGGCCTACCTGGTGAGCCAGGGCAGCCTGGAGATCGGCCCGCTGTTCGCCTTCGTGCTCTACCTCACGGCCGTGTTCGCCCCCATCCAGCAGCTCTCGCAGGTGTTCGACACCTACCAGCAGGGCAGCGTGGCGCTCGACCGCATCCGCGAGCTGCTGGCCGTGCCGGTGTCGGTCCCCGAGAGCGAGCACCCCGTGGACCCCGGCCGGGTGATGGGCGAGCTGGTGTTCGACGACGTGTCCTTCGCCTACGTCGGGGCCCCCGAGCTGGCGCTGCAGGACGTGTCGCTCACCATCGATGCGGGCGAGACCGTGGCCTTCGTGGGCGAGACCGGCGCGGGCAAGTCCACCCTGGTGAAGCTGGCGGCCCGGCTCTACGACCCGACGGACGGGCGCGTCCTGGTGGACGGCGTACCGCTGCGGGACCTGGCCCTCGGCGCGTTCCGCCAGCAGCTCGGCTACGTGCCCCAGGAGGCGTTCCTGTTCACCGGGACAGTCCGGGACAACATCGCCTACGCCCGGCCCGACGCCAGCGACGCCGAGGTCGAGGCCGCGGCCCGGGCGGTGGGGGCCCACGACTTCGTGAGCCGGCTCCCGTCGGGTTACCTGCAGCCGGTGGTGGAGCGGGGCCGCTCGCTGTCGGCCGGCCAGCGCCAGCTCATCGCTCTGGCCCGGGCCCAGCTGGTCGACCCGGCCATCCTGGTGCTCGACGAGGCCACGGCCAACCTCGACCTGGCCACCGAGGCCCAGGTGGTGCGGGCCATGGGCCGGGTGAGCGAGGGTCGCACGACCCTGCTCATCGCCCACCGGCTCCAGTCGGCGGCCCGCGCCGACCGCATCGTCATGCTCGACCACGGCGAGGTGGTCGAGGTCGGCGCCCACGACGACCTCGTGGCCGCGGGCGGTGCCTATGCCGCGCTGTGGGCCAGCTACCTGGGCGAGGAGCCCTCCGGCGTCACAGGCGTAGGGAGCCGTCCGGCCCCAGCTTGACGGCGCGGCCGATCTGCTCTGCGCCCGACCGCAGCTCCGCCACGATGTCGGCGTCGTCGCTGGCGGCCCAGGCCCGGCGGCCGTCGTCCAGCAGGCAGGCGGCCATGGCCCGCTCGGGGGCGCCGTCGCGGTCGTGGACCACCACCCACGACTCGATGGTGGCGGCACCGTCGGGGTCCTCGCACGCCTCCCGGGTGGGGAGCGCGTCGACGTCGTGCTGCACGTCGGCCGCCTTGAACCCAGCGGGCGGGGGCTCGGTCGAGTACAGCCCGAGAGCGTGCTTGGTGACGTAGCCGCCGTTGGCGGTGACCAGGCCGAGCGCGCCCGGATCGTCCCGCAGCACGCCGGCCATCGTGGCCACCGAGTGGGTCACGTAGTTGTTCCACGGCCCGCCCGCGAAGGACAGCCCGCCGGTCACGGTCAGAGGCCGGTCCAGGCCGAGCCCGATCTCGGCCGCCCCGATCTGCACCGCGGACGGGAAGCAGGAGTACAGGTCGGCGTGGGCCACGTCGTCCACGCCTACTTCGGCGAGGGCGAACAGCCGCCGGGCGGCCATGCGGATGGCGCCTGACGAGCGCAGGTCCGGGCGGTGCGAGACCGCGTACGTGTCGTGCGCCTGAGTCCCCGCCCAGGGGAAGACCCAGCGGTCGCGGGGCACGCCCAGCGCCGCGGCCCGTTCGGCCGAGCACAGGATCAGCCCGGCGGACTGCTCCACCGCGTTGTTGGAGCACATGACCTTGGTGTACGGCCACACGATCCAGCGGTTGGACGGCCCCGCGGAGCGGATCTCCTCGGCGCTCCAGCGGTCCTGGATCCAGGCGTCGGGGTTGCCCGCGGCCACGTCCGAGAACCCGGCCCACAGCTCGCTCGTCTCCACCAGGTGCTCGTCCAGCGAGCGCCCGGCGGCGTGGCGCAGCGCCTGCTCGAACAGCGGGTAGATCTGGGTCGGCATGAACAGCCCGCGGGCCACCTCGGCCGGGTTGTTGAGGTCGCGCTCGGGCGCGGTGTGGCGGGCTTCGGGCGCGTCGGGCGCCTCGACGGTCCAGTCCAGCTCGTCGCGGGGGGTGGCGCTGCGGGTGCGCCACGCCTCGGCGCCGCAGATCAGCACGGTGTCGGCGTCGCCGTTGGCGATGTCCAGGCAGGCCTGGGTGACCAGCGCCTGGGGCTCGTTGCCGCCGACCGGGCTGTGGGCCAGGTCGCGGGGGTCTGCGCCCAACCGGTCGGCGACCAGCCGGGCCGCATTGCGGTAGCGGCGGGAGAACATCGACACCACCCGCAGAGCGTCCGCCCCGGTCAGCAGGTCGGC
>JBKPRS010000315.1:0-3133 GCA_046734695.1 Actinomycetota bacterium | reverse complement strand
CCGTGGCCTCGTCCGCCACCGGGCGGCCGCTGCCCGCCGACCTGGTCACCTGCGGCGAGGTCGGCCTCGGGGGCGAGCTGCGCCAGGTGCAGCGCACCGAGCGCCGGCTGTCCGAGGCCGCCCGGCTGGGGTTCCGCCGGGCGCTCGTGCCCCGATCGGCGCCCGACGCGCCGGCCGGGTTGCGCCTCGACCGGGCCACGTGCATCGGGGAGGCGCTGCACGACCTCGCGTTCCTCGCGCAGCCCGTGGCCTCCTGAGCGAGCAGAGCGACGGTTCTCAGGGCAATGCCAGGTCCCGCAGTACCCTGTGGCGCGTGGTTTCCCGCCCCAGTGCCGAGCTCATGGTCGCGCTCGCCGCAGTGGCCCCCGGGACCGGGCTGCGCGAGGGCATCGATCGGATACTCCAGGCCAACATGGGCGCGCTCATCGTGGTGGGCGACGGGCCCGAGGTGCTCAACATCTGCTCGGGCGGATTCCTGCTCGACGCGGCGTTCTCGCCCCAGCGGCTGTCCGAGCTGGCCAAGATGGACGGCGCCATCATCCTGGCGGCCGACGCCAGCCGCATCGCCCGGGCCAACGTCCACCTGGTCCCGAACCCCAACGTGCCCACCTCCGAGACCGGCACCCGGCACCGCACCGCCGAGCGGGTGGCCCGCTCGATCGACGTCCCCGTGATCTCGGTGTCCGAGGACATGTCGATCATCGCGGTGTACGTCAACGACGAGAAGCACCCGCTGGAGACCATCCCCCGGCTGCTCGTGCGGGCCAACCAGGCCCTTCAGACGCTGGAGCGCTACCGCGACCGCCTCGACGGCGTGACCGCGTCGCTCTCGGCGCTGGAGGTCGAGGACCTGGTCACGGTGCGCGACGTCGTCAACGTGCTCCAGCGCACCGAGATGGTCCGGCGCATCGCGGACGAGATCAGCGGCGACATCGTCGAGCTGGGCGTCGACGGCCGGCTGGTCAAGCTCCAGCTGGAGGAGCTGATGGGCGGGGTCGACGACGACCGCCGCCTGGTCATGCTCGACTACTTCACCCCCGAGGCCCAGTGGCGGCTCGACCAGGCCATGGCCGCGCTGTCGGCCATGAGCACCGAGGAGGTGCTCGACGCCAAGGCGGTCGGGGCCACGCTGCACCTGCCCGGCAGCCTGGTCGACCTCGACGCCAACGTGCAGCCCCGGGGCTACCGGCTGCTGTCGCGCATCCCTCGCCTGCCCGAGTCGATCATCGAGCGCATCGTCCACCGCTTCGGCACCCTGCAGAAGATCATGCGGGCCACGATCGACGACCTCGACGACGTCACCGGGGTCGGCCAGACCCGGGCCCGGGCCATCAAAGAGGGCCTGTCGCGGCTGGCCGAGACCAGCATCCTCGACCGATACTCCTGAGCGTGCGCATCACGCTCCCGTCCGGCACCCCCGCCGAGCTGGCCCGGCCGCCCGGCGAGGCGACCCGCGGCCTGGTCGTCCTGCCCGACATCGGCGGCCTCCGCCCGCTGTTCGACGACCACGTCGCCCGCCTGGCGGCCGAGAACGGCTGGGTGGTGTGCGCGGTCGAGCTGTGGCCCGGCCGCGAGCACCTGCCCGTGCCCGAGCGGCTGGAGGTGGGCGGCACCCTGGAGGACGAGCGGATCCTGGCCGACGCCGTGGCCGCAGCCGACGCCACCGGGGTCGAGCCGGTCGGCGTCCTGGGGTTCTGCATGGGCGGGATGTACACGCTCAAGGCCGCGGGCACCGGGCGCTTCGACCGGGCGGTCTCGTTCTACGGCATGCCCCAGGTCCCCGACATGTGGCAGAGCCCGACCCAGGGCGACCCGCTGGCCGCAGTATCCGCCCCCGGCGCCTCGCAGACGCTCATGCTGGCGGGCACCGCCGACCCCTGGGTCGGCGCCGACGGCCTGGCGGCCCTGGAGGACGCGGGCGTAGAGGTGGTCCGCTACGAGGGCGCCGACCACGGCTTCGCCCACGACCCCAGCCGACCCGCCCACCGCCCCGACGACGCGGCCGACGCTTGGTCCCGCGCCGTCGCGTTCCTCACCGGCTGACCGAGGTGGGTGCGTGGGTCGCCGTTATAATAACGGCGACGTCTCCACCTAGCGGGCGCGCCGTTCCAGCTGCTCGCGGTCGGTGATGCGGTAGCGGCGCTCGGACTGCTCGATCCAGCCCAGGCGGACGAAGCTGGCGATGGCCTTGTTCACCCGCTCCCGGGACGCGCCCACCATCGCCGCCAGCTCCTCCTGGGTCACCGGCAGCGTGAACTCGTCCGCCCCGGACGCCATCTCCACCAGCCGCTTGGCCGTGCGCCCGGTGACGTCGAGGAACACCGAGTCGGCCAGGGCCACGTCCATCGAGCGCACCCGGCCGGCGAGCAGCTCGACTACGCCCCACAGCAGCTCGGGGCGGCGCTCGTAGACCCCGCGGATGGGCGCGAAGCCGATGGCCAGCACCTGCGACGGCTCCAGGGCGCGGGCCTCGGCCGACCGCCCCAGGGGCTCGAACAGGGACATCTCGCCGAACAGGTCTCCAGCCTCCATGAGCGCCACCACCGATTCACGGCCATCGATCGAGCGCTTCGCGATGGCGATGCGGCCCTCGATGACCACGTACAGCGTGTCGGCCTCGTCGTCCTCGTGGAACAGGACGTCGCCTCGGCGGAGGTCCTCTGTGGTGCTGGCGTCCGCCAGCTGCTGGAGCTCTTCGGGCGTCAGGTCGCCGAACAGGTCGACGTTGGCGAGAAGGTCCGCGGGCGTCATCACGCGCAAACCATAACGATGCCACGACCACAAGTCGTCGAAGGACCTCCGAGCGGGTCGATGGCGGTAGCCTCCGGCCGGTCATGGGATCGGTGTGGGCCATCGTGGTGGCGGCCGGCTCGGGGAGCCGGTTCGGCGCCCCCAAGCAGTTCGAACCGCTGGGCGGGCGCCGGGTGCTCGACTGGTCGCTGGACGCGGCACGCACCGTGTCCGACGGGGTCGTCGTGGTGCTGCCGCCCCCGTCCGTGCCCGCGGGCGAGCCGGCGGCCGACGCGGTGACCGCCGGGGGCGACACCCGGTCGGCCTCGGTGCGGGCGGGCCTGGCGCTCGTCCCGGAGGAGGCGGACGTGGTCGTGGTGCACGACGGGGCGCGCCCGCTGGC
>JBKPRS010000314.1:0-4624 GCA_046734695.1 Actinomycetota bacterium | reverse complement strand
CGGGGCGATGCGACCGAGGCGGGCGCCGTACCAGCCCGTGGGGGCGTTGTCGGTGAGGACCAGCCCGGCGTCGTCCGACATGCCGTCGGGGATCGCCACCAGGTTCATGTCCGCCGCGGGCACGGCGATGGCCTCGGCCTGGCAGCCGCCCAGCGCGTGGCCGATGCCGTAGACGCCGCCCTCGCCGAAGTTCTCGCACAGGAACACGACGCCGCGCCCGCACGGGGCGCAGTGCCCGCAGCCGACCGACGCGGGCGCCAGGACCCGATCACCAGGGGCGAAGCGGGACACGGCCGAGCCCACCTCCACCACCTCGCCCACGGCCTCGTGGCCCAGCGAGTACCCGGTCCCCCCGGCGAAGCCGTGCCCGTCGTAGATGTGCAGGTCACTGCCGCAGATGCCGGCCGAGCGCACCCGCACGACCGCGCCGCGCTCACCGGGGAGCACGGGGTCGGGCACGGACTCGTAGCGGACGTCCTGGGGGCCGTGGTACGTGAGCGCCTTCACCCGCCGGAACCTAGGGGACGCCGGCTCCCGGCGCGCGCACTGCGCTTCTGGTTCGCTCGACAAGCTCGCTCAGGGCAGGTGTCCGATCCCGTAGTCGTCGCCGGCCACGCTGGGCGCGAGGTGGGAGAGCTGCCAGAACACCCGGTCCCCGCAGATCTCGCACAGCGGGGCGGTCTCCCCGGGGGTCAGGGCCTTGAGGCGGCCGTTGGCGGCACAGCGCTCGTGATCGACCACCTCCCACGTCCCGACGGCCGGAGCTTGCTGGAGAGACAGGACGCGGGTTCCCACGGCGGGCATGAACATGGCGCTGTTATCGATGCGGTCGGTCACTAGGGACCTGGCTACCCGCGATCACTCAGAGCAAACGTGCGCCGCTTCACGTGACGTCGCGCCAGTGCGTCCGTACCACTACCCTGCGTGCACTTTTTCCTTGACACGGCCAGGGTGCTCCCTGACACTGTCACCACCTCGCGAACGGGGTGGTGGGTGGTCACGGCGGACCGGTCCAGATGTGATCACGCGGGCCTCGCGGCACCGCCCGAGGGTCCCACGGAGCTACATGGGCCCATCGTCTCGTCGCAAGGGTGTTCAGGCGGCCTCCGGACTGCCGGGCGCGGGCACGAACCGCTCGCACGCCTCGGCGGTACGGAGTGGAACAGGAGGCGAGAGACATGGCCGCATTTGCGGGAGTGGTCCAGGGACTTGTGGTCGCAGCGGTGGGAGCCCTGCTCGGGTTCCTGATCGGCGGCTGGATCGGGTTGGTGATCGGACTCGTCCTGCTGGGCGCGTTCGCCATCCCCTACGGGCGGGCGGTGGCCCAGGGCGAGATGTACGCGGGCGATGCGCTCGGCGTGTGGCGGGCGATCCTCGACGCCACGTGGAGCTCGCTCAACACGGCCGCGGCCGCCCTGTACTACGGGATCCACCGGCTGACCGGCAACACGCACAACCTGGCCCGTACCAAGGGCAGCGGGTCCATCTGGCTCGACAAGGGCGTCGTGACCACCTACGCCACCACGATCGGGACGGTGAAGGCCGGGTCGAACGACCACATCGACCGGCACGAGATGATCCACGTCTTCCAGGCCCGGCTGTTCGGGCCGCTGTACCTGCCCCTCGTCGGGCTCAACTACGTGCTCGCGACGGTCATCCCCTACTGGCTGGCCATGGAGCACGATCCGATCACCGGCTTCGGTTCCTACTTCGAGAAGGGCGTGTATCCGCACGTCTGGAACGAACTCTGGGCGTACAAGGCAACGGCGGCACCGGCCACTGCGGTTCCCACGGCACCGGCCGTCTGATTCACGACGTCAGGACGAGATGGGCGTTCTAAGCGAGGCGGACGAGAAGTTCCGCGCCTGGTTGCAGGCGGCGGCCGGCGGCGCGGATGTCGTCGCCGGCCCGCCGCGCGACGACCCGCCCGACGGCGGGAAGGCGACCCTGTGCACGTACCTCCTCGCCATCGAGCCCGTCCCCCGGGTGGTGACGGACAAGTACCACCCCGCGCCCGTGGTGCTGCACCTGCGCTACCTGGTCGCCCCGCAGGGGAAGGACGACCGCGCCGCGCTCGAGCTGGTCGACCGGCTGCTGGAGGCGACCTACGACGCGCCGCTGCCCGACGACCTCGACGTCGACCTCGCCCCGGCGCCCACCGACGTGTGGCAGGCGCTCGGGGCGCGGCCGCGGCCCGCGGTCACCGTCCAGCTGACGGCCCGCTTCCTGCCCAAGCCGGCGGAGGTGGAGTACGTGCGCGAGCAGCTGCACGTGGTGGGGACGGGCGTCCGCTCGCTCGGCGGGCGCGTGCTCGGCCCCGGCGACATCCCGCTGGCCGGCGCCGAGGTCGTCGTGGCCGCCACCCGGGCCAGCACCCGCACCTCGACCTCGGGCACCTTCCGCTTCCCGGCCGTGCCCACCGGCCCCGATCCGGTCCGGCTGGCGATCCGCGCCAAGGGCCGCACCTTTTCCGTCGACGTTGACCCGAGCGACGGCGAGCCCGTCGTCGTGCGCTGCGACCTCCTGGAGGCCTGACCATGCCCTTCTACGCAACCCCCGGCGTCTACGTGGAGGAGGTCCCGAGCGGCGCCCGCCCCATCGGGGCCGTCGGCACCAGCACGGCGGCCTTCCTGGGGACCGCGCCGACCGCCGACGCGCGGGTCGGCGAGGCGGTGCCGGTGAACTCGTGGACCGACTTCGTCCGCACGTTCGCCGCCGACGCCACCGAGACGACCCCGCTGGCCAGCGGCGTCTACGGGTTCTTCGAGAACGGCGGCGGACGCTGCTACGTGGTCAACACACCGGCGGGCGAGCCCATCGCGGGCGACGCCCGCAAGCGCTCGGGCCTGACCGCGCTGGAGCCGATCGACGAGATCGCCATCGTGTGCGCCCCGGGCTACACGGACCCCGACTCCTGGGACGCCCTGCTCACCCACTGCGAGAAGCTCGAGGACCGGGTGGCGATCCTCGACGGCGTGCCCGAGGTCGACGACGTCGAGCAGCTCACCCGGGTGGCCACCGCCGGGGCGACTCCGTCCGCCTCGGGCGGCAAGGGCCGCGGCTCCTCGTCCTCCTCCTCGGCGTCGGGCTCGGCCGAGGGCGAGGGCGGCGAGGCTGCCGGCGGGTCCGGCGACAGCCCCGGCGCCCGGCCCCGCAACTCGGACTACGGCGCCTTCTACTGGCCCCAGATCGTGGCCCGCGACCCCTTCTCGGGTGAGCACAAGGCGGTGGCGCCGTCGGGCCACATGGCCGGCATCTGGGCCCAGACCGACACCACCCGCGGTGTGCACAAGGCCCCGGCCAACGAGGTCGTGCGGGGGGCGCTGGACCTGACATACGCGGTCACCCGCGAGGAGCAGGCGCTGCTCAACCCCATGGGCGTCAACTGCATCCGCTACTTCCCGGGCGGCGGGATCCTGGTCTGGGGCGCCCGCACGCTGGACGAGGAGGCCAGCCCGTTCCGCTACCTGAACGTGCGGCGCCTGTTCAACATGTTGAAGGAGTCGATCGCCGACGGCACCCGGTGGATCGTGTTCGAGCCCAACGACTTCATGCTGTGGCGCTCGATCACGCGGGACCTGACCGCGTTCCTCACGCTGGTGTGGCGCGACGGGGCCCTGCTCGGGCGCTCGCCCGCAGAGGCGTTCTTCGTCAAGTGCGACGAGGAGACGAACCCGGCCGAGGAGCGCGACGCGGGCCGCGTCGTGTGCCTCGTCGGGGTGGCGCCGGTGAAGCCGGCCGAGTTCGTGGTGTTCAAGCTCAGCCAGTCCTCTGGCGGGGCCGACGTCGAGACGGTGGGTGGCTGAGATGACCGACACGAGCAACGCGACCGATGCGACCCCGTCGCCGGCGAACCCCGGCAACGTGGTCGATCCCCACCGCTCCTACGCCTTCAACCTGCTGATCGCCAACATCGTGGCGGGCCACTTCACCGAGGTGCGGGGCCTGGGCATGCGGGTCGACCGCATCACCTACCGCGAGGCCGGGCTGAACTCGGCTGTCCGCCAGGTGCCCGGCCAGGTGTCGTACTCGCCGGTCGAGCTGTGGTACGGCGTCACGCAGGAGCGGAGTCTGTACGACTGGGTGGACCAGATCCGGCAGGGCACCGTCCACCGCGAGGAGGTGTCGATCGCCCTCCTCGACCCCACGAGTGCGGCCGAGGTCATGCGCTGGAACCTGTCCCGGGCCTGGCCGTGCGAGTGGCGGGGCGCGCCCCTGTCCACCTCCAGCCACGACCTCGCGATCGAGACGCTGGTCCTGGCGCACGAGGGCATCACCCGCGTGCCATGAGCCTGCAGTCGCGGGCGAAGCGCCGGCTGGCGGCGCAGCTTCGGCGGCTGGCCCGGCGGCTGTCCCGCTGGGCCGATGCCACCGACCGGCCCGCCGCGCCCGCGCGCCCGCCCGAGGCACCCACCGAGGGCGGACCGCCGGAGCACTGGCTGGCGCTGGTCCGGGAGAAGGCGCCCCAGCTGCTGGAGGGCAAGGGCCAGGGCTACAAGCTCGACCCCGGCCCCCGCGCCTGGCGCCCCGCGCCCCAGCCGGCGCCCCGGCCCGCGGATGCACCCGCCGGCGCTCCAGCCTCCCGCCGGCCCGGCCCGACACCTGCGGCGATCCCCACCGGGGC
>JBKPRS010000313.1:0-4595 GCA_046734695.1 Actinomycetota bacterium | reverse complement strand
GTGGACGGCTACCGAGGTCGAGGGCATCGAGCGCCGGCTCCCGACGCCGGAGTACCGGCGGGTGCTCGACATCTGCTGTGGTCCCGGTCGCCACGCCATACCTCTGGTCGACGCAGGCTATGAAGTCACCGGAATCGACCGGGACGCCGCCGCGATTCGACAGGCGCGGGCCGCTGTCCCAGGCGCCACGTTCATCGAGCTCGACCAGCGCGATCTCCGTCGCCTCGACGGCGCCTTCGACGCGGCGCTCGTCCTCTGGCAGAGCTTCGGGTACTTCGAGGCGGCGGCCAATGATCAAGTCCTCGTGGACATCGCAGGGTGCCTGCGGCCGGGCGGACGGCTCCTCCTCGACCTGTTCCACCCGGGCTACTTCGAGCAGCACCAAGGACGGACGACGAACGTCCGGGATCCTCGCTGCACGGCCATCACGAACCGGCTGCACGGCTCGCGGCTGACGTCGACCATCGAGTACGCGGACGGCAGCCAGGAAGCGATGGAGTGGGAGCTCTACACACCCGACGCCCTCTCCGCACGGGCGACGCAAGCAGGGTTCAAGGAGATCGAGCGGTGCACCTGGTGGGACGAGGCGCGCCAGCCCACCGCCGAGGAGCAGCGCTTCCAAGCCGTGTTCCAAAAGCTCTGAGGCTGAGGCCCAACCGATCGCCGTCGAGGCCCCTGATCCGCTCCAGTTCACGCTGTGCGACGCCCAGGTGCTCGAACAAGCGGCACGCGAGTGGTGCTACGCCGCCACGTACAAGTCCTCCAACCACCGCGCCCAAGCACCAACCGCCTGGCTCGACAACTACAACAACCACCGACCACACAGCGCCCTTGGCCACAACACCCCAGCCAGCACCATCGCTGACCAACGCTGCTGGGATCTACAGCTAGGTCTCACCTCGCCGTGGCGGGCGGTCGTCCTCCAGGAGGCCGTGCTTGACCAGCCGGGCTCGGATGGCATTGGCGTTTCGCTCGTGCTGCGCACACAGCGCTTCCACCGTGGCGCCGTGCTCGAACGCGGCCACGAGGCGCTGGTCCTCGGCCTCGTCCCAGGGGAGCCCATGGCGCGGGTGGTCGAGCCGCTTCAGGGCCAGCCGCCCGGGAGCCCGGTGCTCGACGGCGGTCGCGACGGCCACCGCGTGGAGATACTGAACGTCGAGAGCCCCATCTGCACTCTCACGGAATGCGTCGGCCAGCGTCGCCAGGATCGGGCTCTGCCAGCGCCGGGCCAACCTCTGAAGGCCGCGATCGGGGTCGACGTCGACCGCGTCCAGAAGTCGCACGGCGACGGGCGCCGGCGTATCCGCCAACACCGTCCTCAGGGCCACGGCCGCGGGCTCTCCCACCCGATGCCTCGTGCACAGCCTGGCCACGATGTCGGCCACTTGGCGCTCGCGGTCTCGCGGGTCCTGAGCATCGGGCTCGACCTGCCCGACCTCGTCGGTGGCACTGCTCACCACAACCTCTCCCTCCCCGATACCCGGAGGCATCGTCGTAAGTGTCATGGACGCACTCTACCCTGTGGTAGACCTCAACATCGTAACACACCATGAAAAAGACTTAAAAGGAGATAAATAGAGTGTCAGGGAACGAAGCGCTGAGACAGGTGCGCCTTGCGCAGCGTTCCCGGGCGCGCCCGTCCCAGCCCATGTCGCGCCGGGAGCTCGCCGACCTGGTCAATCGCTACGTGTGGGACAACTTCCGGCAGCGGACCGGGTTGGACGAGAACTACATCGGCAAGCTCGAACGAGGGGTCGTTCGCTGGCCCAACGACCTGTATCGGGCCGGCCTGCGCGCGGTCCTCGGGGTCGGGGACGACGCGGACCTCGGGTTCCGCGCCACCCGCGGCACCCCGCACGCCGTGGGCCCCGACGACGGGCCGCCACCCTGGACCGTCTCGCTGGCCCTGGCGTCGGCTTCCGTGCTGGACGGCATGACCTCGGCCGGACCGCCGAACCGCATCGGCCTACCGGAGATCGACCAGATCCGAGGCGCGGCGCAGGCCTTTGCCGCCTGGGACAACCTGTACGGCGGACTGGCGCGCGACGCCCCGATCGCCCTGTTGCGCTGGTCGGTGGGCCTCCTGCGCAGCCAGGCCTGCCCCGCGGAGCTGCACGCCGAGCTCCTCTCCGCAGCCGCCCACCTCGCCCACACCTGCGGGTTCATGGCCTTCGACAGCCACGCGTTCGACGACGCGCGCCGGCTGCTCTCGTTCGGTGTCGCGTGCGTCGAGGAGGCCGACGACTGGGAGCTCCGGGCTCGGCTGCTGGCGACGACCGCCCGCCTCGACACCTGGATCGGCGAGCCCGACCGGGGATTGACGCACATCCAGCTGGCCCTGGTGCGCTCCGACCGTCTGACCGCCACCGAGCGGGCCATGCTCCACAGCATCGAGGCGCGTGCCCTGGCTCGGCTTCGCCGGAGCGGTGACACGCACGAGGCCATCGCCCGTGCCGACGACGCCTTCGCCGGTCGCCAGGTCGACGAGGACCCGACCTGGATGGACCACTACGACGCGGCCCAGCACGCCGGCGACACCGGCATGGCGCTGGCCGATCTCGTCCTGGCCGGACCGGACCCGCCGCCGGCGGCTGCGATCGAGGATGCCCGCTCGCGGCTCATCCGGGCCGTCGACCTGCGCCGGCCTGAGCTGGTCCGATCGCGGGTGCTGTCCCAGATCGGGCTGGCCAAGCTGATGATGGCGACCGGCGCCGTCGGTGAAGCTGTGGCCATGGCGGACGCAGCGCTGGTGACCGCCGAGTCGATCCGCTCCCGGCGCGTGGCCGACGAGCTGGCCCAGCTGGACCGACTCGCCGCACGCCACGGGGACCGGGCCGAGGTGCTGGACCTGCGCGGGCGCCTGGCTGTCGCCGCGATGCCCTGATCCACGGCCTACCCGGGTGTGGGATCCCGGGATGGGACCGGTCGCCAATCTGCCCATACCAGCCCCTACCGCTTCACGGCGGCGCGACATCAATCTCTGCGGCGTGATCCACCACCCTTTCCGCCACCGTCGCATCCATGGGTGACGACATGTCCGACGCGACGCTCAGCCACTACGACCGACTCGGCGGCTTCGACAGCATCCGCGCCGCCGTCGACGCGCTCTACACACGCATCCTGCAGGACAGCGATCTCGCGCCTTACTTCACCGGCGTCGACGTCGCCCGGGTCAAACGCCATCAGGTGCTGCTCCTGTGCTCGCTGCTCGGCGGGTCCGAGGCCTATGACGGTCGCGCCCTGGCGACGGCCCACGAAGGGCTCGGCATCACGTCGGCCGACTTCGATCGGGTCGTCGCCCACCTCGAGGCCGTGCTCGACGCCGCGGGCGCCCCCTCAGGAACGATCGTCGCGGTGACCGACGCCTTGGCCGGCGCCAAGGGCGACATCGTCGAGGTCTCCGACGACGCATGACCTACTCGCAGTCCAAGTCCGCGGCACCAGCGGGAGCCACGGAGGCGTCGGGGTGACCGCTCTCGACGCCTCCAGGCTCCAGATGAGTTGGGATCTGGTCGCTCAGCACGGCGACCAGGTTCCGCTCTTCTTCTACTCGACGCTGTTCGTGACCCATCCGCACACGCGGGACATGTTCCCGCTCAGCATGGAAGGCCAGCGCGACAAGCTCGTGACCGCGCTGGGTCGCGTGGTCAGCCACGTCGACCACCTGGCCACCGTCACGCCGATCCTGGAGCAGCTCGGGCGGGACCATCGCCGCTTCTCGGTCGCCCGGGAGCACTACCCCGCCGTCGGCCGCGCGCTGGTGGCCACGCTCGAGCACTTCCTCGGGGGCGAGTGGAACGACGATCTCGCCGCTCATTGGACCGCCGCGTACGAGGCAGTAGCGGGCGTGATGATCGGGGCCGCAGAGGCCGACGCGCAGTCGCCGCCCTGGTACGAGGCGGCGATCACCGGCTTCGAGCGCCGGACCGCCAGCGTCGCCGTGCTGCGCCTCACGCCTGAGACGCCGATCCCCTATCTGGCTGGTCAGTCGGTGGCCGTCGAAACCGCGGCGCGGCCCCGGTTGTGGCGCTACTACACGCCCGCCACGCTCCCCGACCACCACACCGGGTCGTTCGAGCTCCATGTCCGGGCCGTGGCCGGCGGACCGGTGAGCACGGCGCTGGTGCACGGCGCCCACGTGGGCGACGTCGTCCGGTGCGGTGCTCCGGTGGGCCAGCACCTCACGCTCGATCCGTCTTCCCGGCTGGACCTGCTCCTCATCGCGGGTGGGACCGGGCTGGCGCCGATGAAGGCTCTCATCGAACAGCTGGCCGTCGAGGGCGGCCGGCGGCGGGTGCAGCTGTTCTGGGGTGGGCGGCGCCTGTTCGACCTGTACGACCTGCCCGCCATGGAGCGCTTGGCCGGACAGGACTGGGTGCGGTTCATCCCGTGCGTGTCGGAGGAGCCGCCCCGCGCCACCGCCACCCGCCACGGAACGGCCGTCGACGTGGCATTGCGCCACGGCGTGCTGGCCGATCAGGACGTCTACGTGTGTGGGCCACCGGCCATGGTCGACACCAGCGTCGACTCGCTGCTGGCGGCGGGTGTGCCCGCCGGCTTGGTCCGCTACGAGCACTTCGGCCACAAGGAGGGTG
>JBKPRS010000312.1:0-11068 GCA_046734695.1 Actinomycetota bacterium | reverse complement strand
GACCGCTGCGACCCGGTCCACCAGCGAAGCGTCGATCCGCCCCCGGACCGCGGCGAAGCCGTTGGGGTCGTCGAACGACGCGTTGGCGCGCACCATCGCGTCGGTGTCCGCCAGCGCGTCGGCGAACAGGTCGTCGAAGGTCTTGGTGACGGTGTCGGTCAGGACGAGCGTCCCGGCGATGAACGCCACGCCGAGCGCCACCGCCAGGCCGGTCGTGAACAGGCGCACCCGGTGCGCCAGCAGGTTGCGCAGCGCGGTCCGGAACATGTCAGTCCCCGAACCGCTTCATGCGGTCGAGCACCCGCCCTGCGGTGGGCTCGACCATCTCGTCGACGATCCGGCCGTCGGCGAGGAACACCACCCGGTCGGCATGGCTGCTCGCCCCCGGGTCGTGGGTCACCATCACGATGGTCTGGCCGAGGTCGTCCACGGCCTGGCGCATGAACCGCAGCACCTCCGACCCGGCCCGGGAGTCGAGGTTGCCGGTCGGCTCGTCCGCGAAGATGATCCGGGGCCGGTTGGCGAGGGCCCGGGCGACGGCCACGCGCTGCTGCTCGCCGCCCGACATCTCGCTCGGGCGGTGGCGGAGGCGCTTGGTCAGGCCCAGGGTGGTGACCACCTGGCTGATCCAGTCCCGGTCGCCCTTGTGACCGGCGAGCGCCAGCGGCAGCGTGATGTTCTCCTGGGCGGTGAGGGTCGGGACCAGGTTGAACGCCTGGAAGACGAACCCCACGCGCTCGCGCCGCAGGATGGTGAGCTCCGTGTCGTCGAGTGTGCTCAGGTCGGTCTCGCCGATGAAGGCCTTGCCCTCCGTCAGCGTGTCGAGGCCGGCGGTGCAGTGCAGCAGCGTCGACTTCCCCGAGCCCGAGGGCCCCATCATGGACGTGAACCGCCCGGCCTCGAAGGCCACGGTCACGCCGTCCAAGGCCCGAACGGCGGTATCCCCTTCGCCGTAGACCTTCACCGCGCCGAGAGTCGCCGCAGCCGCACCGGCCAGGGCGGCGTCTTGGCGCGCGGCATCGAGTGTCGTCGCCATATCCGCCTCCTCTCCGTCCAGGCTGCGCCGGCGCGGCGCCGGCCGCTAGGGCCGAAGGTCCCGCGGGCGGGCCATCATCGTGGGATGAGAGCCGTCCGCTACGACAGGTATGGCCCGCCCGAGGTGCTGTACCTGGCCGAGGAGCCCGACCCGGTGCCCGCGGACGACGAAGTGCTCGTCCGGGTGCGGGCCACCACGGTGAACCGGACGGACTGCGGGTTCCGCCAGGGCCGGCCGCGCGTCGTCCGCTTCGTCAGCGGGCTGCGCAGGCCGCGGCGGCCGGTGCTCGGCTATCCCCTCGACGAGGTCGTCGAGGCGACCCGCTACGTCGAGTCCGAGCAGAAGACCGGCAACGTGGTGCTGGTGGTCGGCAGCTGAGCTCGCGGGCCGGGCTACGGCCAGTGCGACTCGGCGAAGAGGCGGAGCTCCCTCTCGACCTCCTCGTCCTCGGGGGCCATGCCCAGGAACCCCCCGTGGCCGGCCGCCTCGGTGACGTGGAGGTCCGCCGGGATCCCGGCGTTGCGCAGGGCGCGATGCATTCGCACCGTGTCGGACAGCAGCCGGTCCCGGGTGCCGGTGGTCAGGATCGTGGGTGGGAAGCCCGGGGCGAAGTCGCCGTACAGCGGGGAGACGTAGGGGTCCGTCAGCTCCGCGTCACCGGCGTACATCCCGAACGTCGGCGTCGCGCCGCCCGGCAGCAGCGGGTCGAGCCCGAGGTTGGTCTGGAGCGAGTCGCCGGACGCGGTGAGGTCGACCGCCGGGGTCATCAGCACGACCGCCGCCGGCATCGGGAGGCCCTCGTCCCGGGCCCGCAGGACCAGTGCGGCCGCGAGGTTCCCGCCGGCCGACGCGCCGCCGACGATGATCTCGGCCGGGTCGTGGTCGGCGAGCAGGGCGCGGTACGCGGCGAGGCAGTCGTCCAGCCCGGCGGGGAACGGATGGTCCGGCGGCATGCGGTAGTCGACCGACCAGACGCGGGCGCCGTAGCGGGTGGCGGTGCCGACGCTCATCACCCGGCAGCACTCCCCCGCGCCGAAGACGAACGCGCCGCCGTGGACGTCCAGGTAGACGCGGCGGTCGCCGTCGGGCAGGTCGGCGGGCACGATCTCGTAGACGTGGGCCCCGACGTCGAGCTCGGTCGTGACGACCCGAGCGCCGGCCACGCGCCCACCGAGCAGCTGGGCGATCACCTCGTCCTGGGCCGCGACCATGGCCCGCCAGCTGTCAGGGTCGTTCGGGGCGGGCATGGCGGGTGCCGGCAGCGGCGCCATGGCCATGGCCGCCTGGGCCTCCGGGCTCACCGACCTGGGGATCGGGATGTCGCGGGCCGGCAGGCGCAGCACCGGCCGATCCTGGTCCGTCGCCTGCTCGGTCGTAGCCATCAGCTGTCCTCCCGGGTGACGGCCTTCGCGTCCTCGTCCCAGTCGACCACAGTCGACGCGCCCTGCGCGTCGCCCCGGGATGGAATGCTGGTGCCGTCACCGGCGCGGGGACCACCAGGGGGTCGCGAGCACGATGACGTGGCGCGTCCCTCCGGGAGGGATCGGTGACGCGTCATGGAGCGCCGGAGATCATCGATGGTGACGGAGGAGATGTCGGCACGATGGGTGTGAGCGAGGTTGCTGGCGGTGGCGAGTGGATGGACCAGGCCACCACGCTGGCGCAGCAGGTGGGTCAGCTGCAGGGACAGGTCAAGGTGCTCGAGGAGCGCCTGGCCGCCGCCGATGCCGTGGAGGAGCACCTGCACATCGAGTTGGATGCGGCACGAGCCGAGGCCGCTGATGCGCGTGCGGATCTGAAGGAGTGCCAGGCACGGGCCGAGGCACGGTCCGAGGAGTGGCGAGTCCGGCTCCAGGACATGGGGCGGCGCCTCGACGATGCCGAGGCTTCGCAGCGCCGGGCGGAGGACGAGCGCGCAACCGTGATCGCCGCGCTGGGCCGGCGCGGCCGCCGCCAGCTCGACCGGTCGCAGGCAGAAGCCGGCGACTGACCACCTCGAGCCGACTCCGACGTCGACGTCGACCCGCCCGGGGTCAGAGCGCGGCCTCGTCCACCCACAGGCCGTGGCCGAAGGGCACCCGCACCGGGAGCTCGACCCGCCCGACGGGGCCGTCGTCGTCCGCACGGGCGTCGAACACGGCCAGTCCGAACGGTCGGTGGTGCGGTCCCACACGTAGGTGAGCAACCAGCCCTCGCCCTCACCGTCGTCACCGGGTTCCCACACCGCCTCGGCCCCGGTGGCCAGGTCCAACATGGCAGATGGCGGCCAGCTCGAACCCGTGCGGGGCGTCTACCGGTGTGGTCCTGGTGACCAGCCGTGGCGGACGGCTCGGCCCGTGTGCCACCGGTCGTGGGCCGGCAGGTCAATCGTCCGGTCGCTGATCCGCTCCTGCCGTGCGATCGCGGGACCTGCTGGGTCGGGAATCGCCTCAATCCGAGCTCATGACCACCGCTGATTGTTGTCGCGGTGGCACGTGATTGTGATCACATATGTTATCCTTCGTATCGGCTCTATTCCCGTATCGGTTCGGGTGACTCCACGTGAATACCTCAGTGCCTGGTTGGGTGACTCCACCCGCGGACACTGGGCGTAGAAGGATGCCTTAACGTTAATTGTGTATGTTGACTTGAGGGCATTACCTCGTGGAGAGTGATCGCCGTTTAGGGGGAAACGGCGAAGCAAGCCGGACGCTTAGGCTCGCCTGAACCGCAACGATGCGGGCCGATTGCGTCGAGGTTTGCGCGCCCATGTTCGACGCAACGGAGGGACACGCGATGAGCACCATCTCGCGACGCGGTTTCATCATCCTCGGCGGCGGAGCAGCAGCCGGCCTCGCCTTCTTGCGCGTCCCGGGGATCGACCGCGTCCTCGCGGTCCCGGTGCCCGGCGGCACGCTCGACCCGACCACCATCCCGAAGTACGCGCAGTCGCTCGCGATCCTGCCCGCGATGCCGCGGACGACCAAGCTGCCGCAGAACGCCGACAAGAACATCGAGTACTACGAGATCGGCCTCCGCCAGTTCACGCAGCAGATCCTGCCGCCCGGCAGCCCGAAGACGAAGGTGTGGGGGTACGGGTCGCTGACCGACGCCAGCTCGTTCCGATATCCGGCGTGCACGATCGAGGCCAAGTCCCGCAAGGCGGTGCGGATCAAGTGGATCAACCAGCTCACGGACTCCAACGGCCGCTACCTCCCGCATCTGCTGCCCGTCGACCAGACGCTGCACTGGGCGAACCCGCCGTCGGGGCCCGACATGCACGGGACCTCCCAGGCTCCCTACACGGGCCCCGTCCCGATGGTCACCCACCTGCACGGCGGCCACTCGCCGGAGGAGGCCGACGGTCACCCGCAGGCGTGGTACCTCCCCAACGCGGGCAACCTCCCCCGGCGGTACGCCAAGGCCGGCTCGTTCTACGCACCGTTCAAGTCCAAGGCCGAGCAGTCGTTGAGCCAACCATGGGATGCCGGCAGCGCCGTCTTCCAGTACGACAACGACCAGGCCTCGACCGCGCTCTGGTTCCACGACCACAGCCTCGGGATGACCCGCGCCAACGTCTATGCCGGCCCGGTCGGCATGTACCTGCTCCGCGGCGGACCAAGCGACATGGTCACCGGCACGCTGCCCGGTCCGGCGCCGGCGCTGGGTGACGCCGCGAACACGCAGTACTTCGAGATCCCGCTGATCATCCAGGACCGCTCCTTCAACACGGACGGCTCGCTGTTCTATCCGGACAACCGGGCGTTCTTCGAAGGCCTCGAGCGATCCCAGCTCCAGATCCCGTTCATGCCGGACCCGGCCTGTGACGGCGAGAGCGACATCCCGTCGATCTGGAACCCCGAGTTCTTCGCCAACACCATGGTCGTGAACGGTCGCACCTGGCCCTTCCTCGAGGTCCAGCCGCGCCGCTACCGGTTCCGGATCCTCAACGCCTGCAACTCACGCTTCGTCATCCTGGAGCTCAGCAACGGGCGGCCGTTCTGGCGGATCGGAGCGGACGGCGGTTTCCTCAAGCAGCCGGTCTCCCAGAACCGGCTGCTGCTCGGTCCGGCCGAGCGCGCCGACGTGATCGTCGAGTTCAACGGCCTCGCCGCGGGCACGAAGATCGTGCTGCGCAACGTCGGGCCCGACGAGCCCTTCGGCGGCGGGGAGCCCGGCGTCGACTTCGACGCCGCCGACCCCGACACCACCGGGCAGGTCATGCAGTTCCGGGTCGTCTCCGGCGGGGGTTCGGACCCGAGCACCCCACCCAGCCAGCTCGGGCTGCCTCAGCCGGCCGCGCTGCCGGCGACCACGAGCACCCGGCAGGTGTCGCTCAACGAGGTCTCCTCGAACACCGTGCTCGTGAGCACCGACGCGGACGGCAACGTCGTGCTGGACTGCGACGCCGGCGAGGCGTTCGGGCCCATGCAGGGCCTCCTCGGCACGGTCGACGCCGGCACAGGCGAAGGCGTGCCGCGCGGCTGGGCCGACGCGGTCACCGAGAACCCCGCGCTCAACGCCACCGAGGTCTGGGAGCTGGTCAACTTCACCGAGGATGCGCATCCGATCCACATCCACGAGGTCATGTTCCAGGTGGTCAACCGCGAGAACGCCTTGACCCACGAGGTGCGCGGCCCCGAGCTGTGGGAGAGCGGCCGCAAGGACACGGTGATCGCCTACCCGGGCGAGATCACACGGGTGAAGGCGACCTATGACCGCGCCGGCAACTTCGTCTGGCACTGCCACATCCTCGAGCACGAGGACAACGAGATGATGCGGCCGATGCGAATCGGTCCCTGACCGACTCGTCCACCCTCACGGCGGCGGACCCGTGTCGGCGGACGACGGTCGGTCGCCGGCGGCTACGAGCCCCAGTGCGTGGCCTGGTCGATGGCCGGACGGTCCCGCCACGGCCCGCTCGCCGGTACGTCGCGCGGGTCGACGAACCTCCAGCGCACGGTGCCGCGGCCGCCGCCGCAGGCCGCCAGCAGCACGCTCGCCCCCAGCGCCACGGCCCCGGCCCGGACACCAGCACGCGGTCCGTGCATCACCGGCAGGGTGTTCGGCCGACCCGAGCCCTGGCAGGCCTGGTCGGTCGCTAGTGGTGGTCCTCGACTGGGGTGGCGCCGGGGCGGGTCCACTGGACTGTCGGGCGTCCACCGGTCCAGTTGTTCCCGAACCCGTCCTCATGGCTACGCCAGAACCAGCCACCCTGCTTGCCGGCCGGCCAGCCCTCGGGGTAGTCCTGCCAGGCCTCGACGCGACCACGTGCCGTCATGTCGAGCAGCGCGAGCGGTGGCATCGTGGCCTCCAGGCCTCGACCCCTCACGGTGTTGGTGAGGAAGACGCGTTCGCCCTGGCGCAGCCAGCACGTCCATGCGCCGTAGCCGTCGCCGCGGACGAGGTCGTCTTCGACGTCGGCCGTGGAGTACCAGTGCTGCGGGTAGCCCATGAACTCGATGAACGGTGCGAGCTCGGAGTACGGCCCCTGAGCAAACACGGCGAACGAGACCCCGCGCGCCCTCAGGTAGACCGGGTTCTGCGTGGCCCAGTAGGTCATGGTGCAGCCCTCGCACTGGTTCTCGAACGGCTCGCCCGGGAACCACATGTGCCGGTAGACCACGAGCTCCTCGAGGTCCTCGAAGAGGTCGAGCAGTGTCCGGCGCCCGTGCGGTCCGACGACGGTGATGGACCCGTCGACCTCTGTCATCGGAAGCCGGCGGCGGGCTGCGGCGATGGCGTCGCCCTCCCGGGTGTGCGCCTTCTCCCGTACCAACAGCTCGTCACGGGCAGCCTGCCAGCTGTCACGGTCGACGATCGGCGGCACGGCAGCCGGCTCGTCGCGGCCGGCGTCGCGGTTCTCGCTGGTGGCCATGGACTCCTCCTCGCTGAGATGCGGCCGCAGCTCGGCTCGGGGCATGACGATAAGGAGAGCTTGGATAGCCCACCAGGTCCAAGCCGGGACAACCGACCAGACCAAGTGGTGGGTACACATCGTTCCGCAAGCAGACCGGTGTCGTGGAGGTCCAGCCCGTGAAGTATGACGACTGACCGCACTCCGACGCGTGGTACGGGCGAGGGCGGCATGATCACGGGATCGCCTGCCCCCCGGGAGCCCCCATGGCCATGTCATCGGACGACGTCCCGCCGGCCGCCGCCGGCGTCGGACGGCTGGACGCGGCGGAGCTCGCCGAGCTCGCGCAGTACGGCGACGAGCAGCCGCTGCAGGCGGGCGAAGTTCTCTTCCGCGCCGGCGGCACGGCCTATGACCTGTACGTCGTCATCGAGGGAGAGGTCGAGATCGTCCGCCCTGACCGCGACGGGGAGGACAGGATCGTGGTGCTCGGACAGGGCGCTCCGGTCGGTGAGCTGGGATTGATCACCGGGGCGCGGCCCTACCTCACGGCCCGCGTCACCCGTCCCGGCCGGGCACTGCGGATCAAGCGCGAGGACCTCCATCGCCTCACGGCCGGCAGCCCCGACATCTGGGACCGGCTCTTCGAGACCATGGCGGCGCGCCGGACCCGACTGGTGGAGGGCAAGGGTGCGCTGGCGATCCGATTGGTCGGCTCGCGCTACTCCCCCGAAGCGCTCGCGATACGGGCCTTCCTCACCCGGACGAACATGCCGCACACCTGGATCGACGTGGACGCCGACCTCGACGGCGATGTGCTGCTGGCCAGCTTCGGTCTCCGGCAGGAAGACGTCCCGTCCGTGCTCACCGCGGCCGGCGTGCTGCGACGCTGCACCCCGGGTGAAGTCGCCGCGCACCTCGGGCTCGCCTACGAGCCGATCCCCGGCCTGCTGTTCGACCTGGTCGTCGTCGGTACGGGACCCGCCGGCCTGGCGGCCGCGGTGTACGGCGCGTCAGAGGGCCTCGAGACGGTGTCGATCGACAGCATCGCCATCGGCGGACAAGCGGGCGCCAGCTCGCGGATCGAGAACTACGTCGGATTCCCGACCGGCGTATCCGGAGGCGAGCTGGCGTCCCGCGCTGCGATGCAGGCCCTCCGCCTGGGCGCCCGGCTCAACGCGCCGTGCGCGGCCGCCGGGCTACGTGTCGAGCACGGCTACCACGTGGTCACGCTGGCCGACGGCAGCGAGATCCCCGCCCGCGCCGTCCTCATCGCCACCGGCGCCCAGTACCGCCGCCTGCCGCTACCGGACCTCGACCGGTTCGAGGGAGCCGGCGTCTACTACGCCGCGACCGAGCTCGAGGCTCGCATGTGCCTGGGCCGCAACGCGGTGGTGGTCGGAGGTGGCAACTCCGCCGGGCAGGCGGCGCTCCACCTGGCCAAGGGGTCCGCAGAGGTTGCCATCGCCATCCGCGGCGCGGACCTCCACAGGTCGATGTCCCACTACCTCGTCGAGCGGATCGCCGCGCACCGAAAGATCGAGATCCTGACCGAGACCGAGGTGCGGGCGCTCGGCGGCGACGGCCACCTCGAGGAGGTGACCCTGGAGCACAACCCGACCCGCCGGCGCACGACCCAGCCGTGCGGTGGTCTCTTCTGCTTCATCGGCGCCGATCCGGCCACGGGCTGGCTCGACGGCTCAGTCCTCCTCGACGATCACGGCTTCATCCTCACCGATCGCGACCTACCGGAGAGCACCAGTGAGACACGCGGCTTCGCCGGACGGCAGCCGCTGCCCTACGAGACATCGGCCCCGGGTGTCTTCGCCGTGGGCGACGTCCGGCACGGCTCGCTCAAGCGGGTGGCTTCAGCCGTCGGCGAGGGGTCGAGCGCCGTCCGATCCGTCCACGACCACCTCGCGACCGCCGGCGGTTGAGCCCCTCGGCCGCAGCTGTATAGTGCACCGATCGGTGCACTATCGCTGACGCTCGACGCGACCTTCTTCGCGCTCTCGGACCCCACGCGGCGGGGCATCCTCGAGCGTCTGGGCCGCGGCCCCGCGACGTTGAGCCAGCTCGCGCGGCCGTCGGGCCTGACCCTCAACGGGATCAAGAAGCACGTCGGGATCCTCGAGCTCGCCGGCCTCGTCGAGACCGAGAAGGTGGGCCGGGCGCGCGAGTGCCGGCTCGGCCCGGCCACCACGCTCGGCGAGGCCGGCGAGTGGATCGAGTCCCACCGCCGCGCCTGGGAGAGCCGGTTGGACCGGTTCGGGCGCTTCGTGGAGAACGCGGAGTGAACCGCGAGCTCCGCTACGAGCGCTTGATCCAGGCGTCGCCCGAGCGCGTGTTCGACCTGTTCACGAGCCCGGCGGGCCAACGCGAGTTCTACGGCAACGACGCGCCTGGCTGGGTGGTCGACTCGCGCTGCGAGCTACGCGTCGGCGGCGCCTGGGAGATCGCCTTCGGCCCGTCGCCCGGCGAGCTCTACCGGCACCGGCACGTTCTCGAGGCGATCGAGCGCCCCCGCCGACTGCTGCTGGCCACGACCGAGACCCGCCTCGACGGGTCGAGGCTCGCCTTCAACACCGAGTTCACGTTCGCGCCCCGAGACGGGGCGACCCTGATGACGATGGTCCAGTGGGGCTTCCCGTCCGACGAGCTGCGCGATGAGCACGGCACCGGTGTCCCGCACGCGTTCGACCGGCTCACACGGGCGCTCTAGGCCCGAGGAAGGAGACCACATGGCAAAGTCCGTCCTCTACATGTCGATGTCACTCGACGGGTTCATCACCGGCCCGGACGACGGCCCGGGCAACGGGCTCGGGAGCGGCGGCAACCGCCTGCACGAGTGGCTCGGCGAGCCCGCCTCCGAGCCGCCGCACTTCGACCCCCCGGGGCTGAGCGGGCAGGTGTTCGCCGAGGTGATGGCCACGGGTGCGGTCGTCGTCGGCCGCAAGACGTTCGACTACGCCGGTCACTGGGGCGGCGACCACCACGGCGTGCCGATCTTCGTGCCTACGCGCGGCACCCCGCCGGAGCCACAGAGCGCCTGGGTCCACTACGTGCCCGACCCCGCGACCGCGATGCGGGAGGCCAAGGCCGCCGCCGGCGACCAGGACGTGATGGTGCACGGCGCCGACCTCGCGCAGTCGCTGCTACGCGACGGCCTACTCGACGAGCTGGAGATCCAGCTGATCCCGGTCGTGCTCGGCGACGGGCGCCGGCTCTTCGGCATGGACCGCATCGAGCTCGAGCCGACGCGCGTGCTCGACGCGCCCGGCGTCACGCACGTGCACTACCGGGTGGCGACATGAGCGGCCGCAGGGCGGGAGGCTCGACCTCGAAGGTGTGGTTCGTGACGGGAAGCTCACGTGGTCTGGGTCGCGCGCTCGTCGAGGTCGCGCTCGAAGCAGGTGATCGCGTGGCGGCGACGGCGCGTAACCCTGAGGGGCTGCGGGACCTCCTCGACCAGTACGGCGACGCGGCGCTTCTCCTCCGGCTCGACACGACCGACTACGACGCGGCGGGAGGCGTGGTCGCTGAGGCCCAGCAGACGTTCGGTCGCATCGATGTCGTCGTCAACAACGCCGGCTACAGCGACCTGGCCTCGTTCGAGGACACGACGATCGACTCGTTCCGGACGCAGTTCGACACCAACTTCTACGGTGGTGTGAACGTCTTGAAGGCGGTTGTGCCGGTTCTGCGCGAGCAGGGCAGCGGTCACATCTTCCAGGTCTCCTCGCTCAGTGTCCGCGTGTCCGCCCCGGGCCTGACCGCCTACCAGGCGGCGAAATGGGCCGTCGCCGGGTTCTCCAGCGGTCTCGCCCGAGAGATGGCCCCGTTCGGGGTGAAGGTCACCGTTCTCGAGCCCGGCGGCATGCGCACCGACTGGGCCGGCCCGTCGATGACGATCCCGCAGCCCAGCGTGCCGTACCAGCCGACGATCGGACCGTTCGCCGAACTGGTGCGCGGCGGCTCCGGCCACGAGGCGACGGACCCGCGTCGTGTCGCCCAAGTGGTGCGAGACCTCGCCGGCCGGGACGATGCACCCCTGCGTCTGCTGCTGGGCACCGATGCTGTGCCGATAGCGCAGAAGGCGGCACACGAGCTCGCGGCCAGCGACGAGGCCTGGCGAGAGGTCAGTCTGAGCGTGTCCGACGGGACCCTGTGAACACTTGTTCGAGTGTCGGAGGGGG
>JBKPRS010000311.1:0-8797 GCA_046734695.1 Actinomycetota bacterium | reverse complement strand
ATCTCGATGCCAGCGGTGTCGCGGCACCTGAAGGTGCTCGAGGGCGCCGCCCTGATCTCGCGCTCGCGCGAGGGGAAGTGGCAGCGGAGCCACCTGGAGGCGGCGCCCCTCCGGGAGGCGGCCGTCTGGATCGAGCGCTTCCGGGGGTTCTGGGACTCGTCCTTCGACCGCCTCGACGCCCACCTCGCCACGCTGCAACAGGAGCAGGAGAACCGATGACCACCGAAGCACCCGACCTGTCCATCTCGCGCGTGTTCGACGCGCCCCGGGACCTCGTCTACCGGGCCTTCACCGACCCGGAGCAGCTGGCGGCCTGGTGGGGGCCGACCGGCAGCGTGCGGCCGCTCGACGAGATGGAGTTCGACGTCCGACCCGGCGGCTTCCAGCGGTTCGTGGAGGTGTTCCCCGACGACCCGTCCATCCGGGCGGAGGTGCACATCGACCTCGCCGACGTCGCCGAGGGCGGGGTGCTCGACGGCGTGCTGCGCGTGCGTGGCCGCCTACCGGGGGGCTTCGAGCCGTTCGAGACACGGTTCCGGTTCGAGTTCCACGACGAGCCTGACGGGCGCACCCGCCTCGAGGTGCGCCAGTGGCTCCCGGCCCACGTAACCGGAGCAACCGAGGAGGGCTGGCGCCAGAGCTTCGCCAAGCTCGACGCCCACCTGGCGACGACGGCGGTGTCGTGAGCATGGGCAAGCTCGTCCACCTCGACCCCACCGCCGAGGTCGCCGGCATATGGGCAGCCGTATCAGGGGGGACATCTCGGTGAGACCACTTCGATACTCGATCAACGTCACGCTCGACGGCTGCTGCCATCACGAGGCAGGGCTCCCCCCGGACGAGGAGTCGATGCACTACTGGACCGCTGAGATGGGACGGGCCGATGCCCTGCTGTTCGGCCGGGTGACCTACGAGATGATGGAGTCGGCGTGGCGGCGGCCGGCGACGGGCGCCTGGCCTGACTGGATGGGTGAGTGGCAGATCCCGTTCGCCGAGACCATCGACCAGGCGAAGAAGTACGTCGTGTCGAGCACGCTGAGCGGGGTCGATTGGAATGCCGAGCTGGTGCGAGGCGACTTGGGGCAAGCGGTTCAGCGGCTCAAGCAGGAGCCGGGCGAGGGCCTGTTCGTGGGGGGCGTGACGCTCCCCCTGGCGTTGGCAGATCTGGGACTGATCGACGAGTACGAGTTCCTCGTGCAGCCGGTCCTTGCCGGACACGGGCCGACGTTGCTCGCCGGTCTACGCGAGCGCATCCAGCTCGAGCTCGTGGATCGCCACGAGTTCCGATCGGGGGCGGTCGCCGTGCGATACCGGCCCACACGAGCTTCGGCTTGACGTGCGAACGCCTCGGCCACGCCCAGCCAGCCTTCACCATGCACACCTACCAGCACCTGGTCCCCGGCATGAGCGCCGCGGTCCACGCCTACCGCCCCACCACAGCCCCCTGGCACGCAAGAGGCCCGGTCGCTGGGACCGGGCCTGACCTGCGTTCGATGTGGTGGCGGGGGCGGGATTTGAACCCGCGACCTTCGGGTTATGAGCCCGACGAGCTACCAGACTGCTCCACCCCGCGTCGTTGGGGAGAGACAACATAGCCCGCCCCGGCCGCTTCGCCAACTTCAGGGGGGTCGGAGGACCACCGGGGTGGTGTCCGCGGCCGCGACCGTGGTCGGAGTGGCGGGGGCGGTCGTGGTGGTGGTGCCGTCGCCGGCGGCGTTGGAGCCGGGAGCCGCACCCTGGAGGATGGAGTTGGCCTGCTGGACCAGCGCCCTGGCCTGGCCGGTCTTGTCCTGGTAGTCGCCCAGGTTGCCGGCGGCCAGCGCCTGGTCGGCCTCGGAGAACAGGGTCTGCGCCTGGTCCAGCAGGTCCTGGGCCTGTTGCGCGGCAGTGCCGGTGGCCGGTGGTTCGACGCCCGGTGGCGGCTCGCCCTGCGTCGGAGGCTCCTGCTGGGTGGGGATGGACTCACCGAACAGCGCGGCCAGCGCCTCGGTGAGCGTGTCCTCGATCACGACCTGGTCGCCGAATGCGGCGATGACCTTGGTCAGCTGGGGCAGCCGCCGCGCCTCGTTCTCGGACACCACATAGAACGGCTGGACGTAGACCAGAGCGTTGTCGATGGGGATGAGCAGCAGGTTCCCGTAGAGCACCTCCGAGCTGCCCAGGCCAAGCTCGGTGTCGTTCTGGGACACCTGCGCGTCGCCGCGGATGTTGGCCGCGGCGATGCCAGGTCCCGGTGGGAGGTCGCCCGAGGGCATCTGGTAGACGACCAGCTCGCCGTAGTGCTCGCCGTCCATGCGCGCAGCCATGAACGCGGTGAGCTGCTGGGTCTCCTGGTTCTCGTTGCTCTGCGGCACGAACGGGCGCATGAGCACCATCTCGGGGTCCGGCGACAGGGCCGAGGCGGTCGGTGGCGCCGCGGCGTCCGGAGTTGGGCCGGTGATGGGGTCGGCCTGCAGGTTCGGCAGCTGCAGCATCTGGTAGTACGGGGCGATGCGGGCCGACCGCTCCTCGCCGGTCGGCTGGCCCTGCTGGTCGGTGACCTGCGTGCTCGCCTCGGCGCCCGCGGTGCCCGGGTCGCGGGCCACGCGCCAGGCGTCTTCCTGCGTGAAGAAGTTGTCCGGGTCGGTCAGGTGGTACCGGCCGTAGGCCGTGGTCTGGATCCGGAACAGGTCCTCGGGGTAGCGCACGTGCGCCTTCAGCGAGGCCGGCATCTTGGAGCCGTCGGTGAACAGCTTGGGGAACGCCTTCTGGTACGCCGCCACGATCGGGTCGTGCTTGTCCATCACGTACAGCGTGACGGTGCCGTCATAGGCGTCGACCGTGGCCTTGACCGAGTTCCGCACGTAGTTGAAGTCGTGGCGCAGCCCGCTGTTCTCGGTCAGCTGGTCCGTGTCGGCTTGCTCGGCGTAGGGATAGTCGTTGGTCGTCGTGTACATGTCGATCATCCACTTGATCCCGCCCTCGACCGCCACCGGGTAGGGATCGGCGTCGGCGTGCAGGAACGGGGCCAGCGCCCGCACGCGGTCGACGACGTCGCGCTCGAAGATGATCTTCGAGTCGTCGGTCATGAAGTCCGAGATCAGCGGGTTGAGGTCGCCGAAGCGCAGGGCGAAGGCGGCCCGGCGCAGCACCGAGTTGGCCTTGACCCCGTCCTCGCCGTTGTAGGTCGTGAACTTGGTGTCCTCGGCGTCCTGGAAGTCGATCTCCTGGCGCTTGGTGTTGACCACCACGTAGCCGTTGAGGTCCTCGCCGAAGTAGATGCCGGCCCGATCATCGAGCCGGATCCCCTCGTTCGAGAGCCGGGGATCGACCTCGGGAGGCACGTTGGCGATGAGGAACTCGGGCTCGCGGCCCTGCGAGGCGTTGGACGGGGCCAGCGCCACGCCGTAGCCGTGCGTGTAGGCCAGATGGTTCGACTCCCACGAGTCCCCGGGGATGCCTTCGGCGTTGAGCGAGCGCGCACCGATGTTGACCTGGGTGGGCTGCCCGTCGATCGGGTAGCGGTCGACGTCGATGTCATCGATGCTGTAGTAGTTGCGGATCCGCTGCAGTTGCTCGAACGCGGCGCCCGACACCCGCGGGGCCGGGTCCCACAGGCGGATGTTCCGGATCGTGGGCGCGGCGCCCTCCAGCGACACCTCGGCCGAGTTGGTGGTCGGCGTGTACCGCTCGGTCTGCACGTTGTCCAGGTTGAGCGCGGCCCGCGTCGCCTCGATGTTGCGCTCGATGTACGGCCGCTCCTTGGCGGACTCGTTCGGCTGCACCCGGAAGCGTTGCACGTACTGCGGGTAGATCCCGCCGACGGTCACGGCCACGAACACCCACAGACCCACGGCCACGACCGGCAACGTCCAGCCCCGGCGGAAAATGTTGGCCACGAACAGCACGGCCGCGGCCAGCGAGATCAGCAGGAGCAGGTTCAGCGCGGGCAGCTGGGCCTTCACGTCCGTGTACGTCGCGCCGTCCACCACGCCCCGGCTGGACACGGTCAGCTCGAAGCGCTGCAGCCAGTAGTCCGCGGCCTTCACCACGGCCAGCAGCGCCAGCAGCACGGACAGGTGGGCCTTGACCTGGGGCGCCACCCGCGGCGACGGCGGCTGCACCCGGATGCCGCCGTTGAGGTAGTGGGCCACCGTGACCACGATCAGGATGATCAGCAGCGAGGCGAACAGCCAGTCGACCACGAACGAGAGGAACGGCAGCTTGAAGACGTAGAACCCGACGTCGCGGTGGAACTGCGGATCCTTCACCCCGAAGTCGCCACCGTTGGTGAACAGCAGCCACGAGTTCCACTCGGACGACACGCCCGAGCCGGCGATGATCGCCAGCACCCCGGCCACGATCCCGCGCACCCACCCGGTGCGCTCGGCCACCAGGTCGTGGTAGCGCTCGAGCAGCTCGTCCTCGGGGCCGGCCAGCCGGTACGGCGGGGCGATGCGGTCGGCGATGAACAGGTTCACCCAGCACAGCAGGAAGAAGACGGCCACGAAGATGACGGCCAGGATCACCTTGGCCCCCAGCACGCCCTTCCACACGCCGGTCTGGTGGAGCGAGTCGTACCAGAGGAAGTCGGTGTAGAAGCGCGCGATGCCCCGCAGCGAGGTGAGCAACACGAACGCCGCCACCAGACCCACGATGAGGATCGTCCTGCCGCGGTTGGGATGCCCCGGGCGCCGGGGGCGGCGCGGCAGGTCGTCAGGGGCTCGCATGGCCGGGGAGCCTATCGACCGTCACCCCCGCGTCGGGATTCGCGTTTCCCGGTTCCCAGGGGCCTCTCAGCTACCTCTGGGCGACGGGGCGCGAGCGCTCAGGGCTGGTCCACGAGCTCGGCCGGCACGACCAGGCACCGGCAGCCCGGATGCGCGGGCGAGCAGCGATCCCCGGTCGGGAACGGCGTGCCCTTGGCCACCGGACCGGCCAGCGCGTTGTCGTCCGCGTCCGGGCACGGCTCGCCGGTGCGGTCGACCAGCCAGCGCAGCTTGGCTCCGTCGGGCGCGCCCTCGTACGCGCCCCACGAATAGGCGGCGGCGGTGTAGTGGCGGACCGCGGCGCCGATGTGCTGGCCCTTCCACTCGCGGTAGAGGGCACGCAGCCGCTCGGTGACCTCCTCCAGGTCACCGTCGCAATCGTCGAAGCTGCGGGCGATGCGCTGGCGCAGCGGATCGACCAGCGAGCGCCCGAGGCTGCCGGCCAGGTCGTCGCAGGACGGCGAGACGTCGGCTCCCACGCTGGCCGCCCCGTGGGCCGCGGCGGCGTCGAGGTCGGGACCGGCGGCGATGGCGAAGCGGTCCGCGTGCTCGTCGCCGGCCGGGACGACCTCGGCGAACGTCACGGACTTGCCCCGCCGCAGCAGGTCGAGGACCTCGTTCTGCTCGTCGGCCAGGACCCGCTTCAGGCGGCGCCCCAGCTCACGCTCGACCGTGGCCAGCGTCGCGTCCCGTTCGCGCAGGACGAGCACCTCGGGGTCCTCGACGACCTCGGGCTCGTCGCCAGGCTCCTCGCCGGGCTCGTCTGCGGGCTCGTCCCGGGCCTCCTCGGCGTCGGCCGGAGCCTCGGGGGCGGCGGCGCCCCGCCGTGATGCGGGCCGCTCGGCCCGGATGCGGGCGAACAGCTCGTCCACGGACGACTCCGGCTCGTCCTCCTCGCCGGCGACCGGCTCCGGCACCGCGCCCGCCAGGGGCTCGCCGGCCGTTTCCGGCTCGGGCTCGGCGACCGTCCCGGGCTCGGGCTCGGGCCAGTCGAGCTGGCCGGGCGCCATGTCCGGGTCAGCCAGGGACGCCACGACGGTCCCCTCGCCGACCGGCGCAGCCGCGGCCTCCTCGCCAACCGTCGCGCTCGCGATCCCCCCGGCGACCGGCGCACGCATGGCGCCCTCGCTGCTCTGCGCACCTCGGGTCCCCCCGGCGATCCGCGGGCCCGCGGCCCGCTCGGCACCCGGATCACGGCCGGCCTCCTCCTCGGCTGCCGGCGCATCCCCGGCCCCCTCGGCGACCGGCGCACCTCCGGCCGGCTCGGGCTGCGCCTGACCGCCGGGCTCGCTGGTCCCCAGCGCCACGTCGTCCGGCTCCAGCTCGGCCGGCCAGGCCCGCGCGGGCCCCGAGAGCGAGGCGGGCGGGACGTAGCCGTCGTCGTCGTCCTCCTCGTCCAGCTCGCGCAGCATCTCGTCCAGCTCGTCGTCGGACACCTCGGCCGCGGCGAGGTCGTCCACCAGGCCCGCCATGCGGGCCACGGACAGCTCGGCCTCCAGGACCTCGACCGTCTCCTCGGGCTCCTCGCTGACCCGGCGCATGGCTTCCTCGCTGGCCACCTTGGCCTCAGGCAGCGCCACGGTGAGCTCGGCCGTGGCCTCGTCGACCGTGCGCTTGACCACCTCGTAGGCGGCCAGCAGCCGCTCCCGGGCGGCGTTGAGCCGTTCCAGCTGCTCGCGGGCCGTGCGCCGGCGGCGCGACAGGTCGCCCAGCATGCGCTCCCGCACGGCCTGGGCCTCGCCCACCAGGCGCCGACCCTGCTCGCGGGCCGCGGCCCGGATCTGCTCGGCGGTCGACTCGGCCTCGCTGCGGGCCCGCTCGCCGTCGGCCAGCATGGTCTCCCGCTCGGTCTCCGCCTCCCGCCGCATCACGTCGACCAGGTCACGGCCCTCGGCCCGGCGCAGCTCGACCTCGGCCTCGGCCTCGTGCCGGAGCTCGTCGGCCTCGGCCAGGATCTCCAGCCGGCGGGTCGCCGCCTCCCGGTCGGCGGCGTCGATGATGCCGCGGGCCTCGGTCTGGGCCTCGCGCACCATCCGGGCCGCGTTCTCCTCCGCCTTGGTGCGGATGTCGCTGCCCGCCTCCCGGGCCGCCTCGAGCACCCGGGCGGTCTCCTGGCCCAGCAGCTCGACCAGGTGGTGCTGGTCGTGCTTCTCGGCCAGCTCGGCCCGGCTCTCGGCCCGATCGGCCCGTTCGCGCTCGTGCGCCTCCCCCCGTTGCAGCCGTCCGACCAGGTCGGCCAGCTCGTGGAGGTAGGCCCGAACTTCGTTCGGGTCGAACCCCTTCCGCGAGGTGGAGAAGTGCCGGCGGGCGATGCCCGTCGCATCGAGGGGAGGCTCGGGCGACATGGGTCCCGATCGTATGACCCCGCGAGGGCTCGCGCCGAGGGTCAATTTTTCGACCGCCCTGAGTGGTCAGACGGCCCTCACCCGGAGGGGGCGGTTGCCGTTGCACCCACCGGGGGGAGCTCGTCGACGTTGCCGCCCAGGTCGCCCAGGGCCTTCAGGGCATCGTCGAGGTCGTCCACCGGCACGACCTTGAGGTTCTTCCCGGCGTGGGCGACCGCGTCCTTGTAGTCCGCTCGGGGGACCAGGAACAGCTCGGCGTCCTTGGCCCGCACGGCGGCCGCCTTCTGGCCGGTGCCCCCGACCGGTCCGACGGTCCCGTCGCTGCCGATCGTGCCGGTGGCCGCGACGTTGTGGCCGCCGGTGAGATCGCCGGGAGTGAGGTCGTCGAGGATGGCCAGGGTGAAGGCCAGGCCCGCGGACGGCCCGCCCACGTCGCCCGTGTCGATCTGGACGTCGATCGGGAAGTCGTACTTCAGCACCACCGGGAACACCGTCACGCCCATCACGGCCCGGTTGGGGTCGTCGGGCGAGGCAGCCAGGGTGAGCTCGACGTCCTTCTCCTCACCGGTGAGGGGCTGCACGGTCAGCGTGACCATGTCGCCCGGAGCGTGCTCGGCCAGCAGCCGGCTCATGTCCTCGCTGTCGTCGAATCGCTCGCCCCCGACGGCCACGATCGTGTCGTTCGGCTGGAGCTTCCCGTCGGCCGGCATGTTGGGCACGACCTCGTCCACGACCTCGCCCATCGTCACGTTGACGTCGTAGCCCAGCCGTTCCAGCGCCACCTGGGTGGCGACCTGCTTGGAGTTGTCCATCATCCGCAGGTTCACCTGGCGGTTCTCGTCCACGTTGCGCCCGCCCAGCACCTCTTCGCGGGTGTAGACGTCGATGTCGTCGTCGACCCAGCCCTGGAGCAGCCCGAGCAGCGTCGCCTGGCGCAACGACACGGTCGTGAACGCGATCGACCCGTCGGACGGGAACGTCTGGGTGCCCTCGACGGTGATCAGCGGCTCGGTGTCCCGCACGGAGCCCGGCTTGAACAGGTAGTACGGCAACGGGATGACGGCCGCGCCGATCAGCACGGCGGTCGCCAGGAACGCCAGGATGCCCAGCGCGATCCGGAACGTGAACCGGCGCCTGCGGGGCGCGCCCGGCGCGGCGGGCGGCTCGCCGCCCTCTGGCGTGGGCGGCGTCGGGGCATCGGCCGGCGGCGTCGGCGTCCCGCTCTGACCGTTGGATTTCAGGTCCGAGGAGATCGTGCCTGCGCCGTCGGCAGGAGGATCGGTGGGGGTTACCATCCGCTGCGGCGTGTTCTCGTTGGTGCTCGGTGCAATGGCGCTTGCTCTGTTCGCTGCGGTCGTCGGCATCGGCGTCCGCACGGCGGCGCGCGACAAGCCTGCCACGGCAGAAGCCGAACACCCCACTGGGACGCTCCTAACCCGTCCGGAACGTGCAGCAGCGGTCCTCTGGACCCGCTCGGAGCAGGCGTGGGCCAGAGCCCGACCCGCGCTGGCGCGAGGTTGGGCCGCGGTGCGGCGAGCGGCAACCACTGCCCGCCGGGGAGCGGGCAGGGCGTGGGCCGCGACCCGGCCGTCCGCGATCCGGGCCGGTGCCACACTGCGACGAGGCACCCGCACCGCGTGGGCCGCGACGTGTCGGGCGGCGACAGCAGCCGGCGCAGCCACCGGCAGGGGAGCGATCCGAGCC
>JBKPRS010000310.1:0-11062 GCA_046734695.1 Actinomycetota bacterium | reverse complement strand
GTCTTCACCACGGCCCCGCCCCTCGCCCCGCGCCACGTGCGACGCAGCCCGCTCGCGGCCGCGGCGCTGGTGGCCGCGGCCCTGCTGGCGGTGGCGGCGTGGGCCTCCGGCCGGGACAGCGGCTCCCCGTCGGCACCGCCGTCCACGACCACGACCACGGTCACGACCGCGGCCCCGACGGACGCCACCCCGGAAGCCACCACGGCTCCCCCGCCCCACCAGCCACCGGGCCAGGGCGGCAAGCACGAGGGCGGGGACGGCGGGCGCGGGCACCGGCGCTGACCCATGATGCGGGGATGGAACGAGCAACGCTGGCGGAGGGGTTCGGGTTCGTGGAGGGGCCGCGCTGGCACGACGGCCGCCTCTTCTTCTCGGACATGGGTGCCAAGAAGGTCCTGAGCGTCGACCTCGACGGGCAGGTGGAGGAGGTGTGCGAAGTCGACGGCCGGCCGTCCGGCATCGGCTGGCTCCCCGACGGGCGCATGCTGGTCGTGTCGGTGAACGACCGGCGGGTCCTCCGGCGCGAGCCCGACGGCACGCTGGTCGAGCACGCGGACATCTCGGGCCTGGCCTCCGCGCCGTGCAACGACATGGTCGTCGACGCCCGTGGCCACGCGTACGTCGGCAACCCCGGCTACGACATGCGCAACCCACCGTCGCCCCTGCCCAGCGCCGAGCTGGTGCTGGTGCGGCCCGACGGCACGGCCGAGGTCGTGGACCGCAGCGTGATGTTCCCCAACGGGCCGGCCGTCACTCCGGACGGGCGCACCCTGATCGTGGCCGAGACCATGGGCCGGCGCCTCACCGCGTTCGACATCGGCGACGACGGGTTGCTCTCGAACCGCCGGACCTACGCCGACCTGCCCGGGCGAGCGCCCGACGGCATCGCCCTCGACGCCGAGGGAGCGGTCTGGTTCGCCGACGCCGTCGGCGACGCCTGCGTGCGGGTGCGAGAGGGCGGCGAGGTCACCGACGTGATCGAGACCGGCCGCGGCTGCTTCGCCTGTGCGCTGGGCGGCCCCGGGCGCACGACGCTGTTCCTGCTCACCGGGGACGGCTTCAGCGGTGAGGCCATCCGCCGCCGGACCGGCGCCATCGAGACGGCCGAGGTGGAGGTCCCGGGCGCGGGCCTGCCCTGACCCGGTTCAGGCGGCGAGGACGGCCTTGGCCAGCATCCGGCGGGGCGTCGCCGTGGTGTTGGGCGCGACCGAGTGGAAGACGTGGAGGTGGGTGACCACCACGTCGCCCGGTGCCCCGGTGAGCTCCACGACGTCGACGTCGACCCCGTCGATGTTGTACCGCTCGCCGACCATGGAACGCCCGCCGCCGGGCTGCGCCGCGCCCCGGAGCAGGTCACCCAGCGGCGGGTGGCGGCGCAGGAACGGATGCCAGTTCTGCTTGCCCCCGCCCGGCGGTGTCTCGAACGTGGACCGGTAGCGCTCGACCACCCGGTGGGACCCGGGGAGCAGCATGGTCCCGCCGCCGCACGGCCCGACGTCGCCGAAGAAGGCGAACAGCTTGACCGCGAACACCGGCCAGGTCGGCTGCTCGAAGCCGCAGTCCATGTGCCAGGCGTCGGGCAGGACCCACGGGCCGTCCCCGGGCGGGGTGACCAGGATCTGCGCCCCGGACTTGGGCGGCCGCCAGCCGGCCTCGCCGAAGACGGTGTCGAGCGCACCGGTCACCGCGGGGTTGCGGAAGGCCACGTCGAAGGCGCGGCTGCGCTTCAGGCCCTTCCAGCTCGCCCCCGGGTGCCGCTCGACGTAGCGCGCCACCACCGCTCGGATGCGGGCGGCCGCGTCCGGGCCGAAGGCGCCGGCCAGGCGCACCACGCCGCGGTCGGCGAACTCGGCTCGCAGGGCGTCCGCATCCACCCGCCCAGTCTCGTCCCGCCCCGCGGCCCGGCCGCGGCGATTATCACTGACGCCATGGCTGAGCAGGTCCACGGCGTGCACGAGTACGAGGACGACCCGCGCAACGATTCGATCCTCGTGTGGGTGAACGGGCGGCTGGCGCCCCGGGCGGAGGCCGTGGTGTCGGTGTTCGACTCGGGGTTCGTGCTGGGCGACGGCGTGTGGGAGGGCCTGCGGGTCCACGGCGGCCACCCCGTGTTCCTGGACCGGCATCTCGACCGGCTGTTCGAGGGGGCGGCGGCCATCGCCCTCGACGTGGGGATGAGCCGGGACGAGTTGCGGCGCGCCCTGTACGAGACGCTCGAGGCCAACGGGATGACCGACGGCGTGCACATGCGGCTCATGGTCACCCGCGGCGTGAAGCGCACGCCGTACCAGGACCCGCGGGTGACCGCGGGACCGGCCACCGTCGTGATCATCGCCGAGCACAAGCAGCCCAGCCCGGCTGTGGCGGACGCCGGGATCCGCCTGTTCACCGTGCACGTGCGGCGCCCCTACCCCGACGTCGTCGATCCCAAGCTGAACTCCCACAGCAAGCTCAACGACATCCTGGCCTGCATCCAGGCGTACACGGCCGGGGCCGACGAGGCGCTGATGCTCGATCCCCACGGCTTCGTCGCCACTTGCAACTCCACGCACTTCTTCGTCGTGCGGCGGGGCGAGCTGTGGACCTCGTCGGGCTCGTTCTGCCTCGGCGGGATCACCCGGGAGACGGTCCTACGCCTGGCCCGGGAGGCCGGCATCCCCGCCTACGAGCGGGACTTCAGCCTCACGGACGTGTACGGCGCGGCCGAGGCGTTCGTCACCGGCACGTTCGCCGGGATCGTCCCGGTGCGGGAGATCGACGGCCGCACCATCGGCGACCCCGACAGCCGGCCGGTGACCCGGCGGCTGCGGGCGCTCTACCAGGAGGCCGTCGAGCGTGACGTCGCCGGGCGATGACACGATCCGCCTGGCCGTGTGGTCGGGCCCCCGCAACATCTCGACCGCCCTGATGCGGTCGTGGGAGAACCGCGGCGACACAGCCGTGGTGGACGAGCCGCTCTACGCCCACTACCTGCTGGCCACGGGCCTGGACCACCCGGGCCGGGAGGAGGTGATCGCCGCGGGTGAGACCGACTGGCGCCGGGTCGTCGCCGCCCTCCTGGGCCCGGTCCCGAGCGAAGCCCGGATCTTCTACCAGAAGCACATGGCCCACCACCTGCTCCCCGGCATGGACCGGGAGTGGGTGGCCCGGCTGACCAACGTCATGCTCATCCGGGACCCCCGCGAAGTGGTGGCCTCCTACGTCCGCTCCCGCGCCTCTGTCACGGTCGAGGACACGGGCCTCCCACAGCAGGCGTGCCTCCACGACGAGCTGTCGCCGCCGGTGCTCGACGCGGCCGACGTCCTCCGCCGGCCCGAGCCGTACCTGCGGGCCCTGTGCGACCACGCGGGCGTGGACTTCAGCCCCCGGATGCTGGCGTGGCCACCCGGTCCCCGCGACAGCGACGGCGTGTGGGGCCGCTACTGGTACGAGGCGGTCTGGCGCTCCACCGGCTTCGCCGAGTACCGCCCGCGCCGGCCCCGGCTGACCGGGGCGGCGGCCGACGTCGCCGAGGAATGCCTCCCGCTCTACCAGCGCCTCTACGACGCACGCTGGGTCCTCTGACACTACTAGTCAGTTGACCTGTATAGTGGCGAGGCCATGGCTCGCACGCTCCGGCCGACCGTCCGGCAGGTGAACCTGCTGCTGGAGGTGCTGGTCGCGGCCGCGCTGGCCACGGGCCTGGCGTCATGGGTGGCGGGCGATCGGTGGAGCGGGTGGTTCGTGCTCTGCCACCGCCTGGCGGGCCTGGGCCTGCTGGTGCTGGCGCCGGCCAAGCTACGCGGCTCGGTGGCCGCCGGGTTCCGGCGCGGCCGTCCCAGCCGGTGGCTCTCGGCCGCGTTCGGCGGGCTGGTGCTGGCCACGATCGGGCTCGGGATCCTGCACGCCACCGGCCTGTGGTACGGCGTCGGCTACTGGACCGCGCTCTGGACCCACGAGCTGTTCGCCTTCGCGCTGATCCCCCTGTTCCTGTGGCACGTGGCCTCCCGGCCCGTGCGCCCCCGGCGGACCGACGCGAACCGGCGGGCCCTGCTCGGCGGTGGCCTCGCGCTCGGCGTCGCGGCGGCGGCTTACGGCACGCAGCAGGGCGCGGTCACGCTGGGCGGACTGGCCGGGCGGGACCGCCGGCCGACCGGATCGCACGAGGTCGCCTCGCACGATCCCGCCAACATGCCGAGCACCGTGTGGATCGACGACAGCGCCCCGGGAGACACGGGCGCGGCGGACTGGTCCCTGACGATCGCGGGCCGCCCCGTGACGGTGGCGGCACTTCGGGCCCGGACGCAGCCGGTGGTGGCCCGGCTGGACTGCACCGGCGGCTGGTGGAGCGAGCAGTCCTGGGACGCCGTGTCCCTGCGGGACCTCGTGGGCGATGCCCGCGGGCGCAGCGTGCGGGTGCGGTCGGCCACCGGGTACGACCGGTACTTCGCGCGCCACGAGCTCGACGAGGTCTACCTGGCGGTCGGCTACGAGGGCGAGCCGCTGGAGGCCCGGCACGGCGCACCGGTCCGGCTCGTCGCCCCCGGCCGGCGGGGCTACTGGTGGGTCAAGTGGGTCACCAGCGTCGAGCCGGACGACCGCCCCGCATGGTGGCAGCTCCCGCTGCCACTCGGGTGATGGTGGCAGCTCCCGCTGCCACTCGGGTGACGTTCCAGCTTCCGCTGCCCCTAACCTGACGGGCCTTGGCTCCCGAAGTTCACGTCCAACGCATGCAGTTCGAGCTCCCGGACGGGACCACCGTCACCCACGACGTCCACGTCCACCGCACCCCGGTCGAGCTCCCGGACGGGACCACGGTCACCGCGGTCTCGTTGCTGGGCGACAACCCGTACGACCGCGACGCCGTTCCCGCCTTCGGCCTCTACTTCGACGAGCGCGGGGACCCGCCCTGGGCCCACGCGCACGTCGACTGGCCCGACTTCGGCCTGCCTGCCGACGTGGCCGGGCTGCGCGCCGCCCTGGTCGACCTGCTCGACCGCGCCCGTGCCGGCGACCAGGTCGAGCTGGGCTGCCTGGGCGGCCACGGCCGGACCGGCACCGCCCTCGCCTGCCTGGCCGTGCTGACCGGCACGCCCGCCGGCGAAGCCGCCGGCTGGGTGCGCGCCCACTACTGCCCCAAAGCGATCGAGACCGACGCCCAGCGGGAGTTCGTCGAGGCCTTCCCCGGCTAGCTTGCCGCATGCGCACTGCCGCGGCCGCTGCCGGAAGCACGCTGTTCTTCGCCCTCGCTCCCGGCGTGGTGGCCGGCCTCGTGCCCTGGCTGCTGACCGGGTGGGACACCGCGGACCCGGCCTGGCCCTGGCTGGTGCGGGTGATCGGTGCGGTGCTGCTGGCCGCCTGCGCGGTGGTGCTGATCCAGGCGTTCGTCCGCTTCGTGCGAGAGGGCCGCGGCACGCCGGCGCCGGTCGGGCCGACCGAACGGCTGGTGGTGGGCGGGCTCTACCGCCACGTCCGCAACCCGATGTACGTGGCCGTCGTCGGCGCCATCGTCGGGCAGGCGCTCCTGCTGGGCCGGCCGGTGCTGCTGGTGTACGCCGCGCTGGCGGGCGCGGGCATGGCCCTGTTCGTCCGGGGCTACGAGGAGCCTTTGCTCGCCGCCCGCTACGGCGAGCAGTACCGGGCCTACCGCCGGGCGGTGCCGGGCTGGCTACCCCGGCTGCGTCCCTGGCGGCCCGACGCCGACGCCCACGGCTGACGCCAGCGCCTCCATCAGCTCGACCTGCCGGGCGGGCTCGTACTCCGCGATGTTGAGGTCCCAGACGAACTCGCCGACGCCCTCCGCCGCCACCACGGCGAGGTTCTCGACGATCTGGTCCTCGGTCCAGGTCTGGGGCGGCGTGGGGTGCTCGGCGTCGACCAGCATGGGTCCACCGCGCAGGATCACCGCGCCCTGCCCGCCCGCCTCGCGGTACCAGGACAGCTGCTCCCGGAAGTCGTCCCAGCTGCGGAAGGCCAGGGTGAGCCCGTCGCCGATGCGGGCCGCACGCTCGACCGCGGCGCGGCTCACCGCCCCGATGGCCAGGGGGATGGTGCCCTGCACCGGCTTGGGGCCGATCTTGGACGGCGGGATGCGGTAGTGCCGGCCGTCGAAGACCACCGGGTCCGGTCCCCAGCAGGCCCGCAGCGCGGCGACGCACTCCTCGAAGCGGGCACCCCGGCCGCCCGGCGGGACCCCGGTGGCGGTGAACTCCTCGGGCAACCAGCCGAGCGCGACGCCCGCCTCCATCCGGCCATCCGACAGCCGGTCGAGGGTGGCGAGGCGCCGGGCCAGCACCACCGGCTGCTGGAAGAGCGGGACGATCACGTCGGTGCGCAGCCGCACCCGCCCGGTCCGGGCCGCGACCCAGGCCAGCGTGTCGAGGGCGTCGTAGAACGGCCAGTCCGGCAGCCCGTAGGCGTTCTGGGCGTCCGGGCTCACCGGCAGCAGCAGGCGCTCGGCCAGGCTGACGCTGTGGAAGCCCAGGCGGTCGGCGGCCTCCGCCACCTGGGCGATCGCGCCCGGCCCGGCGTGGGGGCCGACGATCGGCAGCCCCACGCCGACGGCCGGGAACGGTCCGGTCAAGGCGTCTCCGCAAGGGCGGCGCCGAGACCGTCGAGCATCAGGTTCGTGCCGTGCTCGCGCTCGGCCGGATCGTCGATCCCGTCGAGGAACGCGCCCTGCTCGGTGAAGGTCATGTGCGTGCCGTCGGCTTCGGGACGGAGCTCGATCGTGGCCAGCGACACGGACATGCGGCGGTCGTCCGCGTACAGGTCGTAGGTGTAGACGATGCGCTCCCCGTCCACGATGTCCTGGTAGCTCGCCTCGAAGCGGTGGACGACGTCGCCCGGGGGCCCGCCCTGGTTTGTCTCGTGCCCGCCCACCCGGAAGTCGAGGCTGTGGTGCCGGTCGACCCAGTCCGCCGGCGTGGAGAACCAGCGCTCTTTGAGCTCGAGGTCGGCGAAGGCGGCGAACACGCGCTTCGGCGGCACGGGGTAGGTCCGTTCGATCACGAACGTGGTGTGGGTGACGGAGCGGGTGGTCATGGCTTCCTCTCTTCGGGGTCATCTTCGGGCAGTTCCGACAGCAGCTCGCCCAGGCGATCGAAGGCGGCGTTCCAGTTCGCCTGGCGCTCGGAGATCCAGCGGTCGACGGGCCGCAGGGACTCCACCCTGAGCTCGCAGCGCCGCACCCGCCCGACCTTGTGCGTGCGCACCAGGCCGGCGGCTTCGAGCACCTGCACATGCTGGACGACGGCCGCCAGCGTCATAGGCAGTGGCCGGGCCAGGTCGGAGACCGACGCCGGCCCGGAGCTCAACCGCTCGATCATCCGCCGCCGGCTGCAGTCCGACAGCGCGTGGAACACCCGATCGAGCTGTTCCTCATGCTTAAGCATCCGCTTGACCGTAGGCCGCCGGGCCGCCAACAGTCAAGGGATGGCTTGAGTATTGGAGCCCGCGCTGGCGCCCCCGCGCCACGTCGCTGGGAAGACGCCGCGAGCCGCCTCCCCGAGGGGGCATCGGGCGAACGCGGTGGGGCGTGTCGTTCACTCACCGCGTTCGCCCGAGCCGGCCGCCCGGCCCGCCACCGTGCTACGACCAGAGGGGAGAGGCTTTCTGACTGGGGCGTCAATGTGACACGCGCCCTAGCCGGCGGTCATCCGTAGGCCCAGTACGTACGCGAGGCCCCGGCACTACGTAGCATGGGACGCGGGGCACGCCAGGGGAGGAGGGCGCAGAGTGCACCTTCGGTGGCCGTTCGTCGGACGCGAGGACGAGCTCGATCATGTCGCTCAGGCGCTCGCCTCCCGCCAGGGCGTCGTGCTGGTGGGCGATGCCGGCGTGGGCAAGTCCCGCCTGCTGGGCGAGGCGGTCGAGCAGGCCGCGGCGTCCGGTCTCCGGGTCCTCCACGTGCGGGCGACACGGTCGTCAGGGTCCGTGCCGCTGGGGGCGTTCGCCCCGCTGCTGCCGGTCGAGAACGCGGCCGCGTCGCTGGTCCGGGCGCGGGAGGCGATCCTCGCCCGGGAGCCTGCTGTCCTGGCCATAGACGACGCCCACGCCCTCGACGACGCGTCCGCGGCCCTGGCCCACCAGCTGGTGACCCAGGACGGCGTGCGGGTCCTGGCCACCGTGCGCCGCGGCGAGGAGGTCCCCGACGCGGTCGTCGGGCTCTGGAAGGACGGGCTGTGCGAGCGGCTCGACATCGAGCCCCTGACCCGTGACGCCCTCGACCGGCTGGTGGCCGCGGCCCTGGGTGGCCCGGTCGACGCCCGGTTCCAGCACCTGATGTGGACCCGCTCGCTGGGCAACATCCTCTACGCCCGCGAGCTGCTCGGCGCCGCGGTGGAGACCGGGGCGCTCACGGAGGCAGGGGGCATCTGGACGCTCACCGGACCGTTCACCGCTCCCCCGCGCCTGCGCGAGCTGATCGCCGGCCGGCTCCAGGGCGTGGAGGCCGACGAGCGGACCGTCCTCGACCTGCTGGCCCTGGCCGAGCCGCTGCCGCTCGACCTGCTGAGCGAGATCGCCGGCGGCGAGAGCCTCGAGCGCCTCGAGGCCCGGGGCCTGCTGGTGGTCGACGAGTCGGGACGGGCCGACGCCCGGCTGAGCCATCCCCTGCTGGCCGACGTCCTGCTCGACGCGCAGGGCTCGATCCGGCGGCGCCGGCTGCTGCGGAGGCTCGTGGCGGTGGTGTCCGCCTACCCGCTCCCGGTGGAGACGGGCGACCAATCCGTCCGCTGGCGGATCGACGCCGGGCTCGACGTGTCGCCCGGGGAGCTGCTGACCACGGCGCGCCGCTACGTGCTCGTCGACGCCCCACTGGCGGAGTCGCTCGCCCGGCGGGCGCTGGCCAGCGAGGGCGGGGACTCGACGGCCGCCACGATGACGCTGGCCGAGATCATGGCGATGTCCGGCCGACCCGACGAGGCCACCGAGCTGCTGGCCGGCCTGCCGTCGGGCTCGTCCCGCCAGCGCTGCCGGCAGGAGGTCGACCTGGCGCTCATCCTGGCCTTCGGCCTCAACCGGTCGAAGGACGCGGCCGAGCGCCTGGAGGTGCTGCTCGACGACCTCGACGACCGGGACTGGGCGTACGTGGCCGGCCAGATCCCGCTGCTGTGGCTGCTGGGGGGAGAGATCGACCGGGCGCTGCGGGCCGCCGAGGATCTCCTGGCCGACGAGCGGGCGTCGGACTCCGACCGGCTGAGCGCCGAGCTGGTCCTCATACCGGCGCTGAACCTGGTCGGCAGGCCGGTCAGCGCGCTCGAACGGGCGGCAGATGTCGTGCGCCGGGCGGTCGACCACCCGGCGTACAACGAGTACATGGTGGGCCAGCTGGAGACGGCGGTGCCCACCGGGCACCGCTACGTGGGCGACCTGGACCGGGCCGAGGAGACGGCACTGGAGACCTACGACCGGGTCACCCGGCAGGGCGCCGACATGCTGCGCGGCGTCTACGCCCTGCGCCTGGGCCAGATCGCCCTGTGGCGCGGCGCCCTGGTCCGGGCCGAGCAGTACTTCCTGGAGGCGGTCAGCGCGCTGGAGGGCGACACGCTGACCCGGGCCTGCGCGGTCGACCACGTGCGCTACACGCGGGCGCTGACACTGCGGCCCGACATGCCGAGCGCGCTCCCGCCCGGAGGGCTCTACATCGTGGAGCACGGGTTCCTCTCGGCCGCGGTGGAGGCGGCGACGGGCGACATCTCCTACGCCCGGTCACTGGCCCTGGAGGCGGCCCGCCGTGCGCTCGCCACCGGGCACATCGCCAACTCCGTCTTCGCCCTCTACGAGGCCGCCCGCCACGGCGCGGCGCCGGCCGCGGCCGAGCTGGCCGGCGCGCTGCCACCGGTCGAGGGACGGCTGCTGCCGGCCCTCGTGGCCGCCGTGGAGGCACTGGCCGGGCGTGACCACGCCACGCTGGAAGCGGCCGGCGGCCGGCTGGAGGACCTGGGCTGCCTGCTGCACGCGGCCGAGCTGATCGCGGCGGCCGCCACCGCCGCCGCCGACCAGGGCCTCGGCACGGTCTCCGCCCGGTTGCGCACCCGGGCCCAGGACCTGGTCGAGCACTGCGACGGGGCCGCCACCGAGCTGCTCCGCAGTCCCGTCAGCGACGGCCTGACGACCCGGGAGCGCGAGGTGGCCGGCTTCGCCGCCCGCGGCCTCACCGACGTCGAGATCGCCGCCCGCCTGTCGGTCTCCCGTCGCACCGTGGAGACGCACCTCTACCGCGTCTACGCCAAGCTCGGCGTCTCCGGTCGCCGCGACCTGGCCCCGCTGTTCTCTGCCGGAGCGAGCGCGCCACCGGCCTGAGGCTCAGGGCCGGTCCGCCAGGCCGGCGGCGACGAGGTCGCCGTCCCCGGGCGCGAACCAGGCCCGCAGCGGCGGCTCCCGCCAGCCCTCGGCCGCGGCCAGCTCGTCCGCGGCGCGAGTGAGCGCGTCGAGCGCCGGGTGGCGCAGGTCGCGCCGGTGGATCGCCAGCCACGGGTACAGCGGCACCGGGTGGACCAGCGGGCGCACGGCGGCGCCCGACGGGTGCGGCTCGTCCAGCATGATCAGGATGGGCCAACCCGTCGCCCGGACGTGATGGAGGACCTCGTCGGGGCCGGCCGCGGCCACCGCGGCCATGCCGGGATGGTGCGGCGGCGACGGGATCCCGCCGTACTGGGTGACCAGGTGGGTGGCCAGCTCCTCCCACTCGGGGGCCGCGGTGTTGCCGGCGCTGGTGTCGATGGTGAGCCCGGACAGGGCGTCGAGCGGGATCGCCTCGTGGCCGGCGAGCGCGTGGTCCTCGGGCACGATCAGCGCCAGGGGCTCCCAGCGGACGAGCCGGCGGGCCAGCGGGGCGGTCTCGCGCTGGTGCATGCTGCCGATCCGGCCGAAGGCGACGTCGACGCGGTGGCCCGCCAGCGCCGTCAGGGCCGCCCCCAGGCCGCCGTGGAAGCGGGCCTCCAGCGACCGCTCGTCCACGGCCGCCTTGGCCCGGGCGAGGACCCGGTCCGCCGTGGACCCGTGGCGCAGCACGTCGACCACCAGCGGCGCGCCCTCCTGGTGCAGCTCGCGCCTCGCCTGGTCCTGGAGCGCCAGGAGC
>JBKPRS010000309.1:0-4860 GCA_046734695.1 Actinomycetota bacterium | reverse complement strand
GTGCGGAATCGTCGACAGATGGGTCACACCCGCCGCGCGACGGCCGGCGTCGGGTTCCCCCTCGACCGGCGCATGCGCATCCTGGTCACGACCCGGCGCCTGCTGGTCTGGCGCCGGCGCGGCGCCCGGTCCCTGGAGCGGATCGGCGCCGTCCCACGCGACGATGTCCTGGCCGCCCGCCTGCCCTTCGTCGGCGGCGGGCCCTGGCGCTTCGTCGAGCTGGACCTGCGGACCGGCTACCTGATCCGATTCCAGGTCGAGGGGCCGCTCGCCGAGCAGTTCGTCCGGCTCCTGGACACCTGAGCCGGACCCCCCGGTGGCCACGGTCCGTGCCGGTATCGCTTGCCTCCGCAACTATGTGACGACGTGATTTCCGTTCGTAGGGAAAGCCGGGCAGATCGCGCCTGGCACCGGGTGACACGTGCCAGACCTGTGACGATGGGGTGGCTTCCGACCATGAATCTGTACTGTGTAAGTCAGAGGCGTGTGGGCCCCGGGTCGGTCCTACCGGCCGCCAGCGGTGCGCCGATAACCAGGGCCTGCACGCCCTGACCTCCGCTCACAGCCACGCACAGCGGCTCACAGCCATGCGGGCACGGGCGGGTAGTCCCCCTGGTCCCGGCCGATCAGCCAGGCCAGGAGGCCGGCGGTGGGGCCGGACACCTCGGTCGCATCGCCGTCCTCCGGACCGATCGTCCAGCGGCGGGCCGGGTCCCGGTCGGTGGCGCTCAGCGTGACCCGGGGGCAGTCGTCCCGGCCCGCGAGGCCGCCGGCGACCTCGTCCACCAGGCGGTCGACTGCGCCCGCCGGCATGTCGGAGAACGTCGCCCCGGTGCCGAGGTCGACCGCGTGGACCCAGTTCTCCCGGACCCGCATCCACGGGATCTCGGCCGCGGTGATCGGCCGGCCCCGCGCCGTGCGGATGGGCGCGTCCCACGTCTCGTCCGCCAGCGCGTCGAGGGCGGCCATCAGGCGCTCGGAGGCGGCCACCACGTCCGAGCGCAGTGTGTCGCCGTCCTGGGCCGCGGAGTCCTCGATGCCATCGGCCCGCTGCTCGACGGACGTGTACATGGGCGTCTCGATGCCGGTGCGGGCCCACGTGACCAGGTTCTGCAGGGCATCGGCGTTGCGGGCCAGGTGGCCCACGACGTGGGCCCGGTCCCATCCCGGGAGCTGGGAGGGAGCGGCCAGAGCGTCGTCGTCGAGCTGCGCGCAGTAGCCGAGGACATGCGCCTCGCCGTCCCGCATCCAGGAGAGGGCCTCGGTGGGGATGGGCATCAGCCCGTCTCCTGGCGGCACACGTTCCGCTGCTCGCCCAGCCCCGCGATGCGGGTCACGACCACGTTGCCGTCGGCCAGGAAGCGGCCCCGACCGGCGCCGACCCCGCTGGGGGTGCCGGTGGCGATCACGTCGCCCGGCTCCAGGGTCACGATCGTGGAGATGTACGACACCAGGGTGTACGGGTCGAACAGCAGGTCGGACGTGTCGGCCTTCTGCATCTGCTCGCCGTCCACCTCGCAGGAGATCTCGCGGCTGGGCCCGGGCGACTCGTCCGCGGTGACAAGCCACGGCCCGAGCGGGGTGGCGTGCTCCCAGGTCTTGCCCTGGAGCCACTGGAGCGTGCGGTTCTGCCAGTCGCGCATGGACACGTCGTTGAGGATGGCGTAGCCGGCGATCGCACCGGGCGCGTCGTCCAGCGACACGTGGCGGACGCGGCTGCCCACGATGACGGCCAGCTCGGCCTCCCAGTCGACCTTGCCCGACGCGGCCGGCAGGGCGATGTCGTCGTTGGCCCCGATGAGCGCGGAGCGGAACTTCGCGAACAGCGTGGGGTGAGTGGGCACATCCCGGCCCGTCTCCTGGATGTGGGAGCGATAGTTCAGCCCCACGCAGATGATCTTGTCGGGCGAGGGGATCAGCGGGGCGAAGTCGAGGCCGCCGGCCGGGCGCCGGGGACCGTCCGCCGCCGCGGCCCAGTCCTGCCAGCCGTCGCGGTCGAGCACCTCGCGCACGTCGGCGGCGGGCAGCTCGACCACGTCGTCGCCGTCGCCTCGCACCGCGAGCGTGCGCCCACCGTCCCTGATGGTGGCCAATCTCATCCGCTGTCTCCTTCGCTGCTGGTGCGGGCCAGGCCGAGCGCCTCCACCACGGGGGCGTCGCTGAACGTGAACAGGTCGAGCGCCGTGGCCGCGCGGATGCGGACCGGGCACCACGACGGTACGGCCACCACGTCACCCCGGCGGACCTCGACCGTGCGGCCGTCGAGCTCGAACGACCCCTCGCCCTCGAACACCTGCCACACGGACGACCCCACCGTGCGGGTGCGGGCGGTGGCCGCGCCGGGCCGCAGGCGGTGGAGCTCCATCCGCAGGGTCGTGAGGGCGTCGGCGCCGCTGGCGGGGTTGGTGTAGCGGACCGCGGCGTGGCCCGGTCCGGCCACGCCGGGCTGGCCCTCGTCCTCCAGCTCGAGCTGGGCGGCCAGAGCGGCGTCGGTGTCGGCCCAGCGGTAGGCGCCGAGCGGGCTGGTCGTGGGCACCTCGGCGCCCAGCGGCCGCAGGCCGGGGTGGCCCCACAGCCGCTCGGAGCGGGACCGGTGCGGCGTGGACCGGTCGGCGATCTCGTCCGGCCCGTACTCGAAGAAGCCGGCGTCGAGCGCGGTCACCAGCGGGATGTCGAGGCCGTCCAGCCAGGCCATGGGAGCGTCGCCGGTGTTGTGGTGCTCGTGCCAGCGCCAGGCCGCGGTGAGCAGCAGGTCGCCGCGGCGCATGGCGACGGGGTCGCCGTCGACCACGGTCCACACCCCCTCGCCCTCCAGCACGAAGCGGAACGCGCCCTGGGTGTGCCGGTGCGCCGGGGCCACCTCCTGGGGCCCGAGGTACTGCACCGCGGCCCACAGCGTCGGCGTGGCGTAGGGCTCGCCGCCGAGGCCCGGGTTGGCGTAGGCGATGGCGCGGCGCTCGCCGCCCCGGCCCACGGGGACCAGGGCGCCGGCCCGGGCGGCCAGCGGGTACACGCCGGCCCAGGGCCAGTGGTGCGGCACGGCCGAGGGCTCGGGGGACATCGGCATGAGCCCGGCGCGCTGGGTCCACAGCGGCATCAGGCCCTGAGCTGCGAAGTCGTCGTAGAGCTGCTTGAGCGCCACCTCGTCGGGAGCGCCGGGCGGAGTGTCCTGCGGCATGGCCGTCACCTCCCAAGAGTGACACTTTCCCTGTCGGTCGACGATGCAGCAATCGGGCGGCGACCGCTCGGTACTCTTTCGCAGCAGTGGCCGCGACCGATCTCGCCGACGTCAATCTGCCGCGCATCCAGACCGGCGCCAACCCCCAGCACCTCATCGTCACCCTGTTCGGGGACTACTGGTTCGGGCGCCGGGAGCATCTGCCGTCGTCCGCCCTGGTGGCACTGGCCGGCGAGTTCGACATCACCTCGACCAGCGCCCGCGCCGCGCTGAGCCGCCTCGCCCGCCGCGGGCTGCTCGACTCGTCCCGCGTCGGTCGTCGCACGTACTACGGGCTGACCCCCCGGGCGGCCGAGGTGCTGAACCAGGGCCTGCACCGCATCATGACCTTCGGGCTCGACCACGGGCCCTGGGACGGATCGTGGGTGGTGGTCATCTTCTCGGTGCCCGAGGACCAGCGCGACGTGCGCCACGTCCTGCGCACCCGGCTGCGCTGGCTCGGGTTCGCCCCGCTCTACGACGGCGTGTGGGTGTCCCCGAGGGCACAGGCCGACGAGGCCGCGGCCCTGCTGGGCGACCTGGACGTGGCGACGTCCACGGTGTTCGTGTCGCGCATGGTGCACGGCCAGGCCGGCGGCGACCCGCTCACCGCCTGGGACCTCGACGAGCTGCGGGCGAGCTACGACGCCTTCGTGGCCGAGTTCGGCCCGCTGCTCGACCGGGTGCAGACCGGACAGGTGGGGGCGGCCGAGGCGCTGGTGGCCCGCACCCGGGTCATGGACGTGTGGCGCCAGTTCCCCAACCTCGACCCCGAGCTGCCCGAGGACGCCCTGCCCGGCGGCTGGCCCCGGCGCCGGGCACAGGCCATCTTCGCCGACGCGTACGACGCGCTCGGCCCGCTGGCCGAGGTGCGGTTCCAGCAGATCGTGGGCGAGGACGTCCCCGAGCTGGCCCGCCACGCCCGCCACTTCACCACCGGCAGCGTCGCCCGGCGGGCGGGACGCAAGGCCGCGGCGGACTAGGCCCACCGGGCTACGGGCCGCCCCACACCTCCTGGCACGCGTCGACGACGAGTCCGAGCTTGCGGCGCTCGTCGTCCTCGCTCAGCGGGTTGCCGCCCGCGGTGCTGGCGAAGCCGCACTGGGGCGACAGGGCCAGGCGCTCGACGTCGACGTAGCGGGACGCCTCGTCGATGCGCCGCAGCAGCTCGTCGCGGGGCTCGAGCTCGGGCGTCTTGGAGCTGACCAGGCCCAGCACCACGAACGTGGTGGCGGGCACGCGGCGCAGCGGCTCGAACCCGCCGGCCCGGGCCGAGTCGAACTCCAGGAACTGCATGTCGACCCCGGTGCCGCCGAAGATGGCCTCGGCCACGGGCTCGTAGCCGCCCTCGGCCAGCCAGTGGCCCTTGCCGCGGCAGAGGTGCAGGGCGAGGGTCACGCCCTCGGGGCGGTCGGCGCCGGCCTCGGCGATGGCCGCCGCGTAGTCGTCCACGAGCTGGCCGGGCACCTCGCCCGCAGATCCCACCCGGCGCCGCACCGCCGGTTCGCACAGCATGGCCAGCGCCCCCTCGTCCAGCTGCACCAGGGTCGCGCCCCGGGCGGCCAGGTCGGCGATCTCGGCCCGGTAGATCGCGGACAGGTCGGCGAAGAAGTCCTTGGCGCTGCAGGGGAGGCGGTCCCCGG
>JBKPRS010000308.1:0-2775 GCA_046734695.1 Actinomycetota bacterium | reverse complement strand
CCGCGATCCCGTCGGTGACCGCGGCCCCCGCCTCGGCCTGGCGCCGCCCGGGCGGCTCCGGCCCGCCGACCGCCCGGGGGCCGGAGCCCGCCGACATCAGCTACGCCGCCTACCCCGCTGACGTGGCCGACCCCCCGGGCGCGCCGCAGGTACCCGAGCCGGCGCGTCCACCGGTCGCGGATCCCGATGTGCAGGTCAGGCGACTTTCGGTGCGCGAACGCGAGATACTTGATGTGGGTGTGGCCACTCGGGCGTCCCGCCCGTCGTTCGAGTGGCCTCGCCCAACCCCTCCCACGCACCACCGGCGAACATGGCCGCGCCTCCACGAGCGTCCGGCCGCGTCTGCCGCGCCTCCCCTCCCCGTCTACGACCTGGCGGAGGGGTCACCGGACGACGGCCGGCCCGTGGCACCCGAGAGCGACCCACGATGGCCCGCGCTGCCCGACGACCGGGAGCAGGACGCCTGGGCCCCGGGGCTGGACCGGCTCGACCCCGATCGGGCCCGGCGGCTCGACCGGGAGCAGCGGGGGCTCTGAGTGGAACGCGTCGCCTTCCTCGTGGACGACAGCGGGGCCCGCCTCGACTGCATGCTCAACCCCGAGACGCTCGAGGTGAGCCGGCTGGCGGGGATCCGTCCCCGCGGCGTGGCCAGTGGCCGGCTCACCGGCCTGGGCCTGGCCGACGACCCGCTCCACCTCACCGGCGGCGGGCGCACCCGGCTCAAGCTGGACCTGCTGTTCGACGTCGAGCTGGTCCCCACCCCCGGGGGCCCCACCGACGTGCGCGCGCTCACCCGGCCGCTGTGGCAGCTGGCCGAGAACTCGGCCGTGCAGCGGGGCGGGGTGCGCCCACCGCTGGTGCGCTTCCTCTGGGGCAAGAGCTGGAACGTCCCCGGCCTGGTGGCGTCGGTGGCCGAGCGCTTCGACCGCTTCGACCAGGAGGGCGTGCCGCTGCGGTCGTGGCTCAGCATGAACTTCGTGCGGGTGGCAGAGACCGCGGCCGAGGCCCAGGCCAGCTACGACCAGATGCTGGCCGAGGCCCAGCTGGACCAGGCCGGCGCGGCCCAAGCCGCCACGGCCGAGGGCGCGGTGTCCCCGTCCAGCGTGGTCGCCGTCGGCGAGGGCGAGGTCCCGGGCGGACCGCCGCCGCCCATCCGCTTCGACCTCCTGGCCAACGACGGCCTCGGCAGCCCGTTCCTGTGGCGGCTGCTGGCCGCCTACAACGACGTCCCCGATCCGCTGCGGGTCGATCCCGGCACGGTGCTGGCGGTGCCGCCCGGCCTGCCCGGGTCGGCCGCGGCCGCGCCGGCGCCGCCCGACGGCACGGAGCTGACGCCGTGAAGGGATCCGCCGTCGCTCCCGCGGTCGAGATCTCCGTCAACGGCGCGCCGCTCGACCCCGCGTTCCTGGCCTGCCTGGCCTCGGTGCGGGTGGCCCGCCGGCTGTCCCTGCCGGCCCAGTGCGAGGTCGGCTTCGTCCTCGACGGCCCCAACGCCGCCGACCTGCCCGGCCGGGTCGCCATCGGCGCCACGCTCGAGGTGACGGTGGCCGACGACACCGGGCCGCTGTTCTCCGGCGACATAACCGGCCAGGAGTGGGCGCACGCGGCCGACGGTGCCGCGGAGCTGCACATCCGCGCCTACGACCCGCTGCACCGGCTGCGCAAGCGCCAGCGGGTCAACGCCCGCACCGACGTGACGGCGGCCGACCTTGCGTCCGAGCTGGCATCGGACATCGGGCTCGGGTCCAAGGCCGCCGAGGACGGGCCCCGGTGGCCGGTGCTGGTGCAGCACCGCCAGTCGGACCTCGACCTGCTGACCGAGGTCACCGAGCGGGCCGGGCTGTGGTTCGTGGTCCTGGACGGCACGCTCCAGCTGCTCACCTTGGCCGGGGTGGACAGCCCCGCCGAGCTGGCCCTGCACGACACGCTGCTGGCCGCCCGCTTCGACGCCACCGCCGAGCCGGCGTGCGGGAGCGTCACCGCCGCGGGCTGGGACCCGGTGACCGCCGGCTTCCTGGAGGGCTCGGCCGGCGAGCCCCGCGTCCCCCGCGACACGAGCGTGGACCTCGACGCCGCCGCGCTCGGCGCCGACGGCGACCGGATCGTCGTGGAGAGCTACGGCCCGAGCGCGGATCACCTCGACGCCGCCGCCCAGGCCGAGCTGGACCGGCGCACCGCCCGGGAGGTCACGCTCAGCGGCACGGCCGAGGGTGACGCCTTCCTCCAGGCCGGGCGGCTGGTCCGGGTCAGCGGCGCGGCCGACGCGGTCAACGGCACCTACGTCCTGGCCCGCACCGTCCACACCGTCGACGCTGCGGGCTACCTGGTCGAGCTGTCGAGCCAGCCGCCCTCACCCCGCGCCGCGAGCGAGCACGCGTCCACCGTCGCCACCCTGGCCCGGGTGATCTCGGCCGACGACCCCGACGGGCTCGGCCGGGTCCGGCTGGCGCTGCCCAGCTATGGCGACATCGAGACCGACTGGCGGGAGGTGGTGGTCCCGGGCGCGGGCGCCGGCAAGGGGATCGTCGCCCTGCCCGACGTCGACGACAAGGTGCTGGTGCTGATGCCCCACGGCGACCCTGGCGCCGCGCTGGTGCTCGGCGGCCTCTACGGCGACGGGAAGCCCAAGGACCCGGGCATCGACGGCGGCGCGGTGAAGCGCTGGTCGGTGCTGACCCCCGGCGGCCAGCGGGTGATCCTCGACGACGCCAAGAACACCGTCACCGTGGCCAACAAGGACGGCAGCGCGGTGGTGCTCGCCCCCGAGCGCGTGAC
>JBKPRS010000307.1:0-2339 GCA_046734695.1 Actinomycetota bacterium | reverse complement strand
TGAGGTCGACGATCTCGGCGGGCGAGAAGTGGGTGCGGAGCCGGGCGAGCAGGTCGTCGTCGATGGCCTGCGAGTCCGTCGCGAAGCGCTCGGCGTACTCGATCGCCACCCGCTCCGCGTCGCTGAACCGGTCGCTCGTCGGGTGGTGCGAGACCGCGGCGAGCGACTCCTCGTCGGCCCAGTCGTTGCGCCACGTCATGCAGAGCACGCACCCGTTGATCTCGGCGATCCGCATCCGCACCAGCTCGTGCAGACGGCGGGGGAGCGGGGAGGCCCACACCGCCTTCTCCAGGGCGTTCACGGCGGGCACGAAGTGGGGGACCAGGCTCAGCGTGCGCGTCACCTCGGGCCCCTCGCCGGCGGGGATGTCGATCCGAGGCACCCTCGCAGCCTGACACACCGTCAGCCCCGCTCGCCGGGTGTCGGCGGGCCCGGGAACTTTTCCGGGCCGCGGCACGACTGATACGGGCGCGCCGGGAGGTCCCTCGGCGCGCCGGCGCGAGGCGCCGGGAGCGACGGGAGAACCTGGATGCGACGAGTCGTCGCCACGGGCGCGGTGGCCGCCACCGCCCTGATGCTCACGGCGGGCGTGGCCGCCGCCCACAGCGAGTGGGAGCCCGGTGATGCGGCGCCCGGCAGCGTCGCCGATCTGACGCTGTTCGTCGAGGACGAGCAGCCCGACGCCGGGACGGTCAAGGTCGAGCTGTTCTTCCCCGAGCCGATCACGGTCGCCGCCCTCCCGGCAGTGGAGGGCTTCACCGCCACGGTCGTCGGCGGGCAGGTCGGGGGCCCGGCGACCGGGGTCACCTGGGAGGGCGGGCCGGCTGCCGGCGACGTCGAGGTGCCGATCACCCTGGGACCGCTGCCGGACCAGCCGGGTCAGCTCCAGTTCAAGGTGGTGCAGACCTACGACAACGGCGAGGTCGAGCGCTGGATAGACGATTGGCCCGAGGGCTCCCCCGAGCCGCCCAACCCGGGGCCGGTGCTCGGCCTCGTGCCCGGCGCGGCAGGGTCCATCCCGCCGGCCACGCAGGTTCCGGCCACGACCGCCCCGGCGACCACCGAGGCGCCCGCCACGACCTCACCGCCGGCCACGACCGGCGACGAGAGCGCCGCGGCGGAGTCCGACGACGCCTCGGGGACCAGCCCGCTCGTCTGGCTGATCCCCGTAGCCCTCGTGATCGCCGCCGCGGCCGGTGCCGCCGTGTACCTGCGGCGGCGGCGAGCGGCGGCGCCTCCCGGGCAGGAGCCCGCGGAGAGCGGCCAGGGCGGACCTCCTAGCAGCTGACCCCGGCGAGCGACACGGCCTGGCAGACGCTCGCGCGGGTGACCTTCCACCGCCCGTCGACGAACACCACCTCGCCGTACTCCGGGCCAAGCGTCCGGCCCGGCAGTTCGATGTGGTACTGCGTCGCGGCTCGGGTCGCGGACACGAACACCACGTTCTCGAGCACCGTCCTGGAGCCGGCCACGTCACTCGCGAACGACGAGTTCCGCAACCGCTCGTACACCTCGAGCATGCCGGTGGGGTCGTCGATGTCGGCCACGCGCTCCTCGTCGGTCCGGTCCGAGAACGGGATGCCGAACAGGCCCTCGATCTCGGCCCGGGCCGCGGCGGGATCGGCCGGCTGCTCGTCGCCCGGCGGCGGCAGCTGCTGCGATGGATAGCAGTCGGCGAGGGACTGGCCGGGGGCGACCACGGCATGAGGGTCCTCGCCGCTGAGGTAGGTGAGCCAGCCGGCGCTGAAGGATGCCGTGCTCGTGCCGAGCGAGCGGCCGCCGGCGTCGAGGGCGTCGATCTGGATGTTCGCTGTGAACTCTGCGGCGGAGTCGGCCGGGTCGATCGACGCGTGGCCGATCAGCACGGCGACCCCGTCGACCGCCTCCATCTCGTCGGCGTGGCCGTCGGGGAAGGTCGCCCGCACGCTGGCAGCGCCGTTCGGCGCCTGCGCCACGACGACCCACAGCGGCGCGCCCTCGGCGACGCCGATCGCGCTGTAGCTCCCGGCGACGCGGCCGTCCCGCAGCTCGGCAGAGAGGCTGCCGGACACGATCCCCACCGCGTCTTCGGTCGACACGTCGGCCTGCACGTAGCCGTTGGTCACGCAATAGGCCGGCGGCTGCTGCCACGAAGGGCCGTCGGACTGTGGCTCCTCGACTGCGGCCCGGTAGACGCGGATGGTGGCGCCGTCGACCTCGCGCACGAACGCCTTGGCGAGGGGCACGCTCGTGCCGACGCCGACGTCGACGTTGGGTTGGTCGCCTCCGGACGTGAGGAGCGGATCGCCGCCGGCGCTGGCGAATGGGATGGTCGGCAGCGTCCCGGAAGACTCGTCCGT
>JBKPRS010000306.1:0-6273 GCA_046734695.1 Actinomycetota bacterium | reverse complement strand
GGCTCGACGCCGAAGATCCGCGACGCCGTCTCGGTGTGGATGTCCCGCCGGGCCCGGAACGACTCGACCAGGCCCGGGTCCTCGGCCAGGTGCGCGATGCAGCGCAGCTCGATCTGGTTGTAGTCGGCCACCAGCAGCTCGCACCCGGGGGCGGGGACGAAGGCCCGCCGGAAGGTGCGCCCGATCTCGCTGCGCACCGGGATGTTGTGCAGGTTGGGCTGGTCGGACGACAGCCGGCCGGTGCGGGCCACCGTCTGGTTGAACGTGGCGTGGATGCGCCCGTCCGGGGCCACTTCGGCCAGCAGCCCGTCGCCGTAGGTGGAGCGCAGCTTCTCCACCTCGCGGTAGGCCAGCAGGTGGTCGATGATCGCGTGCTGGCCCGCGAGCTTCTCCAGCGACGACGCGTCGGTCGAGTAACCGGTCTTGGTCTTCTTCTGCGGCGCCAGGCCCAGCTTGTCGAACAGGATCTCCCGCAGCTGGGGCGTGGAGTTGACGTTGAACTCGGTGCCCGCGTCCTCCCAGATCTGGGCCCGCAGGCTCTCCGTCTCGGACCACAGCCGGTCCCGGAGCGTGCGCAGCTCGGCGGCGTCGACGCCCACGCCCACGTGCTCCATGCGGGCCAGGACCCGCACAAGGGGGACCTCGATGGCGTCGTTCAGCTCACGCAGGTGCTGGTCGTCCAGCGCCCGGGTGAGCGGCTCGATCAGCCGCTCGACCGCCAGGGCGTAGCGGGCGGTGCGCAGGGCTGCGCTCACGCCCGAGCCGTCCAGGTCGAGCTGGCCCTCGGACGCGGCCCCGTCGGTGGGCAACTCGGCGCCTGCGTAGCGGCGCAGCACCTCGTCGAGCAGGTAGCGCGACTCGGCCGGGTCGAGCAGGTAGGCCGCGATGGCCGTGTCCAGGCCCAGGCAGCGGACGTCCACGCCCAGGTCGAACAGCGAGCGCATGACCGCCTTGGCCTGGTGCGCGGCCAGCGGGCGGCCGCCCGCCTCCGGCAGGGCCGTCAGCGCCGATAGCGCCGCCTGGACCCCGGAGTCGGCCAGCACGTCGCCCGGCAGCCACGCCACCTCGCCCGCCGCGGGATCCGTGACGAGCGCCAGGCCCTCCAGCGGGGTGCGCCCCTCGCTGCCGGCCCAGGCCGCCGCCACGGCCAGCGGGGTGCCCGCGCCCCCGGACCGGACCGCCTCCAGCAGCGCCACCGCGTCCCCGGCCGTCGTGACCTCGCTGACCTCGGCCTCCAGCACCTCGGCGGGAGCGCCGCCCAGGCCCAGGTCCTCCCCGACCGCCTCGGTCAGGCGCTCGCCCAGACTGTGGAACTCGAGGAAGTCGAACAGGCGCCGCACCTCGTCCACGTCCGCCGGGCGCCGGTCCAGCTCGTCGATGGTGACGCCCACGGGGGCGTCCAACACCAGCTTCATGACCTCGGCGTTCTGGCGGACCTGAGCCTCGTGCTCGGCCAGGTTCGCCCGCAGCTTGGGCGTCTGCTCGTCGAGGTGCTCGAAGATGCCGTCGAGGCCGCCGTAGCTGTTGATCAGCTTGGCCGCGGTCTTCTCCCCCACCCCGGGCACGCCCGGCAGGTTGTCGGACGGATCGCCCCGCAGCGCCGCGTACTGGCGGTACAGGGCGGGGGTGACGCCGGTGCGCTCCTCGATGCCCGCCTCGTCGTAGAGCACGTAGTCGGACACGCCGCGCCGGTTGTAGAGCACCTTGACGTGGGGGTCCTCCACCAGGGCGTACACGTCGCGGTCGCCGGTCACCACGATCACGTCCAGGCCGGCGTCGCGGGCCTCGGTGGCCAGGGTGGCGATGATGTCGTCGGCCTCGTAGCCCGCCAGGTCCAGCGTGCGGATCCCCAGCGTCTCCACCACCTCGCGCACCAGCCCCATCTGCTGGCGCAGGATGTCGGGCGCGGCCTGGCGCCCCGCCTTGTAGTCCGCCACCTGGGCGTGGCGGAACGTGGGCTCGGGCCGGTCGAACGCCACGGCCATGCGCCGGTGCCCGTGGTCTCGCATCAGGTTGATGAGCATCGACGTGAACCCGAACACCGCGTTGGTGACCTGGCCCGAGGCGGTGGTCAGGTCGGTGGGGAGGGCGAAGAACGCGCGGTAGGTGAGCGAGTTCCCGTCGATGAGCAGGAGGGGGTCGCCGGCCACGTCGCGGGGCTCAGGTGCTGGGCGGCTTGACTTCGCCGTCGATGATGCGCTGGGACACGTCCCGCATCGTCACCCGCTCCGACATGGCCTTGCGCTGGATGAACGTGAACGCCGAGCTCTCGTTGAGCCCGAACTCGTCCATGAGCTTGCCCTTGGCCCGGTCGACGATCTTGCGGGTCTCCAGCTGCTCCTCGAGGCTGGCGGTCTGGTCGGCCAGGGCCCGCAGCTCGCGGAAGCGGCCCAGCGCCACCTCCACCGCGGGGACCAGCTCGGTGCGCTCGAACGGCTTGACCAGGTAGGCCAGCGCGCCCGCGTCGCGGGCCTGCTCGATGAGGTCGCGCTGGCTGAACGCGGTGAGGATCAGCACGGCGGCCCGGCGCTCGCCGGCGATCTCCCGGGCGGCGGCCAGGCCGTCCAGCCCAGGCATCTTGATGTCGAGGATGGCGATGTCGGGCTCGAGCTCTCGCACGAGCTTGACCGCCTCGTCGCCCCGTCCGGTCTCGCCGACGACGGTGTAGCCCTCCTCTTCGAGGGTCTCCTTCAGGTCGAGGCGGATGATGGCCTCGTCCTCGGCAATGACGACGCGGGTAGCCAAGGGCGTTCCTTTCGATGGGTCTCTACGTCTAGCGCGCTTTCGACTCGGCCGACAGCCGGTCGAGCAGCTCGTCCTGGTCACGCTCCAGGCGCGCGATCTCCTCGAGGACCTTCGCCTGGTGGCGTCGCATCGCCTCCGCGTGACGCTCGGCCTCGCGGTGGTCGTGGTCGGCGACCGGCGTCTCGGACACCAGGGCGCGCAGGCGGGCGTCGTCGGCGGCATCGGCCAGGTGGTCGAGTTGCTCGGCGGACACCGCCAGCTCCTCGCGCAACTGCCGCAGCCGCCCGGCGACCTGGCTGAGACGCCGCTCGACCAACGACTTGGACATGGAAAGAAGTGTAGGTGGCTGCGAGAGGCTGGTTGACTGCCCCGGTGCGCCGGCTGTTCCTGCTCGCCTTCATCTGGGGCTGGTCGTTCCTCTTGATCAAGGTGGCCGTGGAGGGCCTCACCCCGACGACGGTCGCCTGGGCCCGCATCACGCTCGGCGCCGCGGTCCTCACGCTGGTGCTGCGCAGCCAGGGTGGCCGGGTGCCCACCGACCGGATCATGCTGCGGCACTTCGCGGTGGTCACCCTGGCCGGCAACATCGTGCCGTTCACCCTGCTGGCCTGGGGTGAGCAGCACATCACCTCGGCGCTCACCGCCGTGCTCAACGCGTCGACGCCGCTGTTCACGGCCCTGTTCGCGGCGGCGGCCCTGCACGAGCGGCTGCGGCCCGTCCAGGTCCTGGGCCTGGCCGTGGGCGTGGTGGGGGTGTCGGTGGCCGCGGGCCTGGGGGCGTCGGACCTGGCCGGCTCGTCGCTGGCCGGCGCGCTCGCGGCGGTTGCGGCCGGTGCCGCCTACGGCGTGACCTTCATCTACATGCGGTTGCATCTCCTGTCCATCCCGCCCCTCGTGGCCGCGACCGGTCAGCTGACGGCCGGGGCGATCCTGCTGTTCCCGGTGGCCGCGGTCACCTCGGCCGTGGGCGGCATCCACCTGACCCCCACGCGGGTGCTGGCGATCCTGCTGCTGGGGACCATGGGCACGGGCGTGGCCTACGTCCTCAACTACCGGGTGGTCGCCGACCTGGGCCCCACCCGGGCATCCCTGGTCACCTACATCATCCCGGTGGTGGCCGTGGTCCTCGGCATCGTGGTGCTGGACGAGCCGTTCGAGTGGCGCCTCGTCATCGGCGGCGTGTTGACCGTGCTCGGGATCGCCGCGGTGAACGCCAAGCGTCCCGCCCGCGAACGGGCGCCCTTGCCGGCCACCCAGTGACCCTCACAGACCGGACAGGTACCGTGCGCGGCGATGGCCACCGACCCCTGGGGCATCGACGACGGGTACTTCGACGTGGGCGGGCAGTGGCACCCCACCTCACCCGAGACCCGTGCCGCCCTCCGAGCGGCGATGGGGGCGGGCCGGGACGGCGGGGGTGACGAGGGCCCGCCGGCGCCCGAGCGACCGCTGTGGGTCGTGCACGAGGGTGTGGCCGAACCGCTGTGGGGGCCGTGCGAGCTGGCGCTCGAGGACGGCAGCGCGCACCGGGCCGAGGGGGCCCTGCCGCCGGACCTGCCCATCGGCTACCACGAGCTCCACCCGCTCGACGGCGGTCCGGTCACCCGGCTGATCGTCACGCCCGGTCGCTGCACGCTGCCGGACGACCTGCGGGCCTGGGTGCTGTCGGTCCAGCTCCCCGCCTGCCGCTCGGCTGAGAGCTGGGGCGTCGGCGACTTCGCCGACCTGCGCGCCATCGGCACCTGGGCCGCGGGCCGGGGCGCCGGCATGGTGGCGGTCAACCCGCTGCACGCGCCGCTGCCGGTGGACCGGGTCGAGCCCAGCCCGTACTACCCGTCCAGCCGGCGCTGGCTGGCCCCGCTGGCGCTGCGCGTCGAGGACCTGCCCGGCACGGCCGCCCACCCCGAGATCGCCGCGGCCGCGGCCGAGGCCCGGCGGCTCAACGACGCCCCCCTGCTCGACCGGGACCGGGCGTGGGCGCTGAAGCGGGAAGTGCTCGGCGCGCTGTGGGACGACCTCGGCCCCGACCTGCGCTTCGAGCGCTGGCGCGAGGCGCAGGGCGTCGAGCTGGAGACCTACGCCCGATTCTGTTCCCTGGCCGAGCACCACGGGCAGGGCTGGCGGGCCTGGCCGGCCGAGCACCGCCATCCGGACGGCGCCGGGGTGGCCGCCTTCGCGGCCGCCCATCCCGAGCGGGTCGGGTTCTGGGCCTGGCTCCAGTTCCTGGCCGACGACCAGCTGGCCCGCGCCTCCGAGCCGCTGCCCCTGCTCACCGACCTGGCCATCGGGGTCGACCCCGACGGGGCCGACGCCTGGGCCTTCCAGGACATGCTGGCCGGCGACGTGCGCGTGGGGGCGCCGCCCGACGCCTTCAACCGCCGGGGCCAGGACTGGGGTCTGCCGCCCTTCGTCCCCCATGCCCTGCGGGCCGCCGGCTACGGGCCGCTGGCCGCGCTGTGGCGGGCCGCGCTGGGCCAGGGTGGCGGGCTGCGCATCGACCACGTCATGGGCCTGTTCCGCCTCTACTGGATCCCGCCGGGCGGCGGGCCCACCGACGGGGCGTACGTCCGCTACCGCGGCGACGAGCTGCTGGCCGTCCTGGCGGTGGAGAGCGTGCGCACGGGCGCGGTGGTCGTGGGCGAGGACCTCGGCACGGTCGAACCGGAGGTGAAGAGCGCGCTGGCCGGTGCCGGCCTGCTGTCCATGCGGGTGGCGTGGTTCGAGGACGCGCCGCCCGAGGAGTACCCCGCCCAGGCCCTGGCCACCATGACGACCCACGACCTGCCCACCGTGGCCGGCGTCTGGTCGGGCGACGACGCCGCCGACCAGCGCGCCGCGGGCATCGACCCGGACAACGCCGCCCTGGAGCGGCTCAAGGGCAAGCTGATCGGGCTCACCGGCCTCGGTCCCGAGACGCCGGTCGAGGACGTGATCGTGGCCGCCCACGCCCGCCTGGCCGCGGCACCGAGCGCCCTGGTGGCCGCCACCCTGGAGGACGCCCTGGCGCTGCGCCAGCGGCCGAACCTCCCGGGCACGATCGAGGAGCGCCCCAACTGGAAGCTGACGTTGCCGGTCCCGCTGGCGGACGTGTTCACCGATCCGCTCGTGGCCAGGGTGGCCGCCGCGCTGGCGCGGCCATGACACGTCGCGCTAGAGCGCCCCTGACACGCCCGCCCGCAACAGCTCGCGCACCCGGGCGTCGCTGACCTGGGTGAAGTCCCGGTACCACGGGCCCACGGCCCGGAAGTCGGCCGGGGTGTGGAGGCATTCCACCCGGGTCGCCACCGCCCGCACCGCGGCGACCGCCTCGGGCGCGGCCACCGGGACCGCGGCCACGACCGCCCGGGGCGAGCGCAGGCGCACCACGTCGAGGGCCACCCGCATCGTGGCGCCCGTGGCCATGCCGTCGTCCACCACCACCACGGTGCGGCCCTCCAGCGGTTCGGGTGCCCGGCCCTCCCGCAGCTCGCCGCCCCGGCGGGCCAGGTCGGCGGCGTGGCGGCGGGCGAGCTCGTCCACCTCCTCGTC
>JBKPRS010000305.1:0-3691 GCA_046734695.1 Actinomycetota bacterium | reverse complement strand
GAGCAGGGCCCGCACCGGGGCCCTCACATCGTCCCGGGGCTCCGGCACGCCACCGAAGCAGGAGGTCGTCGTCCGCTTGGCCAGGTGGCGCAGGTGCTCACGCTCGACCAGCGACAGCCGGAGGGCGTCCGCGATCGCGTTCACGACGGACACCGACGGGTTGCGGTCCCGGCCCTGCTCCATCCGGACGAGGTACTCGACGCTGACGCCCGCCAGGCCGGCCAGCTCCGACCGACGCAGGCCCGGCACCCGGCGCCGGGCGCCTGCGGGCAGGCCGACCGACTCGGGCCGGGTGGCGTCACGTCGGGCACGGATGAAGTCACCGAGCGGCGTGCTCACCCGGTCACTCTACGGTCCGCCCGGCCCCCTGCCGGCCGGGGAGGGTGGCCCTGCGAGGGCCAGCCTGGAGCCGGTCTGGCTCCGACGCCGGGGCCGCCGGAGTGTACGGGGCATGAGCGACACCGCCAGACTCGTCATCCTCGTCGGCAGCGTGCGCGAGGGGAGGTTCGGCCCGATCGTGGCCGCCTGGGTGGCGGCGCGGGCGAACGACCACGGCGCGTTCGACGTCGACGTCGTCGACCTCGCGGACGTCGAGCTCCCGCTGCGACTCCCCGGAGAGTCCCCCAAGGCCGCCGGCGACGGGTACCCACGCCCTGCGGGCATGCGCGACCTCACCGAGCGACTCGACGCGGCCGACGCGTTCGTGATCGTGACCCCGGAGTACAACCACAGCTACCCGGCATCCCTCAAGGCAGCGATCGACTGGCACTTCACGCAATGGACCGCCAAGCCGGTGGCGTTCGTCAGCTACGGCGGCGCCGCGGGTGGCCGCCACGCCGTCCTGCACCTGGAGAACGTGCTCACCGAGCTGCATGCCGTCACGATCCGCGACGGGCTCGCGTTCTCCAACTACTTCGTCACCTTCGAGGACGGCGAGCCTCTCGACGGCCAGGCGGCCGGGTACGCCAAGGCCATGTTCGAGCAGCTCGCCTGGTGGGCCCGCGCGCTGCGCAAGGCCCGGGCCGGGGCGCCCTACCCCGGCTGAGCGGCCGGCTGCAGGAGGAAGCCGGCGATCAGCTCCGCGCACTGCGGCGCCTGCTCCAAGAGCAGCAGATGACCGCTGTCCGGCACGACGTGCACCGTCGCGTCGGGGATGCGGCCGGCCAGGATGCGGGCGTTGGCGGGAGGCACGATCGGGTCCTTCCCGCCGGTGAGGATCAGGGTCCGGGCCTGGATGCGGTGCAGCCACGGGAGGCTGGACCAGCCGACGCCGGCGTACAGCTGGCCGGCATATCCCCACAGCGTCGGCGGCCGCGACCGCCGTGCCGCGATCTGCTCTCGCATCACCAGGCCGTCAGGATCGGTCGTCGGCCCGTAGAGCCAGCGCGACGTCGCCCGCAGGAAGGCAGGCGAGTAGTAGCGCAGCGGGGTCGCCAGCAAGGCCAGCGCGACCGGGCTTCCGGGAACGCCGCCCAGGCCGCACATGGTCGACGCGAGGATCAGGTTCCGGACGCGGTGGGGGTTCCGCACCGCCAGCTCCTGGGCGACGGCCCCGCCGAAGGAGACACCCAACACGTGGGCGCCCGGATGGCCCAGCGTGTCGAGGATGTGCGCGGCCTGGCGGGCCAACCCGTGGGCCCGCAGGGGCAGAAGCCTCGCCGGTGAGTCTCCGGTCCCGGAGGCGTCGTAGGCGATCGTCTGGAAGCCCCGCCGGTTCAGCTGCGCCTCCAGCGGCGCCCACATCTCGATGTTCCCCCCGAGCCCCATGATGAGCAGGACCGGCGGGCCCTCGCCGCGCACGGCGACCCGCAGGAGGTGGCCGTCCACGCGCACGAACGTGCGCAGGGCCGTCATCACAGGTGGACGTAGCGCCCCGGCGCAGGGTCGAGCGGGGGGTGGGCAGGGTTGCCGAGGGTGGTGGGCGCGGTGCGGCGCCGCCCCGACCGGGCCGCCAGCCACTCGTGCCAGCGGGGCCACCACGAGCCGCTCACGACGGTCGCCCCGTCGCGCCAGTCGGCCGCGGTGGGGCCCGCCGACCGCGACACCATGTACGACGACTTGGGGTTGTCGAGCGGGTTGAGGATCGCCTGGATGTGCCCGCCGGTGCTGAGGACGAACTCGCTGTCGCCGCCGAGCAGCTGCGTGGTCCGGTAGGCGCCGTCCCACGGGATGATGTGGTCGTTGTAGCCGGCGACCACGAAGGAGTCGGTCCTCATCCGGCCGAGGTCGACCGGCGTGCCGAGCACCTCGAGGGTGCCCCGGACGAGCCCGTTGCCCAGGTACAGGTCCAGGAAGTCCGAGTGCAGCGCCGCCGGCAGGCGGGTCGTGTCCCCGTTCCAGAACAGGATGTCGAACGCCGGAGGGTTCTCTCCCAGGAGGTAGTTGTTGACCCAGTAGTTCCAGACCAGGTCGTTGGGGCGGAGCCAGGCGAACACCTTGGCCATGTCCTCGCCCGCCAGGACGCCCGCCCGGCGTGACCGGGCTCGGGCCGCTTCCACGGCTCGGCGCGAGGCGAGGCTGCCCACCGTGGAGTCCGCCTCGGTGTCGAGGCCGGCGACGAGGAACGTGGCGGAGTGCACCAGCGAGCCCTCCCCTCGCGCCGCGAGGTGGCCCAGCAGCGCCGCCAGGGTGACACCTCCGGCGCAGAGGCCCACGGTGTTGGCGCTCCGGCTGCGGCTGATCTGGCACGCGACCTCGATGGCTTCGCGGCACGCCACCACGTAGGTGTCGAGGTTCCAGTCACGCTGCTCGGCGGTCGGGTTCCGCCAGCTGATCGTGAAGTACGGGACGCCCGCGGCGACGGTGCTCTCCACCAGGCTGCGGCCCGGCGCCAGGTCGGTGATGTAGTACCGGTTGATCTGCGGCGGCACGGCCACGAGTGGCCGGCTGTAGACCTGGTCGGTGCTGGGTGCGTACTGGATCAGCTCGAACACGTCGGTCCGGTGCACGACCTCCCCCGGCGTGACGGCGACGTTGCGCCCGACCTCGAACGGGCGGGTGTCCACCTGCGCCGGCATGCCGCCGTTGTGGCGGAGGTCGTGGGCGAAGTGCCGGGCGCCGGCCACGAGGCTCTGGCCCCGGGTCTCGGCCGCCTTGGCCAGGGCGTTGGGGTTGGTCAGCAAACTGTTGGTCGGCGCCAGCGCCTCGGTCACCAGCGACAGGGCGAAATGCGCCCGTTCCCGGCTCTTGCGGTCCAGATCGACCTCGTCCACGACCCGGTGCACGGCCTGCTGCTCGACCAGGTAGCCCTGCATGAGCCGCCGGAAGATCGGGTTGCCGCGCCACGCGGGGTCGGCGAACCGCCGGTCGCCCCGCGCGGGCTCCACCGCGCTGCGGCCGACGCCGACCCGCACCAGCTCGCCCAGGGCATCGAGGGCGGCGCCGGCCGCGATGCCGGGCTCGACCGCCACCCGCTGTCCTACGCGGGCGAGGGCGGCGGCGACCTGCCCCCGGGTCAGTCCGACGAACGGGTTCGCACCGAGGACCGGTGGGTCGTCCCGGTCGAACGCAGTGTCCGTGCTCATCGGGCGACCGCCTCGTTGCCGGCCAGGGGGATGGTGATCTCCCGCTTGAGGATCTTGCCGGAGGGTCCCTTGGGCAGCGAGTCCACGATGCAGACGTGCCGGGGGTACTTGTAGGCGGCGACCCGCTCCCGGACGAACGCGATCAGCTCCTCCGGCGCGGCCGGCGT
>JBKPRS010000304.1:0-12901 GCA_046734695.1 Actinomycetota bacterium | reverse complement strand
CGGATCCCACACCACGATGTCGGCGTCCGAGCCCGGGCGCAGGCAGCCCTTGCGGGGGAACAGGCCGAACGTGCGGGCGGGCGCCTCGGCGCACAGGCGCACCCAGTCCGCCCGGGTGATCCGCCCGGCCCGGACGCCCTGCCACACCAGCGTCAGGCGGGTCTCGACCCCGGGCAGCCCGCCGGGGATCTCGGTGAAGTCGGCGAAGCCCTCGGGCCGGTCCGCCATCCCCCGCCGCCGGTCGTCGGTCCAGAACGGGCAGTGGTCGGTGGCGACCGTCTGCACCCAGCCCTGGGCCAGGCCCTCCCACAGCTCCTCGCGGTGCCACGGGTCCCGCAGCGGGGGCGTGCACACGAAGTTCTCGCCGCCCGGGCCCTCGAGGACCGTCGCGTCCAGGTGCAGGTACTGCGGGCAGGTCTCGGCGTGCAGCGCCACACCCCGCTCCTGGGCGGCCCGCACCTCGGCCAGCCCGGGCGCCGAGGACAGGTGGACCACGTACACCGGCGCTCCCGCCACCTCGGCCAGCCGGCCCACCCGGCTGACCGCCTCGGCCTCCAGCGCCGCCGGGCGGGTCTCGCGGTGCGAGACGACGGAGGTGCGGCCCTCGGCCAGCGCCCGCCGCCGCAGTGCCTCGATGGCGCCGCCGTTCTCGCAGTGCACCGTGACCAGGCCGCCGTGGCGGGCACACGCCCGCAGCGTGTCGAACACCACGTCGTCGTCCACCTGCAGCAGCTGCGGGTAGGCGAGGTAGAGCTTGAAGCTGGTCACGCCCCGCTCGATGCAGTCCGCCACCACGGCCTCGGGCACGGCCTCGGTGAAGGTCATGTGCAGGCCCACGTCGATGGCGGCGGGCTCGGCCCAGCGCCGCCACGTCGCCAGCGCGCCGAGCGGGTCCTCGCCCCGGTAAGCGGTGACGTAGTCGATCACCGTGGTGGTGCCGCCGACCGCGGCGGCCGCGGTCCCGGTGGCGAAGTCGTCGGACACCCGCACCGCGCCCACGGGCAGCTGCATGTGGGTGTGGGCGTCCACGCCGCCGGGCACCACCAGCAGCCCGGACACGTCCTCGACCGGCTCCCCCACCAGGCCCGCGCCTACGGCCGCCACCCGGCCGTCGGGCCCGACGAGCACGTCCGCGATCCGCTCGCCGTCCACGTCGAGCACCGTTCCGCCCCGCAGGAGCACGGCGCCACCCAACCACATGGACGCCCCTTCACCAACCAGTAACATGCGCGAATTCAACAGTTCGTTGAGGCCGACCAACCTCGACGCCAGTGACCGTCCTTGTTCCCGACCGACTCGACGATGCGTTGGCCGCTCTGGACAGCGACCCGGCGCTCACCGTTCTGGCGGGCGGCACCGACCTGATGGTCGAGCTCAACTACGGGCGACGGCGTCCCCTCGACGTGCTCTCGCTGCGCCGGCTGACCGGGCTGCGGGACTGGCACGTCGAGCGCTCCGCCGCGGGCGGCGACACACGCGAGGACACGGTCGTGCTGGGGGCGGCCGTCACCTACACCACGCTGCTGGGCGGAGAGCTGGCCGGCCTGCTGCCCGCGCTGGCGCAGGCGGCGCGCACGGTGGGCAGCCCCCAGATCCGCAACGCGGGCACGATCGGCGGCAACCTGGTGACCGGCTCGCCCGCGGGGGACACGCTCCCGGTGCTGGTGGCTCTGCGCGCCACCGTCGGGCTGGCCTCGACCCGGGGGACCCGGACGCTGCCCGTGTCCGAGTTCCTCACCGGGCCCAAGCAGACCGCCCGCCGGCCCGACGAGCTGGTGGTGGCCGTGCGGGTCCCGGTGGCCGGGGGCCCCAGCGAGTTCCTCAAGATCGGTGTGCGCAACGCCATGGTCATCGCGGTCGCGAACTGCGCCCTCGTGGTCGACCGCGAGCGCCGGGCGCTGCACTGCGCGCTGGGGGCGGTGGGCCCGGTCCCCATCCGGGACGAGGCCGCCGAGCTGTGGGCCACAACCCGGCTCGACTGGGACGGCGATGCGCCCGCCCACCCCTCGGTGGTCGAGGGCTTCGGCCGGCGCATGGCCGCGGCCGCCCGCCCCATCGACGACCACCGCGCCACCGCGGCCTACCGGCGCCACGCGGTGGGTGTGATGGCCGGCCGGGCCCTGGAGCGGGCCTGGAGGCCGGCGGCATGAGCACCGGTACCGCGGGGACCACCTTCGAGCTGACGGTGAACGGCGTCGTGCGCCCGGTGGTCGGCGCCCACGCCGGCGACAGCCTGCTGCACGTCCTGCGGGACCGGCTCGGCCTGCCCGGGGCCAAGAACGCCTGCGAACAGGGCGAGTGCGGCTCGTGCTCCGTGCTGGTCGACGGCGTGCTGGTGTGCGCCTGCCTGGAGCTGGCCGAGGCCGCGGTGGGCTGCGCCATCACCACGGTGGAGGGACTGGGGCCGCAGGGCGCCGAGCCCGGCGACGCAGCCCTGGGGCCCGACGTGCTCACCGACGTCCAGCGGGCCATGGTCGAGGCCGGCGGCGTCCAGTGCGGGTTCTGCACGCCGGGGTTCGTGGTCGCCATCCACGACCTGCTCGACCGGGTTCCCGAGCCGACCCCGCTGGAGGTGCGCGAGGCCCTCGCGGGCAACCTGTGCCGCTGCACCGGCTACGGCCGCATCCTGGCCGCGGTGTCCCAGGTCGTGGCGGTACGGTCGGGGCCCAACGGTGACTGACGTCCAGGCCCCGCCGCGTCGGGGCGGATCGGCCGGCGGGCGCGTCGGCGACAGCCCGATCCGCCCCGACGGCACACCCAAGGTCCAGGGCCGCTTCGCCTTCTCGTCCGACCTGTACGCCGAGGGCATGCTCTGGGGCCGCACGCTGCGCTCGCCGCACCCGCATGCCCGCATCCTGGCCATCGACACCGGCCCCGCGCTGGCCATAGCCGGCGTGTCCTGCGTGGTCACCGCCGAGGACGTCCCCGGCGCCGCCACCTACGGGCTCATCTCCGCCGACCAACCCGTGTTCGCCCACGACGTGGTGCGCTACGTGGGCGAGCCCGTGGCGGCCGTGGCCGCCGACCATCCCGACACGGCCCGCCAGGCACTCGACGCGATCATCGTGACCTACGAGCCGCTGCCGCCGCTGGTCGACGCCGAGGCCGCGCCGGACGAGCCGCCGATCCATCCCGACGGCAACGTCATCCGCCGCATCACCGTGTCCCACGGCGACCCGTCCGCCGCGGGCGACGTGATGGTGGAGGGGACCTACGAGGTCGGCATGCAGGACCAGGCCTTCCTCGGCCCCGAGTCGGGGCTGGCCGTGCCCGACGGCGAGGGCGGGATCGACCTGTGGGTCGCCACCCAGTGGCTGCACGAGGACAGGGACCAGGTGGCCGCGTGCCTGGGCGTGCCGCCCGAACAGGTGCGCCTGCACCTCGGCGGAGTGGGCGGCGCATTCGGCGGGCGGGAGGACGTGAGCATGCAGGTTCACGCCTGCCTGCTGGCCCTCACCGCCGGCCGCCCGGTGAAGATGAGCTACCTGCGCGACGAGTCGTTCCTGGGCCACGTGCACCGCCACCCGGCCCGCATGCACTACCGCCACCACGCCACCTGGGACGGCCGGCTGGTCAAGGTCGAGGCCGACCTCGTGCTCGACGGCGGCGCCTATGCGTCCTCGTCGGCCGCCGTGATCTCCAACGCGGCCCGGTTTGCCTGCGGGCCCTACCGGGTACCGCACGCGTCCATCGACGCGGTGGTGGTGCGGACCAACAACCCGCCTTGCGGCGCCATGCGCGGCTTCGGAGCGGTGCAGGTGTGCTTCGCCCACGAGTCGCAGATGGACCGCCTCGCCGCCCGGCTGGGGCTCGACCCGGTCGAGCTCCGGCTCAAGAACGCGCTCGGCCCCGGCGACGTGCTGCCCACCGGTCAGGTCATCACGGGCACGGCGCCGGTGGCCGAGTGCGTCCGGGCCGCGGTGGCGTACCCGCTGCCGCCGCCGGCCGGCTCCGAGCCGCTGGAACGGCCGGGCGGCGCGGGCCGCACCGATGACCCGTCCCGCACCCGCCGGGGCGTCGGGGTGGCCGTCGGCTACAAGAACCTCATGTACTCGGAGGGCTTCGACGACACGTCCGAGGCCCGGGCGCGCCTGGCGGGCGGCGTCGCCACGGTGTCGATCGCAGTGGCCGAGGTGGGGCAGGGCTTCGTGACCATCGCCGGCCAGATCGCCCGCACGGTGCTGGGCTGCGATGCGGTGGTGCTGGAGCCGCCGGACTCGGTCCTGATGGGCTCGGCCGGGTCGTCGTCCGCGTCCCGCCAGACGTGGATGTCGGGCGGCGCCGTGGAGCGGGCCTGCCGGCTCGTCGCCGAGCAGGTCCGGTCCGCCTACGCCCGACGCCTGGGGCTCGCACCCGAGGCCGTCACCCTCACCGACGACGGCCACCTGGTCTCCGCCGAGGGCGGTCCGGCGGTGACGGTGGCCGAGGCCGCGGGCGACGTGTCGTTCGAGGCGTCGGCGGTCCACCGCCACCGGCCCACGGTGCCGCTGGACGGGCAGGGCCAGGGCGACGCCGACGTGAGCTTCGTGTTCGCCGCCCACCGGGCCGTGGTCGACGTCGACCCCGACCTGGGACTGGTGCGGGTCGTGCAGATCACCACGGGCCAGGACGTGGGCCGGGTGCTGCACCCCACGCAGGTGATCGGGCAGATCGAGGGTGGCATCGCCCAGGGTGTGGGCCTGGCCGTGATGGAGGAGATCGTGATGGACGCCGGCCTGGTCCGGAACCCGAGCTTCACCGACTACCTGATCCCGACGGTGGCCGACGCCCCCGACGTGCTGGCCACCTGCATCGAGCAGCCCGAGCCCGGCGCCCCGTTCGGCGCCAAGGGCGTGGGCGAGCCGCCGACGATCTCGTCCACCGCGGCGGTGGCCGCGGCCATCCGGGCGGCGACGGGGGTGGACGTGACCCGGGTGCCGGTCCGACCCTGGGACCTGGTATGAGCGACTACTCGGACAAGCGCGAGGTCCTCACATGGGAGGGGTTCGGCGTGGCCAGCCGCGACCTCGCCCACACGGTGGCGGACAGCGGCTACCGGCCCGACGTGGTGGTGGCCGTGGCCCGGGGCGGCCTCACGGTCGCGGGCGCCCTGGCCTACGCGCTGGGGGTCAAGAACTGCGGGACGATGAACGTCGAGTTCTACACGGACGTGGACGAGCGGCTCGACGTGCCGGTGGTGCTGCCGCCCTCGCTCGACATGGTGGATGTGACCGGCCTGCGGGTCCTGGTGGCCGACGACGTGGCCGACACCGGCCACACACTGCGGCTGGTGCGGGAGGTGCTGTTGCAACACGTGGCGGAGGCCCGCACCGCGGTCCTGTACCACAAGCCCCGCTCGGTGGTCCGCCCCGACTACACCTGGCGCGAGACGGATCTGTGGATCGACTTTCCCTGGTCCGCCGAGCCGCCGGTGGTGGGCGGGAAGCCGGGATGAAAGTCCAGCCCGACCGCCTGCTGGCCGACCTGGAGGCCCTGGCGGAGGTGGGCGACACCGGCGACGGCGGCAACTGCCGGCTGGCGCTGACCGACGAGGACGCCGGCGGCCGGGAGCTGGTGGTGGGCTGGATGCGGTCCCTGGGGCTCGACGTGCGGGTCGATCGCATCGGCAACGTGGTCGCGACCCGGCCCGGCCTCGATTCGTCGCTCGACCCCGTGATGACGGGCAGCCACATCGACACGGTCCGCACCGGCGGCCGCTACGACGGCACGCTCGGCGTCCTGGCGGGCCTGGAGGTCGTGCGCGCGCTGGACGACGCGGGCGTGCGCACCCGCCGCCCGCTGGCCGTCGCCTTCTTCACCGACGAGGAGGGCAGCCGCTTCGCCCCCGACATGCTGGGCAGCCTGGTCTACGCGGGCGGCATGCCCCTGGAGGACGCGCTCGACATCGTCGCCATCGACGGCGCGGTCCTGGGCGACGAGCTGGAGCGGATCGGCTGGGCGGGCGACGCCGCTGTCCCCGGCCCCGCCCCCCATGCCTACGTCGAGCTCCACATCGAGCAGGGCCCGCTGCTGGAGGAGCAGGGGATCACGATCGGCGCGGTCACGGGCGTCCAGGGAATCTCGTGGCAGGAAGTGGTGGTGACGGGCCAGGCCAACCACGCGGGCACGACCCCGATGCGCCTGCGCCACGACGCCGGCTACGTGGCCGGCTCGATCGTCACGTTCGTCAGGGACTTGGCGACGGCGCTCGGCGGCCACCAGGTCGCCACGGTCGGCCGCCTCTCCCTGCACCCCGACCTGGTCAACGTGGTCGCCGCCCGCGCCACGCTGACGGTCGACCTGCGCAACACCGACGCGTCGATCCTGGCCGAGGCCGAGTCCGGCCTGCGCTCGCACGCCGAGGACGTCGCCGCGACCGAGGGCGTATCCCTGGCGTGGCGGCACCTGGCCCAGTTCGACCCCGTGGCCTTCGACCCGTCGGTGGTCGACCTGGTGGAGGCGACGGCCCGCCGGCTCGATCTGTCGGTGATGCGGCTCCCGTCGGGCGCCGGCCACGACGCCCAGATGCTGGCCCGGGTCTGCCCCACCGGGATGGTCTTCGTCCCGTCCCGCGCCGGGATCAGCCACAACCCGACCGAGTACACCTCGCCCGACGACCTGGCCGCGGGCGCCCAGGTCCTGGCCGAGGTCCTGGTGGAATTGGCGGCATGAGTCGCATCGTCACCGTCGCCGCCGCCCAGTTGGGCCCGATCGCCAAGTCCGACCCGCGCTCCGCCGTAGTCGAACGCCTGGTGGCGCTCCTGCGGGCGGCTGCCGCCCGGGGCGCCGACCTCGTCGTCTTCCCGGAGCTGGCGCTGACCACGTTCTTCCCCCGCTACTGGTACGAGGACGGCGACCCCGCCCTCGACGCCTGGTACGAAACCGAGATGCCCGGCCCCGACACCAAGCCCCTGTGGGACGAGGCGGTCCGCCTGGGCGTCGCGTTCTCCCTCGGCTTCGCCGAGCTGACGCCGTCCGGCGAGCACTTCAACACCGCCATCCTCGTCGGCCCGGACGGCCGCGAGATCGGCCGCTACCGCAAGATCCACCTACCGGGCCACGCCGAGCACGAGCCATGGCGCCCGTTCCAGCACCTGGAGAAGCGCTACTTCACCCGGGGCAACCTCGGCTTCCCCGTCTTCGAGGCCTACGGCGGCCGCGTCGGCATGCTCATCTGCAACGACCGCCGCTGGCCCGAGGCGTTTCGCATGCTGGGCCTCCAGGGCGTGGAGCTGGTATGCGTCGGCTACAACACCCCGCTCCACAACCCCCCGGCCCCCGACCACGACCGCCACAGCGACTTCCACAACCACCTGGTCATGCAGGCCGGCGCCTACCAGAACGGCACGTGGGTGGTAGGTGTCGCGAAGGCGGGCCGGGAGGAGGGCATCGACCACATCGGCGGCACCTGCATCATCCACCCGTCCGGCACCATCGTCGCCCAATGCACCGGCCTGGCCGACGAGCTGGCCGTGGCCCAGTGCGACCTGGACGCCACGATCTCCTACAAGTCCACGGTCTTCGACCTGGCCCGCCACCGCGAACCGTCCCAGTACGGCCTGATCACACAGACCGACGGCGACTAGCGCGGCGGGCGGCCGACGATGCGCTCGAAGTTGGCTGGGTCGGTGACGCCCTCGGTCACGAGCAGCAGGACGGTGGCGGTGTCGGGGACGGGGAGGGTGGCGCGGTGCTCGTCGACGAGGGCCAGGAGGCCGGCGAGCGCGGCAGCGCCGGTCTCGCCCACGTCGAGGCCGGCGTCGGCGAGGGCGCGGATGGCGAGGCGGCAGCGGTCGTCGTCTATGGCGAGGAAGGCGTCGAACGTGGCGCTGACCGTGGGGAGGGCGAGCAGCGAGGCCAGGCCGCAGTTCAGACCGGCCATGATCGAGTCGTGAGGGCCGGGGACCTCGACCAGGTGGCCGGCCTTGACCGCGGCGACGACGCAGGCGGCCGAGTCCGGCTCGACCCCGACCAGGAGTGGTCCGTCACCGGGTGCCCGCCCGGCGCGCAGGCACGTGCCGGCCGAGGCGCCCAGGGCGCCGACGCCCAGCGGGACGACCGCCAGGTCGATCACCGAGCCGGCCGCCTGCTCCTCGATCTCGGCGAAGATCGTCGAGTAGCCCTCGATCACCCGCCTGGGCACATCCTCGTAGCCGGGCCAGGACGTGTCCGACACGACCAGCGTCGTGTCGCCGGCCATGCCCGCGATCAGGGTCACCGCGTCCTCGTAGGTCCCGGGGCAGACGATCACCTCCGCGCCCTCGGACGCGATGCCGTCGATGCGGGCCTGCGCCGTCCCCTCGGGCACGGCGATGGTGGCCTGAGCGCCCAGCAGCCGGGCCATGTGCGCCACCGCCCGCCCGTGGTTCCCGTCGGTGGCGGCCGCCAGCCGCAGCGAGCCCAGCTCCTCGGCCACGGTCTCGCCCAGGTCGTCCAGCGTCGTCTGCGCGACGCTGCGGCCCAGGCGCTCCGCCAGCAACCGGACGGTGGCCCACGACGCCCCCAGCACCTTGAACGCCGGCAGGCCCAACCGGCTCGACTCGTCCTTCACCAGCACCCGCCCCACCCCGGCCAGCTCGGCCAGGGCGGGCATGTCCCGCAGCGGGGTCGGCGCGTAGCCCGGCAGCGTCCGGTGGAACACCTGGACCTCGGGCCCCGGCTTGGCCTCGGCCGGCAGCGACGAGGTCGCGTGGTTCACGTACAGCGACGAGGGCATCCGCCATTCTGGCCCCTCCCGGCCGACCGGGGCTTCAACACTTTGTTGATTCGTGTCAGGCTGGTGGGGTGGCGTACAGCTTCGTCCTGAACGGGACACCGGTGGAGGTCGGGGAGCACCCGCACCTGCTGGCGGCGTTGCGGGAGGAGCTGGACGTCACCAGCCCCAAGGACGGGTGCTCGCCGACCGGGCAGTGCGGGTGTTGCACCGTGTTGCTGGACGGCAAGCCGGTGGTGGCGTGCAACCTCGGGCTGGAGCGGGTGGCGGGCAAGGCCGTGACCACGCTGGAGGGGCTGCCGGCCGGCGAGCGGGACCGCTACGCCGAGGCGTTCGCCGCCACCGGGGCGTTGCAGTGTGGCTTCTGCACGCCCGGGATCGTGATGCGGGCCAAGTACCTCGTGGACAAGGACGGGGCCGGGCTGACGCGGGACAAGGCGGCGCGGCACCTCGGGGGCCACCTGTGCCGGTGCACCGGGTACCACTCGATCCTCGACGCCGTCGACCTGCTGGCGCAGGGCAAGGACGTGCCGGTCGGCCTGCCGCGGGCGGGGGTCGGCGGGCGGATCCCGAAGTACGAGGCGACCGAGCTGGCCCTGGGCGACAAGCCGTATGTGGACGACATGCGGGTGGCGGGGATGCTGCACGCGGCACCCGTGCTGTCCGAGCACGCCCGAGCGGACATCGCCGGCATCGACACGACGGCGGCCGAGGCGGTCGAGGGCGTCGAGCGGGTGCTCACCGCGGCGGACGTGCTCGGCGAGCTGCGCATCGGGTTGATCCACCGGGACTGGCCCGTGTTCATCCCCGTGGGCGGGCGCACGTCCTACACAGGCGACGTGCTCGCGCTCGTGGTGGCGCGGGATCGGGCCACCGCTCGGCGCGCGGCCGAGCTGGTGCAGGTGGACTACCGGCCGCTCGCGCCGTTCGCGGACGCGCTCGCTGCCCTGGGCAGCAGCGAGCCGGCGGTGTGGGAGGTCGGCGACCCGGCCGAGCCCAACGTGCTGTCCCGGTCGCTCTACGCCCGCTGTGACGACCCGGCGGCGAAGGACGTGGACGAGGCCCTGGCGGCCAGCGCGCACACCGTGCACGAGGTGTTCCAGACCCAGCGCATCGAGCACGCGTTCCTGGAGCCGGAGTCGACGCTGGCGGTCCCGCACGACGACGGGACGCTGGAGGTGTTCTCGGGGGGCCAGGGGGTGTGGGACGACCGCCACCAGATCGCGGACGTGCTCGGCATCGAGGAGGACCGCATCCTCGTGCATCTCGTGGCCAATGGCGGGGCTTTCGGCGGCAAGGAGGACTGCGCCAACCAGACCCAGACCGCCCTGGCCGCCCACCTCCTGCAGCGACCGGTGAAGTGCACGTTCAGCCGGGAGGAGTCGCTGCTGGTCCACCCCAAGCGCCACCCGGTGCGGGCCGAGGTCTGGGCCGGGTGCGATGCCACCGGGAAGGTCACGGCGCTCAAGGCCCGGATCGTGGGCGACTCCGGGCCCTACGCCTCGGTGGGCATGAAGGTGCTGGAGCGGGCGGCCGGGCACGCCAGCGGGCCGTACGCCTGGCCGGTCGTCGACGTCGAGGCGATCGCGGTCCGCACCAACAACCCCGTCTGTGGGGCGTTCCGGGGCTTCGGAGCCAACCAGGCCCAGTTCGCCACCGAGGGCGTGCTCGACCGGCTGGCCGGGGCGGCGGGCATCGACCGCTGGGCGATCCGGGCCCGCAACGTCGTCACCCCCGGCTCCACCTGGGGACCGGGCCAGGTCATGGACGACGGCTGCCTCGGGGCCCGGGACTGCCTCGACGCGGTCAAGGACCGCTACGACGAGGCCGTCGCCTCGGGCAAGGCGGTCGGGATCGGGCTCGGGCTCAAGAACTCGGGCCTGGGCAACGGGTTCAAGGAGATCGCCAAGGCCGTCGTGCGCTTCGACGACGACTACACCACCGGGGGCGGCGTAGAGGTCCGGCACTGCTGGACCGAGATGGGCCAAGGCGTCCACACGGTGGCGCTCCAGGTGGCGGTGGAGGAGCTGGGAGTCGATCCCGCCCGGGTGCGGGTGCTGGTGGACACGTCCTATGAGCTGGGTGCCGGCCAGACGACAGGGAGCCGGGGCACCCTCATGGGCGCCGGTTCGGTGGCCGCGGCGTGCAGGGTGGCGTGCGCCGACGGCTGCCGGCCGGGCGTCGCCTACGAAGGCGAGTACCGGGTCGACTGGACCCAGGCCCTGGGCACGGTCGAGCGCCCGACCATCCACTCGACCTTCGGCTACGCCGCCCAGCTGGTGATCATGGACCGGGACACGGGCGACGTCGAGCGGGTGGTGGCCGCCCACGACGTGGGCCGGGCGGTCAACCCGCTGCTGTGCGAGGGCCAGATCGTGGGGTCGGTGCACATGGGGCTGGGCTACGCGCTCACCGAGGACTACCCCACCGACGATCAGGCCCGGCCCACCGCCACCACGCTGCGCCAGCTCGGCATCATCCGGGCCAAGGACATGCCGCCCGTGGACGTGGTCCTGGTGGAGCGACCCCAACCCCGGGCGCCCTACGGGATCAAGGGCGTGGGTGAGATCGGGCTCGTCCCCACCGCGGGCGCGGTGGCCGGTGCGCTGCACGACCGGGACGGCCAGTGGCGCTCCACGCTCCCGCTGCGGCGCGACGCCACGTGACGGCGACCACCCCGGGGTTGGTCTGCGCCCACCACCATCTCTACTCGGCGCTCGCCCGCGGCATGCCCCCGCCGCCGGTCACGCCCACCGACTTCCCGGCCATCCTGGACCAGATCTGGTGGCGGCTCGACCAGGCGCTCGACCTCGACCTGGTGCGCTGGTCGGCCCTGCTGGGCGCGGTCGAGGCGGTGGAGGCCGGCACCACGGCCATCGTCGACCACCACGCCTCCCCGGGCGCCATCGACGGCAGCCTGGACGTGATCGCCGAGGCCTGCGCCGAGGTGGGGGTGCGGGTGGTGTGCGCCTACGAGGTGACGGACCGCCACGGTCCCGCGGGGGCCAAGGCGGGCCTGGCCGAGAACGAGCGCTTCCTGCGGGCGGGCGGGCGGGGACTGGTCGGCGCCCACGCCTGTTTCACCCTGTCCGACGCCATGCTCGACGCGGTGGCCGGCCTGGCGCAGGATCTGGGCGTGGGGGTGCACATCCACGTGGGCGAGGACCGGGTGGATGCGGGCGCGGCGGACCGGCTGCGGCCGCACACGAGCGACCTCTGGCTGCTGGCGCACTGCGTCCACGCCGAGCCGGAGCTGAAGGGGACTGTCGCCCACAACCCCCGGTCCAACCTGAACAACGGGGTCGGCTACGCCCGGCCGGCGCGCTGGGCCGCGGCGGGGAACCGGGTGGTGCTGGGCAGCGACGGCATCGGCGCCGCCATGGTGGAGGAGTTCGCCCTGGCCTACGTGGCCCAGCGGGCCGACGACGTCACAGCCACTCCCGAGGCGGCCTGGGGCTGGCTGCAGGCGGGGGCGGACCTGGTCCCCGAGGTGCGGGACGACGAGGTGACCTGGTCGGCCGACCGGGCCGACCCGTGGTACCTGGCCTTCACCCCCGGCGTTCGGGCTGAGCGGGTGGTGGTCGACGGCGAGGTGGTGGTCGAGGGCGGCGTCTGCACCCGCGTCGACGCCGAGCGGATCCGGGCCCGGGCCTGGGAGGAGGCGCAGCGCCTGTGGGCGAAGCTGTAGACGGTCCGGACCGCCTGGCGGAAGCAGAGGCCCAGGCCGCAGGACACCACGCCGCAGCCGGGCCGGGCAACGAGGGGCACGAGGTCCAGGCCGGGGCGCAGGCGACCGATCCCCTCGCGGGCGTGCCGATGGCGCTGTACGTGCAGGACGCCCATCCGATCCGGGAGGCCATGGGCTTCGTGCGCCGCGCCGAGGCGTTGGGCTACTCGGCGGTGTGGCAGGCCGACAGCCGGCTGGTCCGGGAGGCGACCGTGCCCATGGCCGCGTTCGCGGCCACCACCGAGCGCATCGCCGTCGGGTCCGGGGTCATCGACGTGTGGACCCGGAACCCGGCCCGGCTGGCGTCGCTGTTCTCGACCCTGGACGACCTGGCGCCCGGACGGATCCTCGCCGGCCTGGGAGCGTGGTGGGACCCGCTGGCGGCCAAGGTCGGCATCGCCCGCGAGTCCCCGCTGAACGTGATGCGCGAGGTGGTCGAGGCCGTCCGGGCGCTGCTGCGCTGCGACGGCCCGGTCAGCTAC
>JBKPRS010000303.1:0-8316 GCA_046734695.1 Actinomycetota bacterium | reverse complement strand
GGGGTGGACGTGGCCGGGGCCCGGGGCGGCCGCCGGGCGTTCGCCCGGGCCTGCCTCGACTGGACCGAGCGCCGCCCGCACGTCGCGGGCGCCCTGGGGGCGGCCATCGCCACCACCGCCCTGGGCTCGGGGTGGGTGCGCCGGCGCACCGGGCGCACGCTGGACGTGACCGACGCCGGGCAGCGGGTGCTGCACGACGTGTTCGGCGTGCCCGAGGCGGTGCTGGGCTGCCGGGAGAAGGACGAGGTCAGACACCTGCCTCGCGCAGCTCGCGCTTGAGCTCGTTGACCTCGTCGCGCAGTCGCGCCGCGTACTCGAAGCGGAGGTCGGCAGCGGCCTCGTGCATCTCCTCCTCCAGGGTCTGGATGAGGCGGCCCAGCTCGGTGGGCGGCAGGTCGACGAGCTCGTCCCGCAGCCGCTTGGCTGCGCCGGGCCGGCCCCGCCGGCGCCCGTCACCGGGCGTCGGCGCTCCCTCGGCCGGCCGCAGGTGGGCCAGGATGTCGTTGACCGCCTTGCGAATGGTCTGCGGCTCGATGCCGTTCTCGGCGTTGTAGGCCAGCTGCAGCTGGCGCCGCCGCTGTGTCTCGCCAATCGCCCGCCGCATCGAGTCGGTGACGGTGTCGGCGTACATGATCACCTGCCCGTCGACGTTCCGGGCGGCGCGGCCGATCGTCTGGATGAGCGACGTCTCGCTGCGCAGGAACCCTTCCTTGTCGGCGTCGAGGATGGTCACCAGCGACACCTCGGGGAGGTCGAGGCCCTCCCGCAGCAGGTTGATCCCCACGAGCACGTCGAACTCGCCGAGGCGCAGGGCCCGCAGGATCTCGATGCGCTCGATCGTGTCGATGTTGGAGTGCAGGTAGCGGACCCGCAGGCCCTGCTCCAGCAGGTAGTCGGACAGGTCCTCCGCCATCTTCTTGGTGAGCGTGGTGACCAGGACCCGCTGGTCACGCTCGATGCGGGCGTGGACCTCGCTGAGCAGATCGTCGATCTGGCCCTTGGTCGGCCGCACGACGACCTCGGGATCGACCAGCCCGGTGGGGCGCACGATCTGCTCGACGACCTGGGACGACACCTGCAGCTCGTAGTCCGCGGGGGTGGCCGACAGGAACAGCACCTGGTTGACCCGCTCGGTGAACTCCTCGAACCGCAGCGGCCGGTTGTCGGCCGCGGACGGCAGCCGGAAGCCGTACTCGATGAGCTGCTCCTTGCGGCTGCGGTCGCCCTCGTACTGGCCGTGCAGCTGGGGCACCGCCACGTGGCTCTCGTCGATCACGCACAGGAAGTCGTCGGGGAAGAAGTCGAGCAGCGTGTTGGGCGGCTCCCCCGCGCTGCGGCCGTCGATGGGCGCCGAGTAGTTCTCGATGCCGTTGCAGAAGCCGACCTCCTGCATCATCTCCAGGTCGTACTGGGTGCGCATGCGCAGGCGTTGAGCTTCGAGCAGCTTGCCGTGCTTCTCGAACCAGGCCAGCCGCTCGGCCAGCTCGCCCTCGATGCGCACGATTGCCTTCTGCATCCGCTCGGCCCCGGCCACGTAGTGGGTGGCGGGGTAGACGGCCAGGTCGTCGAGGGTGCGGATCTGCTCGCCCGTGAGCGGATCGACCACCGTGATGCGCTCGATCTCGTCCCCGAACAGCTCGACGCGCACGGCCGTCTCGTCGTAGGCGGGATGCAGCTCGATCGTGTCGCCCCGCACCCGGAACTTGCCCCGGGTGAGGTTCATGTCGTTGCGGTCGTAGTTCATGTCGACGAGCTTGCGCAGCACGGCCCGCTGGTCGATCTCCTCACCCCGGGACAGGACCAGGAGGTTGTCGCGGTACTCCTCGGGTGAGCCCAGGCCGTAGATGCACGAGACCGAGGCCACCACGATGACGTCGCGCCGGGTGAGCAGGGCGGAGGTGGCCGAGTGGCGCAGCCGGTCGATCTCGTCGTTCACCGACGAGTCCTTCTCGATGTAGGTGTCGGACGAGGCCATGTAGGCCTCGGGCTGGTAGTAGTCGTAGTAGCTGACGAAGTACTCGACCCGGTTCTCGGGGAAGAACTCACGGAACTCGTTGGCCAGCTGGGCGGCGAGCGATTTGTTGGGCGCGATGACCAGGGTGGGCTTCTGGACCTGCTCGATCGTCCAGGCGACGGTGGCGCTCTTGCCCGACCCGGTGATACCCAGCAGCGTCTGGTAGCGCTCCCCGTTGACGATGCCCTCGCTGAGCGCGGCGATCGCCCCCGGCTGGTCCCCCGCCGGCGCGAACTCGGACACCATCTTGAAGGGCACGTTCTTCAGGGCCATCGCTGACCGACTGTACCGGCGAGGTGTGACACCTCCCCCGGCGCCCGCGGGACCACGCACTCGACGCCAAGTGACCGTGCGGTAAGGTGATGGCGGCGCAACTCCCAGGTGTGGCGGTGAGAGCCCGCCGGTCCTGCCCAGGGTGGGACGACCCGGTGGAAGTCCGGGGCCACGCGGTACACCCCGCTCCCGCGAGGATGGCAGCCTGCCCTCCTCTCCCCGTCGTGCTGACTCGAGCCTGCCTCGGGCAGCGAGCGTGGAGGTGACCAGCGTGTTCACGGGACGGATCAGCGAGGTCGGCGCCATCGTCGAGCTCGACGACGAGGGTGTGGCCGTGGCTGCACCGAAGACAGCTGCCGCGCTGCGGCCGGGCGGGTCGGTGGCGGTGTCGGGGGTGTGCCTGACGGCCACCCATGTCGACGAGGACGGCTTCCGGGCCGCCCTGGTGGGCGAGACCCGGCGGCGGTCGGTGGCCGGCGAGTGGCGGCCGGCCGATCCGGTCAACCTGGAGCTGCCGCTGCGGGCTGGGGACCCGCTCGACGGGCACCTGGTGCAGGGGCACGTGGACGCGGTCGGCAAGGTCATGGCCGGAAGGGAGGACGGCCCGGGGCAGAGGGTGTGGATCCGGCCGCCCACCCGGTTCCTGGGCGAGATCGTGGCCAAGGGCTCGGTGGCGGTCGACGGCGTGAGCCTGACCGTGGCCGAGGTGGTGCGCGACCGGTTCTCGGTGGCACTCATCCCCACCACGCTGGCCGAGACCACGCTCGGCCGCCTGGAGGAGGGCCGGCGGGTCAACCTGGAGGCGGACGTGGTCGGCCTCATCGCCAGGCGGTGGCCGTCGGGGCCGAACGCGGCGCTGGCGTCGGTGGTCGGGGCGCTGCCGTGGGCGGGCCGGCTCGACGGCCGCGTCGGGGTGGACAAGGCCGTGACCCAGATCGCCGCGGGCGGGGGCGTCGTCGTCTGGGACCCGGACCTGGAAGGCGAGGGCGATGTCGTCTTCGCGGGCGCGTGCCTGCGGCCGCAGTCGTTCGCCTTCCTGCTCACCCAGGCGTGCGGGCACAGCACCGCGCCCTGCGCGGGCGAGGTGCTCGACCGGCTGGAGATCCCGCCCATGCCCGGGGCGGGCGACCGCATGGGCACGGCGTTCCACGTGTCGGTCGACCTGGCCGCGGGGACCGGGACCGGCGTGTCCGCCGAGGAGCGGGCGGCAACCGTGCGGCGGCTGGCTGATCCCGAGGCGCGGCCCGGGGACTTCCTGCAGCCGGGGCACGTGTTCCCGCTCCGGGCCCGGGACGGCGGTCTGGCCGAGCGGGGCGGCCACACCGAGGCCGGCGTCGCCCTGTGCCGGGCCGCAGGCCTGGCCCCGGTGGCGGTCGTGTGCGAGGTCATGAACCCCGACGGCCGCATGGCCGGCGAGGCCGACCTGGAGCGGTTCGCCCTGCGTTGGGGCCTGCCAATGGTCGCCATCGGCGACCTGGCGCTCGCCCTGTAGCCGCCAGAGGACAGGAGGACGAGCCGTCAGGCGTCGTGGAGGGTGCGGAACCCGAGGAGGGCGCCGAAGCCCACCAGGCCCGCGCCCGCCACGACGTCGGCGGCCTGCACGGCCCGGTCGCCCAGCCGGCGGCCGGCCAGGGCCACGCCGGCCGACAGGACGGCGAACCAGCCGACCGACCCGGTGCCGATGCCGGCCAGCAGGGCCAGGCCATCGCCCCAGCCCCCGACCACCGAGGCCGTGGACGCGGCCGCGAACGCCGTCGCCCACGAGGCGATGGTCAGCGGGTTCGAGGCGGTGGCGGCCAGCGCGGTGCGCAGGGCGCGGCCCGGGGTGACCACCTCGGACGGCAGCTCCATGCCGATGCGCACCCGCTGGGCGGTCCGCAGGGTGCGGACGCCCATGAGCCCCAGCACGACCGCGCCCAGGGCACCGAGGGTGATGCGGACCGGGGTGATGCCGATGAGCGAGGCCGCGCCCGCCATGCCGAGCGCACCGTACAACGTGTCGACGGTGGCGGCGCCCGCGCCCACGGCCAGGCCCGGCGTGAAGCCGTAGCGCAGGGTGGTGCGGATGCACAGGAGAGACACCGGGCCGACCTGAGCGGCCACGAGAGCACCCAGCCCGAGCCCGGTCAGCAGAGCCGGGAGCATCCCTCAACTGAAGCAGGTGCGACCCTCCGCACCAGCATCGATTACCGCTCCCGCCTGGGTCCCCACGGGTTCACACGGGCGTCACACGAGGCGAACAGCGGCGACACACGCCGACGGGACACTGCGAGCATGACCCTCGCGGATCATCGCGTGCTGTCAGCGCGGCACACCGCCTTCTGGGACGAGCTGATCGGGCCCGACGGGCGGCCGAGGCCCGCGGCGGCGCCCCTGCTGGAGCTGCTCGACGGGCTGGGGGTGGCCGAGCTCCAGGCCCGCCAGGACGCCGCCGACCTGGACATGCTGGCCATGGGGGTCACCTTCACCGTCTACTCCGACGGGCGGGGCATCGACCGCGCCTGGCCCTTCGACGTCATCCCCCGGGTCATCGACGCGGCCGAGTGGCGGCGCATCGAGGACGGCCTCACCCAGCGCCTGGCGGCGCTCAACCACTTCATCGACGACGTCTACAACGACCAGCGGGTCGTGGCCGATGGGGTGTTCCCGGCCGAGCTGCTCACCGGGGCGGCCAACTTCCGGCCCGAGTGCCGCGGCGTGCGCCCCAAGTTCGGGGTGTGGGCCCACATCAGCGGCAGCGACCTGGTACGCGACGCCGACGGCACCGTCTACGTGCTGGAGGACAACCTGCGGGTCCCCTCCGGGGTGAGCTACCTGCTGGAGAACCGGCTCGTGTCGAAGCGGGCGTTCCCGGACCTGTTCGCCCACCAGAGCATCCAGCCGGTGGACGACTACCCGGACCAGCTCTTCCGGCTGCTGGCCTCGCTGGCCCCCGACGACGTGCCCGACCCCACCGTGGCGGTCCTCACCCCCGGGATCTACAACTCGGCCTACTTCGAGCACAGCTTCCTCGCCCAGCGCATGGGCGTGGCCCTGGTGGAGGGCCGCGACCTGTTCGTCGGCGACGACGACCGCCTCTACATGCGGACCGTCGCCGGTCCCCGGCAGGTGGACGTCGTGTACCGGCGCATCGACGACCTGTGGCTCGATCCCGACGAGCTCGACCCGGACTCGACGCTCGGGGTGCCGGGGTTGATGCGGGCCTGGCGGGCCGGGCATGTGGCCATCGCCAACGCCCCCGGCGCCGGCGTGGCGGACGACAAGGTCGTGTACGCCTGGGTGCCCGACCTCATCCGCTACTACCTGGACGAGGAGCCGATCATCCCCAACGTGCCCACCTTCCGCTGCCACTACGAAGCCGAGCGGCGCCACGTGCTCGCCCACCTGCGCGAGCTGGTGGTGAAGCCCGCGAACGAGAGTGGCGGCTACGGCCTGGTCATCGGCGACCGGGCGACCGGGGAGGACCTCGCCCAGGTGGCGAGGGCGATCGAGGCCGACCCCCGGCGCTGGGTGGCACAGCCCATCCTGGCGCTGTCCACGGCGCCCACCCTGTGCGACGGGACCATCGCGCGCCGCCACCTGGACCTGCGCCCGTTCGTCCTCACCGGACGGACCAGCTACGTGACCCGCGGCGGGCTGACCCGGGTGGCACTGCAGCCGGGCTCGCTGGTCGTCAACTCGTCCCAGGGGGGCGGCAGCAAGGACACATGGGTCGTCGAGTGCTGACCGGAAAGGGCTGACGTGCTGCTGTCGCGCGTCGCCGAGCAGCTCTACTGGGGGGCCCGCTACGTCGAGCGGGCCGAGGGCACCGCCCGGGTCGTGGCCGAGCACACGCACCTGCTGGTCGACCTGCCCATGTCCGTGCCCCTGACCTGGGAGCCGCTGCTCGCCGTGACCGGCGCCCGCGCCGAGTTCGGCGCCCGCTACCCCTCCGCGGCGGAACGCCACGTCATCGCCTTCCTGCTGGCCGACCGGGACAACCCCTCCAGCGTGCTGTCCTGCATCGTGGCCGCCCGCGAGAACCTCCGCTCGGCCCGGGAGGTGCTGCCCCGGGAGGCATGGCAGGCGCTCAACGACCTCTACCTGTACGCCACCAGCCACCACAGCGAGGCCGTCGACCGCCCCAGACGGGGCCGCTTCCTCGACAAGGTCGTGGCCGAGTGCCGGCGCTTCGCGGGCATCCTGGCCGGGGCCATGAGCCGCGACGAGGCGTACCTCATGATGTGCGTCGGCCGGCACGTCGAGCGGGCGGACATGACCAGCCGGGTGCTCGACGTCCGGGCCGTGGCGCTGCTCGACGGGGCCGACGACACCGACGGCACGCCCCGGCACGACGAAGTGCAGTGGGCAGCTGTGCTGCGCTCGCTGTCCGCCCTGCAGGCCTACCACCGGCGCCGGCGGGGCCCGGCCACCGGCCATCCGACCGTCGCGTTCCTGCTGCGGGACCCGGACTTCCCCGGCTCGATCGCGCACTGCCTGGCCGAGGTGGAGGCGCTTGCCGCCGGGCTCCCCCGCGCCGAAGCCGTGGACATGGCCGCCCGGTCCGCCCTGCGCACCCTGGTGGCGGTGGCCAACGCCCCGCTGGACCGGCTGCACACGGGCCTCGACCACGTGCAGCAGGCCATCGCCGCGGTCCACGACGAGGTGGAGGCGACGTACTTCCCGCCGCCGCCCGAGGACGTGACCGTCGACGTGCGCAGCGTGGCCCGGACGGAGTGAGCCGTGGGCTACCGGAGAGCGGACGGCTACGACCTGGCGGTGGACCGGACCGGCGCGCTCCGCCCCGGCTGGGACCGCGTGCTGGTCCCGTTGCTGGCCCTGGGGCCCGACGAGCTGGACCGCCGGCAGCGGGCGGCCGACCGGCTGATGCTGGCCGAGGGAGCGGGCGTCGTGCTCCACGAGGACGGCGACGAGACCCTGCGCCCGTGGCGCATCGACGTCGTCCCGCTGGTCATCGACGCCGGCCGTTGGGCGGGCCTGGCGGCCGGTCTGGCCGAGCGGGCCGAGGTGCTGGCCGCGGTCGTGGCCGACTTGCACGGCCCGCGACGCCTCGTGCGCGAGGGTGTGATCCCGGTCGAGGCGCTGGCCGGGCACGGTGCCACGCTGCGCTCAGCCTGGTATCCCGACGGCGCGCCGCCGCTGATGGTGGCGGGCGCCGACGTGGTGGTGGACGCCGGGGGCGCAGCCCGGGTGGTGGCCGACGTCACCGACGTGCCGGGCGGGGACGGCCATGCGCTGCTGGCCCGGTCCATCAGCACCCGGGTGCTCCCCCGCTCCGACCCGGCCCTGGGCCTGGCCGGCCACGGCGCCTACACCCGGACCCTGCGCGCCGCGCTGGCTGCGGCCGCGCCGCCGGGCATCGCCAGTCCCCGGACCGTAGTGGTGACCGGCCCGCCGGACGAGCCGGGCTACGTCGAGAACGCCTACCTCGCCACCCAGCTGGGCTACAGCCTCGCCGAGGCGGCCGATGTGGTGGTGCGGGGCGGGCGGGCGTGGCTGCGCTCGCTCGAGGGCCTGGAGCCGATGGCCGTGCTGCTGCGGCGGGTCGCCGAGAGCGGGCTCGACCCGGTGGAGGACGACCGGGTGACGGGCGCAGGCGTGGCCGGCGTGGTGGAGGCGATGCGGGACCAGGGCGTGGCCGTGGTCAATCCCCACGGCACGGGCATCGCGTCATCGCTCGCCGTCCAGCCCTTCCTGGACGCCGCCGCTCGCTTCCTGACCGGGCGGCCGCTGCAGCTGGGCACCGTCCCCAGCCTGTGGTGCGGCGACCCCGACCAGCGCGCCGCGGTGCTGGCCGCGCCCGAGCGCTACGTCCTGCACGACACCGACCCGCGGGCGGCCGAGCCCCCGGCCGTCGGTGCCGAGCTGGGCGATGCCGAGATGGCGGCGTGGACCGCCCAGATCGCGGCCCGCCCCGAGCGCTATGTGGCCCAGGAGATCGTGCCCCTGGCCGGCGCGCCCCGCCTGGCCCGGGGCGACCTGGGCGCCGCGCCCGTCTCGATCCGCACCCAGGTGCTGCTCACCCCGGA
>JBKPRS010000302.1:0-2166 GCA_046734695.1 Actinomycetota bacterium | reverse complement strand
AGGGCGCTGATGAAGGCTTCCTGGGGGACCTCGACGCGGCCGATGTTCTTCATCCGCTTCTTGCCCTCCTTCTGGCGCTCCAGCAGCTTGCGCTTGCGGGTGATGTCGCCGCCGTAGCACTTGGCCAGCACGTCCTTGCGCTTGGCCTTGACCGTCTCCCGGCTGATGATCCGCCCGCCGATGGCCGCCTGGATGGGCACGTCGAACATCTGGCGCGGGATCAGCTCCCGCAGCTTCTCGGCCATGCGCCGGCCGTAGTCGTAGGCCCGGTCCTTGTGGATGATCGTGCTGAACGCGTCGGCCGCCACGCCGTTGAGCAGGACGTCCACCTTGACCAGGTCGGACGCGGCGTAGCCGGCGGGCTCGTAGTCGAGGCTGGCGTAGCCCTGGGTGCGGGACTTCATCTGGTCGAAGAAGTCGCGCACCACCTCGGCCAGCGGCATCCGGTAGACGAGCTCGATGCGCTCGGGCGACAGGTACTCCAGCTTGGACATCTCGCCCCGGCGGGCCTGGCACAGCTCCATGAGCGTGCCCGTGTAGGTCGTGGGCGTGAGGATCGTGCAGGTGAGGAACGGCTCCTCGATCCGCTCGATGCTGGCGGCCGGGGGCATGGCCGACGGGTTGTCGATGTCCAGCACCTCACCGGTCAGCGTGTGCACGTGATAGGCGACGGACGGGGCGGTGGCGATGAGGCTGAGGTCGAACTCGCGCTCCAGCCGCTCCCGGACGATCTCCATGTGCAGCAGGCCCAGGAAGCCGCAGCGGAACCCGAAGCCGAGCGCCCCCGAGGTCTCCGGCTCGTAGGTGAAGCTGGCGTCGTTCAGCCGCAGCTTCTCCAGGGACTCCCGCAGGTCGCTGAACTGGTCGCCGTCGATCGGGTAGAGGCCGCAGAACACCATGGGCTTGGGATCCTGGTAGCCGTGGAGAGCGACAGCGGCCGGGCGGGCGGCCTCGGTGACCGTCTCACCCGAGCGGGCCTCGGCCACATCCTTGATGCCTGCCATGAGGTAGCCGGTCTCCCCCGGGCCCAGCACCGCGACGGGCACGTTGTCGGGGGTGCGCACGCCGATCTCGTCGGCGTCGTGGACGGCCCCGGCCTGCATGAAGCGCAGCCGGCTGCCGGTCTTGAGCGCCCCGTTCATCACCCGCACGGACGAGACGACGCCGCGGTAGGGGTCGTAGTGGGAGTCGAAGATGAGCGCCTGGAGCGGGTCGTCCGGGTTGCCGGTGGGGGGCGGGACCCGTTCGATGACGGCGTCGAGCAGCTCGGCCACGCCCGCCCCCGTCTTGGCGCTGATCCGCAGGATCTGGTCGGCCGGGATGCCCAGCACCTTCTCGATCTCGGCCGCGTAGCGGTCGGGGTCCGCCGCGGGGAGGTCGATCTTGTTCAGGGCGGCCACGATCTCGAGGTCGTGCTCGAGCGCCTGGTAGCAGTTGGCCAGGGTCTGGGCCTCGATGCCCTGGGCCGCGTCGACCAGCAGGATCACGCCCTCGCAGGCGGCCAGCGACCGGGACACCTCGTAGCCGAAGTCGACGTGGCCGGGGGTGTCGATGAGATCGAGGACGTGGCCCCGGTAGTCGAGGCGCACGGACTGGAGCTTGATGGTGATGCCCCGCTCCCGCTCGAGCTCCATGGAGTCGAGGTACTGGTCGCGCATGTCCCGCGGGTCGACCGCCCCGGTCAGCTCGAGCAGGCGGTCGGCCAGCGTCGACTTGCCGTGGTCGATGTGGGCGATGATCGAGACGTTGCGGATGCGATCGAGATCCATAGGGGGCCGCGCGAGCGTAGCGGCGGGTGGACTTTCTGCCTGAAGGTGACATTGCGGCCAGCGGGCCGCTAGCCTGGCTCGGCTATTCGTTCTGAAGGAGTAGGGCCCCAGTGGCGAACATCAAGAGCCAGATCAAGCGCAACCGCCAGAACCTCGTGCGCCACGAGCGCAACAAGGCTGTGCGCTCGGAGCTCAAGACCCGCACCCGCGGGGCCGTGACCGCCGCCGAGGCCGGCGCCGACGACGCCGACGAGCGGCTGCGTGCCGCCATCAAGCGCATCGACGCCGCCGCCGCCAAGGGCGTCATCCACCGGAACGCCGCCGCTCGCCGCAAGTCGCGGCTGATGCTGCGGGTCAACCGGGCCGAGTCCGCCGAGTCCTGACCGCCCCGGCCGGG
>JBKPRS010000301.1:0-13357 GCA_046734695.1 Actinomycetota bacterium | reverse complement strand
GACGGCACCTGCGACCGCGGCCACGACGCCCGCCGCGATCCGGATCGCGGGCGTGGTCACGTTCAGGAGGTCGAGCAGCGGCCCGCTCAACAGCGAGAGCACCAGCACGGCCAGGGCGCCGCCCGCCCCGCCCAGCGCGGTGATCGCCACGACGTCCCGGCGGGACCGGCCGGCGCGGGGCACGCCGAGGGCCACCCAGCACGGGTTGAACGCGGTGACCAGGGCCGCGAGCCACAGCCACGCCGAAGGCGCCGGTCCTCCCCGGCCGGCGCCCGTCCCGCCCTGCGCCTCGACGATGGCCACGGTGCGCAACAGGGCGGCCAGGGCGTGCTGCTGGTCGTCCATCCGGGTCTCGCCGTGGTGGAACCACGCGCCCCGCACCTTGTCGGGCGCCCGGGCCGACGACGCGTCGGCCGCGCTGGACTGCTGGGCGATGGCGAGCCCGGCCACGCACATCGCCCGCTCGGCCAGCGGCTGCTGGATGTCGGCCAGCCGCGGGTCGACCCGGGACGCGCGCCACAGGCCGGTGAGCGCCTCGCCCACGACGCCGTAGCCCCCGCCCCGCGGCGTCTTCGGGCCCCGCACCACCGGTCCCCACGGCCCGAAGCGCTGGCCCACCCAGCGCACCTGGGCGCCGAACAGGCCGGCCTGACGGCGGGCGTAGGCCACCTCGGCGTCGGTGAGGGGCCGCTCGGCGTCCCGGTCGTCGAACTCCACGGTCTCCGCCAGCCCGTAGGCGGCCCAGTGGTCCGGCACGGGCGGCCAGTGGTCCTCGGCCTTGTCGCGCCGGGTCGCGAGGTACGCGCCGATCCGATCCGCCGCCTCGCCCCACGGCCCGTCCGGGAACAGCCGGTGCATCCGGGTCAGCGCCCAATAGGCCTCGCCCGTGTAGTACTTCGAGTACCCGCCCGCCACCGGCCGCCCGGCGCCCAGGTCGTACTCCGCCAGCACGGCTCCCGACGGCTCGGTCTGGGCCAGCAGGAAGCGGCCCAGCCGCGCCATCTGCTCGTCGTAGCGGTCGTCGCCGGTGTCGAGCCGCCGCTCGACGAGGCCGGCGAGGAGCAGCGCGGTCGCCCCGGTCGAAGCGGATCCGTAGGACGGTAGGGCCGCCCAGCCTTCCCGCTCGACCACCCGGTCGAGTGCCCATTCGACGCCGCGGTCGGCGGCCTCCCTCGCCCCCGGGATGCCGGCGGTGGCCGCCTGGTACAGGCCCATGCTGGCCCCGGCGTGGCGGACGACGTTGTAGTCCGATGCCGCCTCGTCGGACCCGGCGTCGTAGAGGTAGAGCCAGGTGCCGTTGGGCATCTGGTTGTGGGTGAACCACCGCACGGCTTCGCCCGCGGACTCCCGGAGGTCCTCGACGGTCACCTCGGGGCAGCGCTCGGGCGGCGACAGGACCCCGAAGACGACGACCCCGGTGATGGCCACCGCGAGGATCCCCATGGCCGCGCGGGCCCAGGGTGTGTCCCGGCGGGCCACGTCAGCCCGCCCTCGGGGGCACGGTGCGCGGGACCGGGACCAGCAGGAGGGGCAGCGTGAACCACGCGGTCAGTGGCAGGCGGCTCAGCACCCGGACGGCCGCGGCGCGCCCGGACGACTCGCGGCCGTCGCGATCGGTGAGGGTGAGAGGCGAGCCGCGGCCGCCCTCTTCCAGCCGGAACCGCGCCAGCCAGTCGAGCGCCTCCACCGCCTCGGCCAGCCGGCGGTGGCGGGGCGCCGCCGGGTCGTAGCGGACGACCCGGTCGCGGGTCGACGGCACGGCCCAGATGACCAGGGCGGCGATGGCCAGGTAGGAGAACACCTGGACCGAGGCCGAGAGCTGGATGGCGACGTGGAACACGACAGCTACCCACACGGCCGCGTACCGGGTGGCCCGCCACCACAGCCCGAGCGCGATGAACAGCTCGGTGAGCACGATCACCTTGGCCGCATAGGTGTGGAAGGACCGATCCACGAGCAGGGACACCGCCCAGCTGGGCAGGGGCGACGCCTCCAACTGGTCGCGCACCTGGACCATCCGGTGCCACGTGACGGTGCCGCCGAACCAGTCCCCGTCCACCAGCTTGCTCAGACCGGACGCGCCGTAGACCACGGAGGCCTCGAACCGCAGCAGCCACAGCGGCCACGCCGGGGACCGGAGGTCGAGCGCCGGCAGCCCACGCCGGTCCCGGAACCAGGCGTCGATCGACAGCTCGCGCCCGCACGGCACGACGGCCAGCGCCGCCAGCACGATCACCAGGTAGGCCCGGTTGGCGTGGAGGTTGGTCGTGGACAGGAACAGGTTGTAGGTGACGACCCCGAACGTGGCGGCCGTCGCCACCCGGGTCCACAGCCCGAGCGACATCGCCACCGCCGCCACCACCCCGAGGCCCAGCAGGCCGATGTAGAGCGAGCGGGGCAGCTCCGGGTACCAGGCCGCGTACGGCTCGTAGAACGCGTCCCGGTAGATCCGGCCCCCCAGCGCGTCGGACACGAACGGCCACAGGTGCACGAGCGCGATCGGACCGGCCATGACCCGCAGCAGGGCCAGGGCCCGCATGCTGACCCGCCGGCCCAGCAGCTCGTCGACGCGGTCGAGCAGCTTGGCCGAGGGCCGGGCGACGGCGGTGGCGGTGGCGTTGGCGGTCATGCCGGTCCCCCTTCGGCGGCGGCGCTCCGCTCGTGGCTGCGCAGCACCGTCACCTCCGGCCCGTCGGCGTTGTGCCAGGTCGTCACCCTCGCCTCGAGGTAGCGGGTCTCGTGGTCGCGGGGCGTGTGGGCCGCGACGTAGTCGAGCGCGGCCGCCAGGAACGCCACCTGGTTGTCGAGCCCGGCGTCGGCGTGGTGGCGGACGGACGGGTCCGCCAGGCCGCGGCTCGTCACCAGCTCGTCCCACCGGTACCCGGACCACGGCTCGCTCACCGGCACCCGCTCCCCTCCCGCGGTGACCCGGACGACGTCGGCCGACCACGTGCTCGACTCCGGGAACATCTGGAAGGCGAACTCCTTGTGGGCCGACCGGTAGCCACGGCCGACCAACGCCAGCTGCGCGACGACGACCAGCACCACCGCGATCCGTCGACCGACCACCCGAGCCCGGGAATCCACGCCGAGACGATGGCACGGCGCAGAGGCCCGAGGCACACACCCCAAAACCGACATGAGTGTCAACTCGGCATAAAGTGGGCCCATGACGGGCACGCCGCGCGCCGGCCGCAAGTCCGGCGGCCGCACCCCGAAGGCGGAAGAGACCCGCAGGGCCCTGCTCGACGCCGCCGCGCGCCTGTTCGCCGAGCACGGCTACCACGACACCAGCGTGCCCGACATCGTGGAGGCGGCCGGCGTCGGGCACGGCACGTTCTACGAGTACTTCGGCAGCCGGCGCGACATCCTCCTCGCTCTCACCCAGCAGGTCACCGACGCCCACGAGCGGGTGCCCGACCTCAAGAGCCAGGACGTCGGCGATCGCATCCGGTCCGAGATCTTCTGGTACCTGTCCGATCACGTCGAGCACGTGGACCTGTCCAAGGTCTGGCATGCGGCGTCCAGCTTCGATCCCGAGCTCGCCGAGGCCCGGCGGTGGGAACGGGCGCGCCGCATCGAGCGGGTCCGCAAGGGCATCGAGTCCGCCGACGTCCGCACCGACATCGACCCCGGGATCGCCGCCGCCGCCCTGGTCGCCATGCTGGAGGAGTTCACCCAGCGCTGGTTCGTCGAGGGCGACGGCCCGGGCCGGAGCGCGCACGACGTGGTGACCGCCGCCGAGACGCTGGGCACGATGTGGCTCAGCGCCATCGGCCAGGAACGGAGCTGAGATGCAGTACGAGCCGAGCGCCGAGGACCTGCTGGCCGCCATGGCCGAGCTGCTGGAGGACGAGCTGATGCCCGCCCTGCCCGATGCGCTCACGCACAAGTGCCGGGTGGCGGCCAACCTGGCCCGCATCCTCGAACGCCAGGAACGGCTCGGGCCGGACGCGGCGGCCCGCGAGCGCGAGCGGCTGCGGGCGCTGCTCGGCCAGGACGGCGACTCCGGCGCGCTCTCCGCCCGGCTGGCCCAGCGGATCCGGGAGGACGACGACCCGGGCTTCCAGCGCGAGGCCTGGGACGCACTGGTCGCGATCACCCGCGACGACCTGGCCATCGCCAAGCCGGGCCACGATGCCTGGGAGGGGATCTGAGCATCGACACCGCATCCGACCGGTCCGCCGGCCTCAGCGACGGCCTGGCCCGGTTCCTGACCGACCATTTCGGCGAGCCCATCACCGTGACGGGCCTGCGCGCCTCGTCGGCCGGCGCCCGGCGCACCAACGTGGCCTTCGCCGCCGAAGGACCGGGGCGCACCCTGTCGCTGGTGGCGACGATCCTGCCCACGGCCGAGATCGAGCTCAACCCGATCGCCGCCGAGGCCGGCGTGCGGTCGCTGGCCGAGGCGCACGGCGTCCCGGTGCCCCACGTCCACGCGGTGTGCACCGATCCCGGCTTCGTCGGCGGCCCGTTCTTCCTGTCCGACCGGGTGGACGGCGAGTCGGTGCCCCGGCGGGTGCTGCGGCTGGTCCACGCCGAAGGCATCGGCGAGCGGGTGGCGGGCCAGTTGGGCGAGGCACTGGGGCGGCTCCACGCCGTCGACCCGGCCGAGGCGCCCGACAACCTCATGGACGACCCGTCCGAGAACCCGGCGGAGGTGGCGCTGGCCGGCGCCGACAAGATGGTCGCCGGCCTGCCCCTGCCCCGCCCCGCGCTGGCCTTCGGGATCCGCTGGCTCGAGCGCCACCTGCCCCCGGCGCCGCCGCGGCGCACGATCCTCCACACCGATGCCCGCAACGGCAACCTCCTGGTCAGCGCCAACGGGCTGGAGGCGGTGCTGGACTGGGAGGGCTCGGTCCGCCACGGCGACCCTATGCAGGACCTCGCCTGGCCCGCGCTGCGGATGTGGCGGTTCAAGGAGGACGGGCGCGAGATCGGCGGCTTCGCCGGGCGGGAGCCGTTCGTGGCCGGCTACGAGGCGGCAGGCGGCACGTTCGACGAGGACCGGTTCCGCTGGTGGAAGGTCCTCGGCACGCTGCGCTGGGCCCTCGGGCTCGCGGGCCAGAGCGCCGCCCACCTCGACGGCCGGTTCCGCAGCATCGTCATGGCCGCCAGCGGCCGCCGGGTCCCCGAGCTGGAGTGGGATCTGCTGATGCTGGTCAAGCCCGATCAGCGCTAGCGCGGCTCGCGCGGCAGGCCGAGCACGCGCTCGGCGATGATGTTGCGCTGGATCTCGCTGGTCCCGCCGGCGATGCGCATCCCCGGGGCGTAGAGGAACCGGTCGGTGGCCGGTCCGGCGAGCAATGCGTCGGCCCCTCGCCGGGAGGCGAGCAGGACCTCGATGTCGAACTCCAGCTCGGTGCGCGCCAGCTTGGCCGACGACGCGGCCGCGGGGCCGCCGCCTCCGCCGCGCAGCAGGAGCGCGCGCAGCGCCTGGCCGCGCACGTAGAGCCGCAGCAGCGCGTCCCGGTGGGCGGGATCGCCGGCCAGGGAGCGCAGGTGGTCGAGCCTGCGCTCCAGGCTCACCAGCCCAGCGGCACCCGAGCCGCGCTCGTCCAGCAGGACCTCGGTGGCCACCCGCCAGCCCTCGTTCTCGGGACCGAGCCTTGCCTCGGCGGGCACGGCGACGCCGTCCAGGAACACCTCGCAGAACTCCTGGTCGCCGGTCATCTGCCGGATGGGCCGCACGTCGACGCCGGGCGTGGCCATGTCCAGCAGGAAGAACGAGATGCCCCGGTGGCCGCGCTGGCCCGGATCGGTGCGGGCCAGCAGGATGCCGTACTCGGCGAACTGGGCGTTCGAAGACCAGATCTTGGTCCCGTCGATCACGTAGCGGTCGCCGTCGCCCACGGCCGAGGTGGTCAAGCTGGTCAGGTCCGAGCCGGCGCCGGGCTCGGAGAAGAGCTGGCACCACAGCAGGTCGCCGGTGAGCGTGGGCGGCAGGAAGCGGGCGCGCTGCTCGTCGCTCCCCGACCGCAGGATCGCCTCGCCCGCCAGCACCAGGCCCTGCAGGTTGAGGTAGGGCTGCACCTGGGCTCGGGCGCACTCCTCCAGCCACACTCCGGTGTGGGCCCGGCTGAGCCCGCGCCCGCCGTGCTCGACCGGCCAGTGCAGCCCGGCGAAGCCGCCGTCCGCCATCTCCCGCTGCCACGCCCGGGCCTGGTCGTGGAGGGCCGGCGGCAGGATGGCGCCGTAGGCCGGGCAGGCGGTCCCGCCGGCCTGGGCCTTGCCCAGGAACGCGACGGCGTCGTCCCGGAAGGCGTCGATACTGGGGCTCAGCGCGCCATTCCCCCAGTGCCGGCCGTCTCGTCGGCCTTCTCGTCGACGTGGGCCGTGATGGCGTTGAGCATGGCCTGGCCGGCCCGGCCGAACAGCTCGTTGCGCTTCCCGGTCGCCCACTCGTGTGACACCCGGGGGGCAGCCAGCTGGCCCTGGAAGTGCGGGATCACCTCGCGGGCGAACAGCCGGTAGCTGTTCAGCGTGCGCTCGGGCGAGGCCCAGTCGTGGCCCAGCAGCAGGAACGTGCCGAACCCGCCGGACTGGTCGAGCAGGCGCTCGATGTAGGCGATGGCGTCGTCGGGCGTGCCGATGACGGCCTGACCCGACTCGGCGTAGGCCTCGGCCATCGCCCTCGGGGTGGCCGGCTGGCCGTCGACGTTGGCAGCCAGCGGCACGAACCCCGCCCCGCCGCCGAAGTAGGCGGCGAAGTCGTGGAGGCCGTAGGTGCAGTCCTCGATGGCCTGCTCCCGGGTCTCCGCGATGTGCATGGCGCCGAGCACCCGCCAGGTCCGGCGGTCCGGCGCCGGGCGCTCGTGCCGGGCGGCCTGCTCGGTGACCACGCCCCAGGCCTGGCCGATGGCGGCGAACCCCTCCGCCACCGACATGGACAGCGACAGCAGCGACACGTCCTGCTGGCCGGCCAGGCGAGGCCCCGACGGCGTCACCATCGCCGCCACCGCCACCTCGGGGTGCGGGCTCGTGTAGGGCCGGACCTGCAGGCGGGCCTCCCGCATCGTGAACCAGTCCGTCTCCCGGTCGACCGGCTCCTCGCTGCGGAACAGGGCGAGGATGGCCTCGAGCGACTCCTCCATCATGCGGCGCTGCTCGACGGGGTCGATGCCCAGGACGAACGCGTCGCTGGGCAGGGCGCCGGGGCCCGCGCCGAAGATGACGCGGCCGCGGGTGAGGTGGTCGAGCAGCACCCAGCGGTCCGCCACCAGCCAGGGGTGGTGGTAGGGCAGCGAGGTCACGCCGGTGCCCAGCCGGATGTGCCTGGTCCGCTCGGCGGCGGCCGCGATGAAGATCTCCGGCGAGCCGATGATCTCGTAGCCGCCGGAGTGGTGCTCGCCGAACCACGCCTCGTCGTAGCCGAGCCGGTCGAGGGCGACCGTTCGCTCGAGGTCGTACTCCAGGGCGAGGGTGGGGCTCTGGCCGACGGGGTGGAACGGCGCGAAGAACACGCCGAAGCGGAGGGCCGGTGAGGTCATGTCAGCTCCCGTCGCGGCAGACGGCGTCGAGGAAGCCGACGAGGGCCGCGTTCACCTCGTCCGGGGCTTCCTGCTGGACCCAGTGACCGGCGCCGGGGACCACGACGTCGCCCCGGTGGTCGGCCAGCGAGGGGTGGGCGACCGCGGGCGGCGACATCATCAGGACCGGGTCCAGGGCGCCGCCCACGAACAGCGACGGCATCGGCACCTTGGCCCCGTCCAGCTCCGGGGTGGTCTCCCAGTTCCGGTCCAGGTTGCGGTACCAGTTCAGGCCGCCGGTGAAGCCGGTCTGGCGGAACTCCTCGACGTAGAGGTCCAGCTCGGCCTGCGACAACCAGTCCGGCAAGCCCTCGGGCTCCGGCATCCGCTCGACGAAGCCCCGCCCGTCGTTGGCGAACACGGAGGGATCGGGCGGCGCGTCGGCTCGCAGCACCGCGCCGGCCAGCATGCGGCGCATGGTGCGGGCGGGATCGGCGCCCAGCTCCGCGTCGGCGACGCCCGGCTGCTGGAAGTAGAGGATGTAGAAGAAGTTGTCGCCGAGGGCGTTGCGCATGGCGGCGATCGGGGCCATGCCGCCCCGCGTCAGGTGGGGCACGCTCATGTTCACCAGCCCGCGCACCCGCTCGGGGTGCAGCAGCGCCATGTGGCTGACCACCATCGAGCCCCAGTCGTGGCCCACGATCACCGCGTCCTCGGCCTCCAGGTCGTCGAGCACCCCGACCAGGTCACCGACCAGGTGGTGGATGTCGTAGTCCTCGAGCGCCTCGGGACAGGTCGTCCGGCCGTAGCCCCGCTGGTCGGGGGCGACGGCCCGGTAGCCCGCGGCCGCGAGGGCCGGCAGCTGGTGGCGCCACGAGTAGGCCAGCTCGGGGAAGCCGTGGGCCAGCAGCACGACCGGCCCCTCCCCGGCCTCGACGACGTGGAGGTCGACGCCGTTGGTCGACACGGTGCGGGAACGGACCTGGTCGTCAGGCATGCAGCGCTTCCTCCGGGTGGGCGAGGGCCTCCAGCAGCGCCTCGCGGGTGGGGCCGTCCGGGTCGGGCACCGGGTAGTCCTCGGGGTGGGCCATCACCTCGGCCATGCGGGCCATGACCTCGGCGTCCGCCATCATCCCGGCCGGGGTGTCCAGCAGGTTCCAGAGGCGGCCCAGCGCCCGGCCGATCACCGGGTCGGTGGCGGCGGCGACGAACACCGCGGCCATGGCCCGGCCCTGCTCGGATCCGGCCAGCCCGGCGGCGCTCCCCGATCCGGTCGGGTCGGCCCCCGCCCGGTCCATCTCCACCGCATTGTGGAACCAGGGCTCGACCTCGCGGGCGCAGGCCGCCTCGTAGGCCGCGGCCCGGGCGACGGGGTCCTCCGGGTGGTCGGCGAGCGCGTCGGCCAGCAGGACCGCCTGGACCATCGCCAGCGAGCAGCCCCGGCCGTAGAGCGGGTTCGTGCAGGTGTGGGCGTCGCCGACCGCGTGGACGCCGGTGACGAGCGGGCGCCCGCCGCCGTCGACGAAGCGGCGGAGGCGATTGAGCAGCCCGCCCATCGGCATGACCCCGGTCAGGGGCTCGAGGGGGCCGTCGGCGAAGAACTGATCGGGCCCGGGGAGCAGCCGGCAGGCCAGGTCGAACCGGTCGGCGCCGGCCAGCGCGGCCCGCAGCGCGCCGTCGCTCGTGCGCACGGCCAGCGTGACCGAGAGCGTGTCGCCGTCGCCGGGCACGCCGAGGAACTTCACGTAGCGCAGGTCGCCGCCCAGCTTCGGGTCCTTCAGCGCCTGAGGCCCGTGGGGGAACCGGTACCAGCGGCTGAAGTACATCAGGCCGCTCTCGACCACCTCCTCGGGGATCGTGACGCCGCCCTCCGCCAGCCAGGCGGGCAGGGGCGAGCGCCGGCCCCCGGCCACCACGACCAGGTCGGCGGCGAGGACGCTGCCGTCCCCCAGCCGCACGCCGGCTACGGCGGGCGGTGCACCCTCCGGCGCTGCCGGCTCGACCACGAGGCCCGCGACCGCGACGCCGGTCCGGACCTCGACGCCGGGCTCGGCCACCACCGCCCGGCGCAGGACCCAGTCGAGCGTCGTGCGCCGGACGATGAGGACCGCCAGGTCCTCGTCGCCCGGCCGGGGCTCGCCCAGGTTGGCGGTCCCCGACATCGTCGTGCAGCCGACGGCCAGCAGGTCTTCCATCACGTCCGGGAACCGGTCGCGCAGCAGCACCTGGATGCGGGCGAGGAACCCGTGGGTCTGATGGGACTGGGGCGCCCCGCGCCGCTCGGCGCGGAACGCCTCGTCCGGATCGGCGCGGGCCGGGAGCTCGTCGCGCTCCAGCAGGGTCACGCGGTGGCCGGCCCGGGCGAGCGCGAGCGCGCTGCCCAGCCCGCCGATGCCGCCGCCGACGACGGCTACCCGGAGGCCGGTATCCGACACGGTTGTCGACGCGGGGTCAGAGCTCGGTGAGCTCGAGCACCTGCTGGGAGAACGCCTCCTGCTCGGGTGTCGGCGCCGCGTTGCCCATCGACATGATCTTGCTCATGTCGCCCGTGACCTTGATCTGGCCCGACATGAACGCCTGCATCGCTGCCTGCTGGTCACGCTTGACGAACAGCGACTTGGCGACCTCGTAGGGCGTGGTCAGCGTGGTCGGGGCCGCCTCGTTCAGGCCCCGGACCATGGCGCCGGCCGCGAAGTGGAGTTCGACGTCGCCGCCTTGCGCCCCCGTCACCACCAGGTTGATGGGGCCCGGGTCAGGACCGGCCGCGGCAGGCGGCGGACCGAGCGCCTCGACCGCCTCGAACCACCCGTCGGACAGGAATTCGTGTGCCACCTTGTCCCCCTAGCGAGACGCCTCGATGTAGACGATCCGCAACCTAGTGGACGTTTCGTCAACATGTCGACATTGGTGTCGGTTTCAGCCGTCACACCTGCGTGCGTCGGGTCCAGGCAGCTAAGGTCGGACCGATAGCAGTGTCGGGTCCAGCAGGAGGCAAGGTGCGCGCGGCCGTTCTCAGCCGGGGTCAGATGGTGGTGCGGGACGATGTCGCCGAGCCGGTTCCGGCCGCGGGCCAGGTGCTCGTCGCGGTGAAGGCCTGCGGGATCTGCGGCTCCGACCTCCACTTCGCCCGCCACGGCCACAAGGCGTTGGAGGTGGGCCGCCAGATCGAGGGCATGCCCACCCTCGGCGAGCCCGCGCCCGAGGTCGACCTCGAGCGCGACGTGTTCATGGGCCACGAGTTCGCCGCCGAGGTCCTGGATGCTGGGCCGGACACCGCGACGTTCCCGGCCGGCACGCTGGTGACGTCGATCCCGATGCTCGTCAGCCCGTCGGCGATCCGGGCGATCGTCTACAGCAACGACGTGCTGGGCGGCTACGCCGAGCGGATGCTCCTCACCGCTCCCCTGCTGCTGGAGGTGCCCAACGGGCTCGACGCCCGCCACGCGGCGCTGGCCGAGCCGATGGCCGTGGGCCTGCACGCCGTGAACCGGTCCCAGATCGGCACGGGCGACGGCGCGGTCGTGCTCGGTGCCGGCCCGGTGGGGCTGGCCGTGATCGCGGCGCTGAAGCTCCGCGGCGTGGCCCCGATCGTCGCCGCCGACTTCTCCCCGGCCCGGCGGGCGCTGGCGCTGACGCTCGGCGCCGACGAGGCGGTGGACCCGCGCGAGGAGACGGCGTGGGCCGCCTACGGCCGTGCCGGCCAGGGCCGCCCGGTGGTGGCGTTCGAGGCCATCGGCGTCCCCGGCGTCATCGACGACATCATGCGCATGGCGCCCGCCCAGAGCCGGATCGTCGTGGTCGGCGTGTGCATGGAGGACGACACCGTCACGCCCTTCTACGGCATCGCCAAGGAGCTGAACGTCCAGTTCGTCCTGGGCTACGACCCCATGGAGTTCGCCGCCAGCCTCCGCTCGATCGCCGAGGGCGAGATCGACGTGGCCCCGATGGTCACCGCCGCGGTGGGCCTCGACGAGGTCGGGTGGGCGTTCGAGGCGCTCGGCGACCCCGAGCAGCACTGCAAGATCGTGGTCACCCCTTAACCCGCTCCCGCGGCGGCGAGGGCGGATGGGAAACTGCCCGACCATGGTCGAGCGACGCGACGAGACCCACCGTGATGAGCTGGTCGCTGCGCAGTACTTCACCGCGGTGGCCGGCATGGCGGCCATGCGCCAGTGCGTCACACGCCCGTCGGCCGTGCGTGAGCGGCTCGACGACGTGAGCCGCGTGGTCGAGAACATCGACGAGTTCCCCAACGACCTCCGGATCCCGGTGGTCGAGCACGACCTGACGTCGGGCTACGACGCCTGGGCCGAGAACTACGACGGCCCCAACCCCGCGGTCGAGGCGGACGAGGCCGTGATGCACGACCTGCTCGCCGCCCTCCCGGCGGCGGGCGTCGCGCTCGACGCCGCCTGCGGCACCGGCCGGCACAGCCGCCACCTGGCCGACCGGGGCTTCGAGGTCATCGGCGTCGACGCCAACCGCACGATGCTGGCCTTGGCCGAAGCCAAGGTCCCGGGCGGCGACTTCCGGGTCGGCGACCTCAGCGCCTTGCCGGTCGAGGACGCGTCGGTCGACGTCGTGGTGTGCTCGCTCGCGCTCACCCACGTGTCCGATCTGGCGCCGGTCTTCGCCGAGTTCGGCCGCGTCGTCCGCCCCGGCGGGACCGTCATCGCCTCCGACATCCATCCGCTCTACACGAGCTTCGGCGGCGCCGCCGTCTTCCCGATGGCGAGCGACGGGTTCGAGCTGCACTACGTCCGCAACCTCGTCCACCCGGTGAGCACCTACGTGCGGGCCATCCTCGGCGCCGGGCTGACCATCCGGGAGTGCCGCGAGCCGCTGGTCCCGGAGGTCGCGATCACGACCAACCCCGCCTACCCGGTGGTGCCCGACGCAGTGCGCCAGGCGTTCGAGGGGCTCCCGTTCCTGCTGGTGTGGACCCTGGAGCGACCCGGCTAGGTGTTGGTCCCAGGGACGTTGGTCGACGGTGTAGCCGGCCTGCTCAGGCGTCCCGACCGGGGCTATGCGGCCGGCTCGAGCGGCACCTCGGTCAGGGTGGCGTACCCGTTGGCGAAGGCGGTCACGTCGTCGGCGGCGCCCTCCGCGGTGGACGTGCAGTCGGACGGGCTCAGGGGGTTGCCGCCGGTGGCCGACGCCACCTCGACCTGGCCCCGCAGCTCGCCGGTGTCGCAGGTCGGCACGTTGAGGTTGTTGACCACCTCCGCCGGCACCTCGCCGGCCCGCAGCGCGTCCAGGTTCTCGTTGATCCAGTCCACGACCAGACCGGCGGCCACGTCGTAGTCGAGATCCTGGCCGAGGCCCTGGCTGACCGCCAGGGCGGGCACGCCCCGGCGCGCCGCGGCCCGCGCCGCCCCGACGGTCCCCGAGATGTCGACGACCGGGCCGAGGTTCTGGCCTTCGTTGATGCCGGACACGACCAGGTCCGGCGTCAGGCTGAGCTCGTCGAAGGCGACCCGGATCGTGTCCGCCGGGAAGCCGTCGACGGCCTTGGCGGCGTACCCGCTGGCCGTGGTGGCCTCGTTGGTCTCGACCGGTCCGTCGGTGACGCTGCCGCCGGTGCCGCTCTGCTGATCGGCGGGCGCCACCACGGTGACCTCGACGCCGTCGAGGGCCCGGAGCCCCTCCACGAGCACGTCGATGCCCTCGGCCCCGACGCCGTCGTCGTTGGTCACGAGGATCTGGAGCGGCTCGGGGGCCGCGGTCGTGGTCGTCTCCCGCTCACCCGACTGGGACGCCGAGTCGTCGTCGTCCCCGCCGCACCCCGCGGCCAGCATCGCCGCCACCACCAGCACGCCCGCCACCACCAGCGCCCGCACGCCCCGTCGCTCGTCCACTCCCCGTCCCTTCGCCTGCCGTCCGTGGGT
>JBKPRS010000300.1:0-8784 GCA_046734695.1 Actinomycetota bacterium | reverse complement strand
GCCGGCAGGGTGATCGAGCGGGTCACCGTGCGGAAGTCGCCGAAGCGCACCTTGACCGTGACGGTGCGGGCCACCATCTCCGCCCGGCGCAGCCGCCAGGCCACGGCGTCGGCCATGCGCGCCGCCTCCCGGGCCAGCGCCTCGGGGTCGTGGTGGTCGTGGGCGAAGGTCTCCTCGTGGCCGATGGACTTCAGCTTCTGGTCGGGCTCGACGGGCCGGGGGTCGACCCCTCGGGCCAGCAGCCCCAGCTGGCGGCCGTTGGCCGGCCCCAGCGCGCCGACCAGGGCGGCGTCGGGCAGGTCCGCGATGTCGCCCACGGTGCGCACGCCGAGGCGCTCCAGCTTGGCCAGGGTGGCGGGACCGACGCCCCACAGGGCCCGGGCCGGCAGCGGGCGCAGGAACGCCTGCTCCTCACCGGGGGCCACCACCCGCACCCCGGCGCCGGGCAGGGGCCCGGTGGGCGACGCCCGGGGCTTGGCCGCCTCCGAGGCCAGCTTGGCCACCAGCTTGGTGACGGCCACGCCCACCGAGCAGGTGAGGCCCTCGCGCTCGGCGACCTCGGCCCGGATGGCGCCCCCGATCTCGGCGCCGTCGCCGAACAGGCGCCGGGCCCCGGTCACGTCCAGAAACGCCTCGTCCAGGCTCAGGGGCTCGACCAGCGGGGTGTAGGACCGGAAGATGTCCATCACCCGGCCGCTCACGTCGCCGTAGTGGTCGTGGTCGCCGGGCAGGAACACGGCCTGGGGGCAGAGCCGCCGGGCCTGGGTGCTGGGCATGGCCGAGAACACGCCGTAGGCCCGGGCCTCGTAGCTGGCCGCGGCCACCACGCCCCGCTGGCCCGTGCCGCCCACCACGACCGGGCGGCCGCGCAGCTCGGGGCGGCGCAGCAGCTCCACGGACACGAAGAACGCGTCCATGTCCACATGGAGGATGGTGCGGTCGTCGGCGTCGCTCACGCCGTCAGCGGCGGGTCACGACCGCCCCCGCCGGATCGTCCCCGTCGACGAGGTAGCGGAAGCGGCGGGGCTGCTCCCAACGCTCGGCCAGCCAGGCGCCCAGCGGCTCGCTGACCCAGGGGCGGCAGGTGGCGAGGTGGCCGTCGCAGGCCCCGGGGTCGACGAACGCGGCGTCGACCACGATCCCGTCCGGGTCGTCGACGTGCAGGTCGCCGGTGTAGTCCACGGCCACATGCGCCTCGACCCGCAGGTGCCAGCCCAGGCCGGGCGCCTCCACCTCGACCTCGTACACCGGGCCCTGCCAGGCGGACACGACCACGCCGGTCTCCTCCTCGACCTCGCGGGTCAGCCCGGCCAGCAGCGTCTCGCCCTCATCGATGACCCCGCCCGGCGGGCTCCAGTCGTGATCGCCGTTGCGGCGCCGGTTGCGCACGAGCAGCAGGCCGCTCTCCCCGAGGATCAGCCCCCCTCCCACCAGCCACTGTCGCATGCCGCACAGTGTGGCACCGTGGGCGGATGGATCCCCCCGCGATGCACGCCAACGCACGGGCCGTGGTGGACGCCGCCGCCGGTCGCGGCCTCGCCGTCGACGTGCGCGAGTTCCCCGAGGGCACCCGCACGGCCGAGGACGCGGCGCGCGCTGTCGGCGTGGACGTCGGCCAGATCGTGAAGTCGCTGGTGTTCGCGGTGGGCGGCGAGGTGGTCGTAGCCCTGGTGAGCGGGCCCAACCGGCTCGACGAGCGGCGCCTGGCCGAGGCCGCGGGCGACGCCGCCGCCCCGGTGACCCGGCCCGACGCCGGCCGGGTCCGGGAGGCCACCGGCTATCCCATCGGCGGGGTCCCGCCGTTCGGGCACGCGCACCCGCTGGCCACGTTCGTGGACGAGGACTTGCTCGGCTACGACGAGCTGTGGGCCGCGGCCGGCACGCCCCGCCACGTGTTCCCCATCGCCCCCGCCGACCTGGTGCGGGTCACCGAGGGCCGGGTGGCCCCGCTGCGGGTGCCCGACCGGTAGAAAGTGGCCATGCCCGACGACTACGCCCCCAGCGCCCTGCCCTCGCAGGGGGCCAGGGTGCTCGCCTTCGTGTCGATCCTGCTGGGCGGGCTGTGCGGCGGGCTCATCGGCTGGGCCCTGGTCGACCTCCAGTGCACCGGCGACTGCGGTGTGGTGGCCGGCATCGCCGGGCTCATCGGCGCCGTGCTGGGCGCGGCAGGCGTGGCCGTGGTGGCGATCCTGGCCCTGCGGGCCATGGGCGAGTGGCGCACGATCCAGCACCGCGAGCCGGCCGGACCCGAGGCCCGCCGCGGCGACGGCGACGGCTCCGGGAACGGCGCTCAGCCCTAGGCGACGCGGCGCCGTGCCCTAGCGACGGCGGTCAAGGCGCCTCGCCGATGGCGGCGATCGCCACCTCCAGCGCCTCGTCGTCGATGCCGTGATGGGTCATGAGCCGCACCAGGCCCGGGCCCAGGGTGACCCCGCCCACGCCCCGCTCGCCCAGCGCGGTCAGCAGCTTGACCGGGTCGTCGTGGTGGAACAGGACCACGTTGGTGACCACGTCCTCGGGGTCGCAACCGGCGTCGGGCCAGCGCTCGGCCACCGCCGCGGCCAGCAGGCGCGCCCGGCGGTGGTCCTCGGCCAGCCGGTCGACCATGGTGTCCAGGGCCACCAGGCCGGCGGCCGCCAGGATCCCCACCTGGCGCATGCCCCCGCCCAGGCGCTTGCGCTCCAGGCGGGCCCGGCCGACGAGGTCCGCCGGGCCGGCCAGCAGGGATCCCACCGGAGCGCCCAGGCCCTTGGACAGGCACGAGGTCACCGTGGTGGCCCCGGCCGACCGCTCGGCCACGCTGGTCCCCGTGGCGACCGCCGCGTTGAACAGGCGAGCGCCGTCGAGGTGGACCGGCACGCCCACCGCGGCTACCGCTTCCAGCCGGTCGAGGGGCCAGGGCCGGCCGCCGGAGGCCAGGTGGGTGTCCTCCACGCACACCACCGCGGGCGCGGGCCAGCGGTGGGCCGATCCCTCCACCAGGTACGCCACCGCCGCGGGATCGAGCGTGCCGTCGTCGTCGTCGAGCACGTGGAGCTGGGCCACCTGGTTGAGCCCGAAGGCCCCGCCCTCGTGGGTGACGACGTGCTGGCGGCGCCCGGCGACGACCAGCGAGCCGGCCGGGGCCAGGACCCGCAGGGCCACCTGGTTGGCCATCGTCCCCGACGGCAGGAACAGGGCGGCCTCCTTGCCCGTCAGCTCGGCGTAGCGCCGCTGGAGCCGGTGGACGGTGGGGTCGTCGCCGAACCCGTCGTCGCCCACCTCGGCGGTGGCCATGGCCTCGCGCATGGCCGGTGTCGGGCGGGTCACCGTGTCGCTGCGCAGGTCGATCGGCGGGGCAACGGGGGCAGTGTCGGCCATCGCAGGGCACGGTACCGTCGCACCCATGAGCGTGCCCCCTGCTCCTCCCGCAGGTACGGCCGCGCCCGAGCAGCTGCTGGCCCTGGCCACCGACGTGGCCACCCGGGCCGCCCGCCTGCTGGTCGAGGCTCAGGGCCGCGAGCGCATCTCGGTCGCCACGAAGTCGTCGCGCACCGACATGGTCACCGAGATGGACCGGGCGTCGGAGCAGCTCATCGTGCGCGAGCTGCTGACGGCGCGGCCCGAGGACGGCATCGTCGGCGAGGAGGGCAGCGCCCGCACCGGGACCAGCGGCCTGCGCTGGGTCGTGGACCCGATCGACGGCACCACCAACTACCTCTACGGCTTCCCGGGCTGGAGCGTGTCGATCGCGGCCGAGGACGACGAGGGCGTCGTGGCGGGCGTGGTCGTCGACCCGTCCCACCGCGACGTGTTCAGCGCCACCCGGGGCGGGGGCGCCCGCCGCAACGGCGAGCCCATCCGGTGCTCGACCCAGACGGTCCTGGCCGAGACGCTCGTGGCGACCGGGTTCAACTATCAGGCCGACCAGCGCCGCCGGCAGGCCGAGATCCTCGTCGCCCTGCTGCCCCAGGTACGCGACATCCGTCGCATGGGGTCCGCGTCGCTCGATCTCTGCTCGGTCGCCTGTGGCCGCGTCGACGCCTATTACGAACGCGGTGTTTCCTGGTGGGACATCGCTGCGGGTAGTCTCATTGCGGCGGAAGCGGGTGCCGTTGTCCTCTCCCTAGACGATGGCCCGGTCACCGGTGACTCGGTCATGGCGTCCGCCCCCGGCGTCGCCGCCTCTCTGCGTGAGTTACTGCACTCTCTCTGTGCACAAGATGTGTCGTGAGTCACCGAGAAGGTCACATGTCACCGGATCGCAACGTGGTTGGACAGTGCACCGACACGAACTGTCGGCATCCTTGTACTGATGACCGCCGCGACCGCTCCAACTCAGGGGCCCTCCACCCCAGGGGTGACAACCGCCGGGCTTCCCGCCTCCGAATCCGGGGCAGGGCCCGCCGCTGCCGGTAGCGACGCCACGATCCCCACACCTTCGGAGTCCCCCATGCGCTCACCCATAGACATCACGACCCAGGGCGGCACCGTCGTCCTGTCCGTGGTGCGCTGCCTCGACGAGGCGGCCGGCGGCGCTCTGCTCGAGGCCGCGTCCGCGGCGCTCGACACTGGGCCCTCCCGCATCGAGGTCGACCTCCGGTCCCTCGACTCGTTCACCGACGCCGGCGCCCGGGCGTTGGTGGGGTGCCGCGACCTTGGCGCCAAGCTCCCCGAAGGCCTGCACTACCGCACGGGCCGTGGGCCCGGGCGCGACGCCCTGCTGGCCGCCTACACCGACCACGACGCCGGCCCGCTGGCCGGGTGACCGACCCCGCCACTGGGGGCGTTGTCCCCGCGCGTCTACGCGCGCGGCCTCGCGATGAGGCACGATCTTGAGCGTGGGTACCCGCATCCTGTCCGTCGAAGACGACGAGCGCATCCGCACCGCGGTCAAATTGGCCCTCGAAGACGAGGGTTGGTCGGTCGAAGAGGCCGGGACCGGTGAGGAGGCGCTGAACGCCTTCCAGCGCCAGCCCGCCGACGTCGTCCTGATCGACATCATGCTGCCCGGCATCGACGGCTTCGACGTCTGTCGCGCCATCCGGCGAACGTCCGACGTCCCCATCGTCATGGTCACCGCCCGGGCCGACACCCACGACGTGGTGGCCGGCCTCGAGGCCGGGGCCGACGACTACCTCACCAAGCCCTTCGCCCCCAAGGAGCTCTCGGCGCGCATCCGTGCCCTGCTGCGCCGGGTGCGCAGCAGCGACTCGGGCAGCAGCCACCTGCGCTTCGGCGAGCTCGAGATCATCCCCGACGAGGGCGTGGTCCGCCGGGGCGGCGAGGAGATCCACCTCACCAAGACCGAGTTCCGCCTGCTGGTCGAGCTCGGGTCCAGCCCCGGCCGCGTGTTCTCGCGCGAGGTGCTGCTGGAGCGGGTGTGGGGTTACGGCTACTTCGGCGACGGCCGGCTGGTCGACGTGCACGTCCGCCGGCTGCGGACCAAGGTCGAGGCCGACCCCGCCAACCCCCGCCACGTCGTGACCGTCCGGGGGCTCGGCTACAAGCTGCAGGCCTGATCCGGTCCGGGTAGCCCGTGCGGCCCCCTCGTCTGCTCCCCCGGCTCGGACTCCGAGCCCGCATCACCATTGCCTTCGCAGTGGGCGCCCTGGTGATCTCGGCCGTGCTGGCCGGGGCCACGCTCGGCCTCACCCGCCAGAACCTGCTCGACCAGCGCGAGTCGAGCGCGACGGCGCGCACCTACCAGAACGCCGAGGCCGTGCGGCAGCTGCTGCCCGCGGAGATGGGCGCGGACTTCGACGCCGCCGACGTGCTCAGCTCGCTGCAGGCCGCCAGCGGGTCCAACCCGGTCCTGATGAAGGACGACCGCTGGTACCCGCTCACGCCCGAGTTCGGCGAGGACGAGCTGCCGGCGTCGCTGCGGGCCATGGTCGCCTCCGGCCAGCCCGCCCGCATGCGCTTCGACCACGACGGCGTGACCCAGCTGGCGGTGGGCGTGCCGCTGGAGTCCGTCAACGGCGCCTACTTCGAGATCGTGTCGCTGGAGGAGCTGGAGGGCACGCTCGAGTCGATCGGCATCTCGCTGCTCGCCGCCGCGCTGCTGTCCACGCTGGCCGGCGCCGCGGTCGGCTGGTGGGCGGCGCGCCGCGTCCTGCGCCCGCTGCGAGGCATCGGCGAAGCCGCCCAGGCCATCACCACCGGGCGGCTGGAGACCCGGGTCGAGGCCAGCGACGACGCCGACCTGGCCCCGCTGGCCGACTCCTTCAACGAGATGGCCGCGGCCATGGAGGAGCGGTTCCAGCGCGACGCCCGCTTCGCGTCCAACGTGAGCCATGAGCTGCGCTCGCCGCTGATGACCCTGGCCGCGTCGATCGAGGTCCTCCAGAACCAGCGCGACGACATGCCGGATCGGGCCAAGGCCGCGCTCGACCTCATGGCCGCCGACATCGAGCGCTTCCGCCAGCTGGTGGAGGACCTGTTGGAGATCTCCCGCTTCGACGCCGGCGTGATGCACCTCGACCTGGAGGAGGTGCGGGTCGACGAGATGGTCATCCAGGCGGTGACCGCGTCCACCGATGTGGACGTCACCGTCGACATCGACTCCGACCTGGCCGGCGTGGTGGTCAAGGCGGACAAGCGCCGCCTGTCCCGGGTCATCGCCAACCTGCTGGACAACGCGGCCAAGTACGGCGACGGCGCCTCCCGGGTCGAGCTGCGCAAGGCGGGCGACGCGGTGCAGATCGCGGTGGAGGACCAGGGCCCCGGCGTCCCGGCCGAGGACCGCGAGGCCATCTTCTTCCGGTTCAACCGGGGGACGTCGGCCGGGCACCGGCGCGGCATCGACGGGGTCGGCCTCGGCCTGGCGCTGGTGGCCGAGCACATCCGGCTCCACGGGGGGTCCGTGTGGGTGGAGGACCGCGCCAACGGCGAGTCCGGCGCCCGCTTCGTCATCGAGCTGCCCGCGGAGGCCTCATGAGACGCCCGTCCCGCCCGCCGGTGGTCGCCCTGGCCGCGGCCGCCCTGCTGGCGATCGTGGTCGCGGCCGCCTGCGGCGTGCCCGCCGACGACAAGCCGCGGGCCATCTCCCGGGAGCAGGCACCCGACCTCGACGAGGGCGACGTGGCCACGAGCCCCTCGGTCACCGAGCCCGCCATGCTGTACCTGACCCGCGCCGATCCGGACGCGAACCACTTGGTCCCGAAGGAGGAGCAGGTCCCGGTGGGCCCGTCGTCGACCTCGCCCACGCCGGCCACGGCGCTGGAGACGCTGCTGTCGTTCATGCCGAACGACTCGCTGCGGGCCGAGGGCTACGCCTCCCGCATCCCGCCCAACACCGCGCTGGCCAGTCCACCGGAGCTGGACAGCCGCGGCGTGCTCCTCGTCAACCTGAACTCCAACATCGACAACGTCCAGGCCGAGGGCTCCCAGCTCGCCTTCGGACAGATCGTGTGCACCGCCGACGCCTTCGAGGAGGTGCAGGCGGTGCGCTTCCAGGTCGAGGGCCAGTCCCGCGCCGCGCCCACGGGCGACGGCGCCACCACCAACGAGCCCGTCACGTGCCGGTCCTACGCCAACCTGATGGACAGCGCGACCGGCTGACGGGCGCGCTCCGGAGGGACCCGCGGGGCCACTAGCCTGCGCGCCCGTGCCGGGACCAGCCCGGCCGGCGCCACGGGACGCGGGACGGGACACTTGGCCTACCAACTCGGCATCGACCTCGGCACGACCTACACGGCGGCCGCCATATACGACCCCGATTCCGGCCACGGCCCCGAGGTGGTCAACCTGGGCGACCGGGGCCCGACGGTCCCCTCTGTGCTGTGCCTCCAGCCCGACGGCGAGTTCCTGGCCGGCGACGCGGCCGAGCGCCACGCGGTCACCGACCCCCAGCGCATCGCCCGCCAGTTCAAGCGCCGGCTGGGCGACCCGACGCCCCTGGTCGTCGGCGACGCCTCCCTGCCGGCCGAGGTCCTGACCTCGCGCCTGCTCCGCTGGGTGATCGACACCGTGGTGCGGGTGCGCGGCGGCGAGCGGCCCTCGTCGATCGTGCTCACCCACCCGGCCAACTGGGGCCCATTCAAGCGCGACCTGCTGGACAAGTCGGCCGAGCTGGCCGGCATCGGCCGGACCATCCTGCTGACCGAGCCGCAGGCGGCGGCCATCTCGTACTCGTCCCAGGCCCGGGTCGAGCAGGGCGCGGTCATCGCGGTGTACGACCTGGGCGGCGGCACCTTCGACGCCGCCATCCTGCGCAAGGAGCCCGACGGCGGCTTCACCATGCTCGGCACCCCGGAGGGCATCGAGCACCTCGGCGGCATCGACGTGGACGCCGCCGTGTTCGCCCACGTGACCTCGTCGCTCGGCGACGCCTACGAGGAGCTCGACCCCGACGACCCGCAGGCGCTGGCCGCCGTGTCCCGGCTGCGGATCGAGTGCACGCAGGCCAAGGAGGCCCTGTCGCTCGACACCGAGATCTCGGTCCCGGTGCTGCTGCCCACCATCCAGACCGAGGTGCGCGTGACCCGCGCCGAGCTGGAGGAGATGATCCGGCCCCCGCTGGCCGACACGGTCACGGCCCTGGAGCGGGCCGTCCGCTCGGCCAACCTCTCGCCCAGCGACATCGACCACGTGCTGCTGGTCGGCGGCTCGTCCCGCATCCCGCTCGTGGCCGAGCTGGTCTCGGCCCGTCTCGGCCGCCCGGTGGCGGTCGACGCCCACCCCAAGCACGCCATTGCCCTCGGCGCCGCCATCGTCGCCGCCCGCGCCGCCGGCACGCTGAGCGCCACTCCCCCGCCGCCCCCGGCCGCCGTCCGCCCCGCCGCCCCCATGGCCCCACCGGCC
>JBKPRS010000299.1:0-10404 GCA_046734695.1 Actinomycetota bacterium | reverse complement strand
GCCGCCGGCCGCTCCGCCACGCCGGGTGGGGTCGCGGTCGCCGCCGCGCGCAGGCCCTCGTCGCTGCGGGCCGGGTAGGGGGCGGGGCCGTTCGGCGCCATCCTCTCCTCCGCGCTGAAGTCACTCACTGCTGCCTCCTCGTGCACGTCCGGCCCATCCTTGCCGAGATGTCAAGGCGACACTCGTCGCCCGCGCTGCCATTAGCGTGGTGGCCATGGCCAAGCCCGAAGTCACCATCCCGGAGGCCGCGCCCCCCGCCGACCTCGTCATCGACGACCTCGTCGTCGGGGACGGGCAGGAGGCGACGGCCGGCAACGACGTGGAGGTCCACTACGTGGGCGTGGCCTGGTCGAACGGGCGCCAGTTCGACGCTTCGTGGGACCGGGGCGACACGTTCACCTTCCGCCTCGGCGCCGGCCAGGTCATCGAGGGCTGGGACCGCGGCGTGCAGGGGATGCGGGTGGGGGGTCAGCGCCGCCTCACCCTCCCGCCCCAGCTCGCCTACGGTTCCCGGGGGGCCGGCGGGGTGATAGGCCCCGACGAGACGCTGGTCTTCGTGGTCGATCTCGTCGGCGTCGGCTAGGACGACCACTTTCGCAGCAGTCCCGTGCACACAGCGTGCGCGTACGCGGGCACTGCACGCACTCGACGGCGTACGCTGTCGGTGAACGCCAGTCGCGGCCGGGCGGTCGCCAGGGGGGACGGGATGCGGAGAGGCGAGGCAACATGACGGCCCTGTCGGACGAGCCCACAGCGGGCGCGATCCCGGCTGACGTCGCCGTCAGACTGCTGAGGGCGATTGATCGCGCGCCCTCGGTCGTCGTCTCACTGATCGATCCCGACCTGACGACCCGCTGGATCAGCGCCTCGGCCGACTGGGTCATCGACACCGACCCGGAAGGCCGCATGGGGCGCGAATCGATGGAGCGCGTCCACCCCGACGACATCCCCAAGCTGCTGCAGGGCCTCGCCCAGCTGCGGGCCGCGGTCCGCGAGGGCCGGGACGACCCCCCGGTCATCGAGCCGCTGCGCTACCGCAAGCGCCGGCGCGACGGCACCTGGATCGCCATGGAGGCGATGGTCCAGAACATGCTGGGCGACCCCATCGTGAACGGCCTCGTGATCATCTCGCGGCCCACCGGCGGCGTGCTCGACAGCGTGACCGACGTGGTGGACCTGCTGGTGGCCGAGGCCCCGCTGCCCGAGGTGCTCGCAGCATGTGCCCGCATCGTGCCCGACTACCTCGGTGCCGCCGCGGTGATCGGTCTCGTGGACGGCGCCGCCGTGGTGGGCGTGGACGAGTCCTCACCGGCCGCCGAGCTGGTGGTCGACGAGCGCTGGTGGCGCCCGGCCCTGGCCGACGGGCGGGCCCGGACGCTGACCGACTTCGCCGGCTTCCCGCCCGAGCTGGCCGCCCGGGCCCGGGCCGGGGGCTTCGTGTCGGCCTGGGCCATCCCGCTGCCCGACGCCAGCTCGGGCACGCTGATGGGCTGCGTGATGGTGTGGGTCTCGAGCCACATCGAGCACGGCGTGGGCACCGAGCACAGCCTGCAGCAGGCCATCCGCCTGGCCAGCCTGGTGCTGGGCGAGCAGCGCCGCCACCACACGCTGCGGCGCGAGGCGGTGACCGATCCCCTCACGCGGGCGGGGAACCGGTCGGCCCTGCGCCAGCGACTCGACGGCGTCACCGGCAACGTGACCGTGGCGCTGGTCGATCTCGACGACTTCAAGCCGGTCAACGACACCTACGGCCACGACACCGGCGACGCCGTGCTCCAGGTGGTGGCCGAGCGGCTGATGGGGACCGTCCGGGAGGACGACCTCGTGGCCCGCTTCGGCGGAGACGAGTTCGCCATCGTGTTCGCCGACGGCACCGCCCTGGAGGGCGCCGCCCCCTCGATCGACCGCATCGTGGCGGCCATCGAGGAGCCGGTCGTCACCGACCGGGGCACGGTCCTGGTGAGCGCGAGCGTGGGCCTGGCGTCGGGCCCGGCCACCGAGGTCGTCCAGCAGGCCGACGCCGCCCTCTACGAGGTGAAGCGGGCCAAGCGCCTGCCCTCGACCCGGCGCGGCGCCGCCGCCCGCTAGCCGCGAGCCCGGGCGCGGCGGAGGCGCCCGGCCAGTTTGCGCAGCTCCTCGGCCCACAGCACGGTGCTGGCCAGCGCCGCGCAGATCAGCCAGTTGGTGGCGGACAGCGGGGTCGTGTCGAACGCCCGGTTGAGGAACGCCAGGTGGACCACGGCCACCTGCAGCACCAGCGACGTGGCGATGGCCGCCCACAGCAGCGGGTTGGTGAAGAGGTGGTGGAAGGCGCTCACCCGGCCGGAGCGGGCGTTGAAGGCGTTGTAGAGCTGGGCCAGCACGAGCGTCGTGAAGGCCATGGTGCGGGCCTCCACGATGTCGCCACCGCCGTGGATGAGCCCGCCGGGCAGGCGCAGGTCGAGCGCGACCAGCGTGACCAGGGCCATGACCAGGCCGACGAAGCCGACGTCGAGCTGCATCTCCCGGTCGATGATGCGGTCGTGCAGCCCGCGGGGCGGGCGGTCCATGACGTCGTCGGGCGGCGGGTCCACGCCCATGGCGAGCGCCGGGGCGGTGTCGGTGAGCAGGTTGATCCAGAGGATCTGGGTGGCGAGCAGCGGCACGGCCACCGCCTCCCCCGTGTCGGTCAGGCCGAGGACGCCCGCGCCGACCACCCCCAGGAACATGGTCATGACCTCGCCGATGTTGGAGGACAGGAGGTAGCGCAGGAACTTGCGGATGTTGGAGAAGATCGCCCGGCCTTCCTCCACCGCGTGGACGATCGTGGCGAAGTTGTCGTCGGCCAGGATCATGTCGGCCGCTTCCTTCGTGACGTCGGTGCCGGTGACGCCCATGGCCACACCGATGTCGGCCCGCCGCAGGGCGGGGGAGTCGTTCACCCCGTCGCCGGTCATGGCCACGATGGCGCCCGCGTCCTGGAGGGCGTCCACGATGCGCAGCTTGTGCTCGGGCGCGACCCGGGCGTACACCGACACCTCCGCCACGGCCCGACGGAAGCCCTCGTCGTCCAGCGCCTCCAGCTCGGTGCCGTTGAGCGTGCGGGCGCCCGGCTCCACGATCCCGAGGTCGGCGGCGATGCGGGAGGCGGTGACGGGGTGGTCGCCGGTGATCATCATCACTCGCACGCCCGCGGCGTGGGCCTCGGCGATGGCCGTCCCCGCCTCCGGCCGGGGCGGGTCGATGATCCCGGCCACGCCGACGTAGACCAGCTCGTGCTCGAGGGCCTCGGCCTCCGGGCCGCCGGGCGGGGTGTGCCCGTCAGGCAGCCGCCGGTAGGCGACGGCCAGCGTGCGCAGCGCCTCGCCCGCCAGGCGGTCCACGTCGGCAAGCACCGCGCGGCGGCGCTCGCCGGTCAGGGCCCGCACCTCGCCCGCCACGCGCTCATGGGTGCAGCGCACAAGCAGGACGTCCGGCGCCCCCTTGGTCACGACCGCGACCCGCCCGCCGGCGTCGGCGTCGGCCTGGAACGTGCTCATGAGCTTGCGCTCGGACGTGAAGGGGATCTCGCCCACCCGCTCGAAGCGGGCCTCGCGGTCCTCGGTGATGCCGAACTTGCGCTCCGCGACCAGGAACGCGGCCTCGGTGGGATCACCCTGCACGCTCCACTGGTCGTCCTCGCGCCGGAGCACGGCGTCGTTGGCCAGGCTGCCCCCGGCCAGCACGTAGCGGACCTCGTCCGCCAGCCCCTCGTCACCCGGCTCGGAGCCGAGCGCCCGTCCGTCCCGGGTCACCTCGCCCTCGGGCGAGTAGCCGGTGCCGGACAGGTCGACCTCGCCCGACGCGGTCACCACCTTGAGGATCGTCATCTCGTTGCGGGTGAGCGTGCCGGTCTTGTCCGAGCACACCACCGACGCCGAGCCCAACGTCTCCACCGACGACAGGCGCTTCACGATGGCCTGGCGCTTGGCCATGCGCTGCACGCCCAGCGCCAGCACGACCGACAGCACCGCGGGCAGGCCCTCGGGCACGGCCGCCACCGCCAGGGACACGCCCACGAGCAGCACCTCGACCGCATCGCTCGCATCCTCGATGTCGGAGGTGAGGAAGATGCCGACCATCACCACCAGGGCGATGATCACCACCGCGATCCCGAGGTAGCGGCCTATGTACGCCACCTCGCGCTGCAGCGGCGTCGGCTCGTCCTCCGTGCTGCCGAGCAGGCGGGCGATGGTGCCCATCTCGGTGTCCATGCCCGTGGCGGTGACCACGGCCCGGCCCCGGCCGCTCGCCACCGCGGTGCCGCTGAACACCATGTCGAGTCGATCGCCCAGGCCGGCGGGCTCGGCCAGCGTGGTGGCGTCCTTCAGAACCGCCTCGCTCTCGCCGGTGAGCGACGCCTCGGCCACCTTGAGCGCGGCGGCCTCGGTGAGGCGGGCGTCGGCCGGCACGGCGTCGCCCTCGGCCAGGGTGAGCACATCGCCGGGCACGATGTCGGTCACCGGGACCCGCTGCTCGTGCCCACCGCGCACCACACCGGCCGAGGCCGCGGCCATGCGCTGCAGGGCGGCCACCGCCTCCTCGGCCCGGGCCTCCTGCACGTAGCCGAGCACCGCGTTGGCCACGATGATGAGGACGATCACGATGGCGTCGAACGGCACCTCGTGGGCGCCTTCCAGCGCCCACGCCACCAGCGAGACGACCACGGCCGCGATCAGCAGGTACACGAGCGGGTCGGCGAACTGCTCCAGGAACCGCCGCCACTTCGGGACTGGCTCGGCCGCCTGGAGCTGGTTGGGGCCGTAGTGGGCCAGCCGGGCGGCGGCCTCGTCCTCGCCGAGCCCGTTCCGGACGTCGCTCCCGAGGGCGTCGGCGACGGCGCCGGCGTCACACAGCCACGGCTCGGGAGGGGAGGCCAGCTCGTGCAGGGTCACGACGCGTCGAGCTTACGGCGGCGGGCGGTAGCGGCGATCTGAGGTCGACAAAGTTACTCCTCGTCTCCTGACGTTCACGTATGGTAGGCAAGTACGTGGGAGTCACCGCCCGGCTCCTTCGTGAACATGGGGGGACTGATGAGCATGTCCAAGGCAGCTCGTTGGGCCGCGTGTGCCACCGCCGCCGTCGCCCTGGTGGCGTTCGCGGCGCCCGCGTCCGCGCGACCCGCAGCCGAACCGACCAGCACCTACATCGTGACGCTGAAGTCGGGAGCCACGTTACACGTGGCCTCCGAGGCCGCCAGCCAGCTCAGCGCCTCGGGCGCGGCCGTCACGCCCACGCAGGTGTACACCAACGCCCTGCAGGGCTACGCGGCGCCGATGACCGCCAGCCAGGCTGCGGCCGTCGCCGCCGATCCACAGGTGGCTTCGGTCGAGCCCGACGCCATCGTGACCGTCGCGGCCACCGAGCAGAACGCGCCCTGGGGCCTGGACCGCATCGACCAGCGGGACCTGCCGCTGTCGACCACGTACACCTACAACGCCACCGGCGCGGGTGTGACCGCCTACGTGATCGACACCGGCATCCGCTTCAGCCACGTCGACTTCGGCGGCCGGGCCTCCTCCGGCTTCGACGCCGTCGACGGCGGCACCGCGGACGACTGCAACGGCCACGGCACCCACGTCTCGTCCACGCTCGGCGGCAACCAGTTCGGGGTGGCCAAGGGCGTCCGGCTCGTCGCGGTGCGGGTGCTCGACTGCAACGGCAGCGGCACCCTCTCCGGGGTCATCTCGGGCGTCGACTGGGCGGTGGGCAACCACCAGGCCGGCCAGGCCGCGGTGGCCAACATGAGCCTGGGCGGCGGCGCCAGCACCGCGCTCGACCAGGCCGTCACCCGGCTGGTCAACGACGGCGTGAGCCTGAGCGTGGCCGCCGGCAACTCCAGCGCCAACGCCTGCAACTCCTCGCCCGCCCGGGCGCCCGCCGCCATCACGGTCGCGGCGAGCACGATCAACGACGCGCTGGCGTCGTTCTCCAACCGCGGCAACTGCGTCGACATCATCGCCCCCGGCAACCAGATCCCGGGTGCCTGGTCGACGAGCAACACCGCCACCATGACGATCAGCGGCACGTCCATGGCCTCCCCGCACAGCGCGGGAGCGGCGGCCAAGGTGCTCCAGAACCAGCCGACCCTGACGCCCGCGCAGGTGGCCACGACGCTGCGGAACGCGGCGACGGCCAACCACATCTCGGGCACCGGGGCGCGCCGCGGCATCCCGGCCACGCCCAACCTGCTGCTGTTCACCAACCTCTGACGGATCGAGGAGCGGCCCGCTGCCCAACTGGTCCCGGCAGCGGCGGCGGGCCGCCCCTCCATTTCTTGCCCGGCGGCGTACGATCAGCGGGACAGGGGGGTCTCATGAAGTTCGGGGTGTTCTACGAGTTGCAGCTGGCGCGCCCGTGGGAGCCGGACAGCGAATGGCGGCTGTACCACAACGCACTGGACGAGCTGGAGCTGGCCGACCGGCTCGGCTACGACTACGCCTGGGTGGTGGAACACCACTTCCTGGAGGAGTACAGCCACTCGTCCGCGCCCGAGGTGTTCCTGGCCGCGGCCAGCCAGCGCACGTCGCGCATCCGGCTGGGCCACGGGATCATGCAGCTGACCACCAACCACCCGGCCAAGGCGGTGGAGCGCATCTCCGCCCTCGACCTGCTGTCGAACGGCCGGGTCGAGTTCGGGATGGGGGAGAGCGCCAGCATCACCGAGCTCCACCCCTTCGGCGTGCGCTTCCGCGACAAGCGGGAGATCTGGGAGGACGCGGTGCGCTGCGCCATCCCGATGTTCGGGGAGGGCGGCGTCGAGTACCAGGGCCCCCACTTCGACTTCCCGCTGCGCAACGTGCTGCCCAAGCCCCGCCAGAAGCCGCACCCGCCCCTGTGGACCGCGTGCAGCCAGATCGAGACCATCGAGTACGCGGGCCGGCGGGGCCTGGGGGCGCTGGGCTTCCAGTTCGTGAGCGCCGAGGCGGCCGAGGCCTGGGTGCACGCCTACTACAACGCCATCACCACCGGCCTCGATCGCCTGTGCGACTACCCGGTCAACCCGAACATCGCGCTGGTGAGCATGTTCATGTGCGCGCCCACCGACGAGGAGGCGCGTGCCCGCGCCGACGGCGCCACGTTCTTCCAGTTCTGCCTGCGCTACTACAACAGCGCCGACCGGCGCCGGCCCGATCCCGGTGAGGTCAACATGTGGGACGAGTACTCGGCCTGGAAGGCGGCGAACCCCGAAGCCGCCGAGCGGGCGCTGTCGGGCGGGCTCATCGGCTCGCCCGAGACCATCCGCCACAAGCTGCGCAAGTTCGAGACGTCCAACATCGACCAGGTCATCCTGCTGAACCAGGCCGGGCGCAACACCCACGAGGACATCAGCCACAGCCTGGAGCTGTTCGCGGCCGAGGTCATGGACGAGTTCCACGCCAACGTCCCGATCCACGAGGAGTGGAAGGCCGAGGTCATGGCGGGCGAGCGCCCGCTCGACGTGATCGACACCTCGCCCTACCTGGCGCGCTTCGGGAGGAAGTCGGTCAGGTTGTAGGCGACCGCCAGGCGGCCATCATGGCCGCCTGCATGCGGCGCATGCCCTTGAGCCAGCGCTCGCGGTCACCGGCGCGGCGCTGCTCGTAGGTGGCGACCTCGGGGTGGGGCAGGATCAGGAAGCGCTCGTCGCGCAGCCCGTCCACCACCACGCGGGCCACCTCCTCGGGCAGCAGCACGCCGTCGCGGCGGGAGGTGGACGCCGCATCGCCCGCGACCCGCAGGGCGCCGCCGGTCATGGCCGTCTGCACCGCCTGCGGGCACAGGCACGACACCCGGATGCCGGCGTCGCCGTGGGTGATGGCCAGCCACTCGGCCAGGCCGACCACTGCGTGCTTGGTCACGGAGTAGGGCGCCGAGCCCAGCTGGGTGAGCAGGCCCGCGGCCGAGGCGGTGTGCAGCAGGTAGCCCTCGCCCCGGGCCAGCATCCCGGGCAGCACCGCCCGGGCCGCGTAGACGTGGCTCTGGACGTTGACCCGCCAGATGCGCTCCCAGGACTCGTCGGGGACCTCGACCCCGCCGATGGCGATGATGCCGGCGTTGGCGCAGAACAGGTCGATGGGACCGAAGCCGTCCTCGCTGCGCTCCACCAGCGCCTGGACGTCGGGCTCGGACCCGACGTCCACCCGGAGGCCGAGCGCGGTGGTGCCGCCGGCCGCGAGGTCGGCGGCCACGCGCTCGGCGGCGTCGCCGTCGATGTCGGCCACCACCACCGCCCGCGCCCCTTCGGCGGCGAAGGCCCGGCACAGGCCTTCGCCGATCCCGCCGCCGCCGCCGGTGACGACGGCGACGCGCCCGGCCAGCTCCATCAGCTGCGGCCGGCCATGTACTTGGCCATGCCTTCGGCGTAGCGCTTCAGGTCGGGGTCCGACGCCAGCATCGGCTCGAACTTCTTCCAGGCCGCGGCCCGCTTGTGCGGGTAGTACTCGGTGGGCCAGAGGCCCTCGTGCGGCCGGTAGGACTTGAGCACGTTGCGGGCCACCGTGACCTTGTGGACCTCGTCGACGCCGTCCATGACCGCCATGGTGGGCGCGCCGGCCCACATGGCCTGGAGCGGCGTGAGGTCGGTGACGCCGAGGGAGCCGTAGACGTGGATGGCCCGGTACGACACCTCCCGGAGCACCTTGGCGCAGGTGTACTTGCACGCCGCGATCTGGGTGCGGGACGCCTGGGTGGAGGAGTTGTCGATGGTCCACGCCGTCCACAGCACCATCAGGCGCAGCATGTTGATGTCGGCGTAGGAGTCGGCGATGGCCTGCTGCACCATCTGGTGCTCGGCGATGATCTGGCCGTGCGACTCGCGCGACAGCGCCCGCTCGCACATCATGTCGAAGGCCAGCTTGCACTGGGCGATCGAGCGCATGGCGTGGTGGATGCGGCCGCCGCCGAGGCGCCGCTGGGCCAGCACCTTGGCCCCGTCGGGCGGGCCCAGCAAGTGGTCGAGAGGGACCCGGACCTCGTTGTAGCGGATGTGGGAGTGGGCCCGGGGGCTGTCGGGCATGAACTCGACGCCCGGGGTCTTGGTGGGCACCACGAACATGCCGGTGGTGGTCATGACGAAGAGGAGGTCGGCGTAGCGCCCCGCGCTGGTGAACCACTTCTCACCGTTGATGACCCACTCCTCGCCGTCCTGGACCGCGCTGGTCTTGAACAGGTTGGGGTCGGAGCCGCCCTGGGGCTCGGTCATCGAGTAGGCCGACCACATCTCCTGGTTCATGAGCGGGACCAGCCACCGCTCCTTCTGCTCGTCGGTGCCGTAGGCGGCGAGCAGCTCCATGTTGCCGGTGTCGGGGGCGGCGGTGCCGAAGAAGCCCGGCGCCGCCGGGTAGCGGCCGAGGATCTCGTTGACCAGCGCCAGCTTGAGCTGGCCGAAGCCGGGGCCGCCCAGCTCCTCGTCGAGGAACAGCGCCCACAGGCCGCGGTCCTTGATCTGCTGCTGCAGGCCGCGGGCCAGCGCCTTGACCTTGGGGTCGTTGGTGCGCAGCGCCACCGGGAACACGGTGTTGAACGGCTCGATCTCCTCCCTGCAGAACTGATCGATCCAGTCGAGCTGCTCCTGGAACTCGGGCTCGGTGGAGAAATCCCAGGCCATTGGTGGTCCCCCTGGACTAGTGCCGGAACTAATGCATGTGCATCGGTGGCTGGTGCAGACGCATCCTAGCGGGCGGGGAAGAGCAGCACCTCGGGGTCGTCCCCGGCGGCCGGCCCGTGCAGGCGGACCTGCTCGGCCATGCGCTGGGCGAGCACGGCGCGCTGGTTGACGTAGCCCTTGTCGGTGATCTCGCCGGCGTCGATGGCGGGCGGCTCGGCCAGCACGAGGACCCGCCCGATGCGGGCCGAGGACTGCGGGTGGGCCGCGTTGTGCTTGTCCACCGCGGCCCGCAGCCCCTCGCGGTCCTCCGCCGTCAGCCACACCAGCGCCCCCAGCTCGGGCCCGTCGTGGCCGGTCAGGACCGCGTCGCGGATCAGCCCGGCGCCGGCCGACACCAGCGCGGTGCGCACCGTTCCCACGTTGACCCAGGTGCCGGTGGCCAGCTTGAAGTCCTCCGCCACCCGGCCGTCGAACACGATGCCGCGCTCGGGGTGCTCGGGGTCGACGAAGCGACCGGCGTCGCCCATCCGGTAGAAGCCCTCGTCGTCGAAGGCGGCGGCGGTGACCTCGGGCTCGCCCAGGTAGCCGGGCGTGACGTTCGGCCCCTTCACCCGCAGCTCGTGGGTGCGCTCGGTGGGCACCAGCTTCACGGTCACGCCCGGTACGGGGACGCCGATGCAGCCCGGCCCGTCCAGCGGGAAGTGGGCGGTGGTGGCCATCGGCGCGGTCTCGGTCGAGCCCCACGAGGCCGTGAACGGGATGGGACGGTCCACCGTGCGGCGCGCCAGCGCGGCGAG
>JBKPRS010000298.1:0-4428 GCA_046734695.1 Actinomycetota bacterium | reverse complement strand
CACCTCCCCTCGCCGGCCCCTTGGCGACCCGACGCCACTCGCCTCCCCCCACCGCCACGCCGCTGAGCCCGCCTCCCCCACCCCGGTGACCCGACATCGCCCACCTCCCCTCGCCGGCCCCTTGGTGACCCGGCGCCTCTCGGCTCCCCCACAGCCACGCCGGTGAGCCAACATCTCGGCATGACGCCGACGTCGTTGCCGCCGGTGGGCCCCGGGGCGCCCACCCCTCCGATCCCGCTGGCCGGCGCGGGGTCCGCCACGCCGCGCCTCGCCGCGACCCGGGTCGAGGTGGACGACGCCCTGGTCGAGCGGCTGGCCGCCACCGGGGCGGCGGTCACGGTCGAGCCCGTGGCGCTGGCCGAGGCGAGCCGGGACTGGTGGCCCCTGGCCATGAGCTGGGCCACCGAGGGCCAGGTGGCGGGGCTCGCCGCGGCGGTCGTCCGTCCCGGAGACGCCGACCAGGTGGCCGCGGTGCTGGCGCTGTGCCACGAGGCGCGGGTCCCGGTCACGGCCGCCGGCGGGCGCAGCGGCGTGTGCGGGGCGTCGGTGCCGCTCCACGGCGGCGTCGTGCTCGACCTCACGGCGATGGCCGGCATCGTCGAGCTCGACTCCACCTCCCTGGTGCTCGAGGTCCTGCCGGGCACGTTCGGCGACGTCCTGGAGCACGAGCTGCGCAGCCGGCACGGCGTCACGCTGGGCCACTGGCCCCAGTCCGTGGCGCTGTCCACGGTCGGCGGCTGGCTGGCGTGCCGGTCGGCGGGGCAGCTGTCGGGCCGCTACGGGAAGATCGAGGACATGGTGCAGGGCCTCGACGTGGTCCTGGCCGACGGGCGCCAGGTGTCGACCGGCGGCTGGCCCCGGGCCGCGGTCGGTCCCGACCTGACCCAGCTGTTCGTGGGCAGCGAGGGCACGCTCGGCATCATCACCAACGCCCGGCTGCGGGTCCATCCGGCACCCGCCCACGAAGGCCGGGGAGCGTGGACGCTGCCCTCGTTCGTCGCCGGGCTGGAGGCGATGCGGCGCATCGTGCAGCGGGGCGCCACGCCCGCGGTGCTGCGGCTGTACGACGCCGCCGAGGCGGACCGGTCCTACCACACCGGCGACAAGGCCCTCCTCCTGGCGCTGGACGAGGGCGACGCCGGCCTGGTCGCCGCCACGCTCGGCGTGGTGGCGGAGGAGTGCGAGGGTCCCGCCCGAGGCGAGCGCAGCGACGACGCCCACGTCGGGCACTGGCTCGAGCGGCGCAACGACGTGGCCGCGCTCGAGGCGCTGATCAGCAAGGGCTACACGGTCGACACCATGGAGGTCACCGGCTCGTGGGCCGCGCTGCCCGGCATCTACGAGGCGGGGCTGGCGGCGCTGCTGGGCGTGGAAGGGACGCTCGCGGCGTCGGCGCACCAGTCCCACAGCTACCCGTCCGGCGGCTGCCTCTACTTCACGTTCGCGGGACAGGTCGAGCCCGAGCGGCGCGACGCCTACTACCGCGAGCTGTGGGACGCGGGTCAGCGGGCTGTGCTGGCCCACGGCGGCGCGCTCAGCCATCACCACGGCGTCGGCCTCAACCGGGCCCGGTTCATGCGGTCGGCTCTGGGTGGCGGGTTCGACGTGCTGGTGGCGGCCAAGCAGGCCCTCGACCCGCGGGGCATCCTCAACCCCGGGAAGCTGGGTCTGCCCTCGCCCTGGGGACCGGTCGACGGTTGGTGACGGTTCGGCGTCAGGTACGTCGCGGCCGGGCTCGGATGGGGCAGACTCCTGGCCGATGACCGGGGGGATCCAGTGAGCGGGCCTGTTCTCGTCGTGGACGTGGGCACCTCGGGCGTGCGGGCCTCGGTGGTGCGGCCGGACGCCTCCGTCAGCGCGGTGCACTACCGCCGCGCCCTGCCGCACTCGCCCGCACCCGGGCTGGTCGAGTTCGACCCGCTGGCGCTCACCGAGGCCGCGCTGGGCGTGGCCCGGGCCGCGCTGGCCGAGGGCGGGCCGGTCGCCGCGGTCGGCATCGCCAACCAGCGGGCGTCGACGATCGTGTGGGACCGGGCCACCGGGCAGCCGGTCGGTCCCGGGCTCGGCTGGCAGGACCTGCGCACGGTCGGCGACTGCCTCGTGTGGCAGGCCGAGGGGCTGCACTTCGCTCCGAACGAGTCCGCCACCAAGGCCGCCCACCTGCTCGACGCCGCCGATCCCGAGCGCCGCCGCGACCTGCGGGTGGGGACGGTCGACACCTGGCTGGCATGGCAGCTGTCGGGGGGCGAGCTGCACGTGACCGACCTGTCCAACGCGGCGGTGACCGGCCTGACGCTGCCCCAGGGGTCCGACTGGGACGACAAGGTGCTCGAGGCCCTGCGCATCCCCCGCGCCGCACTGCCCCGGATCGTCGACTCGACCGGTCAGCTCGGCCTCGCCACCGCCCTGCCGGGCGCGCCGCCGATCGCGTCGCTGGTGGGCGACCAGCAGGCGTCGCTGGTGGGCCAGGGGTGCGTGCGCCCGGGCCTGGCCAAGATCACGTTCGGCACGGGCGGCATGCTCGACGTGTGCGTCGGGCCCGAACGGCCCGGGTTCACCCGCCAGGGCGACCACGGCACGTTCCCCATCGTGGCCTGGCGCCAGGGCGGCGAGGCGACCTGGGGCGTCGAGGCGATCATGCTGGCGGCGGGCACCGCCGTCGAATGGCTGCGCGACGACCTCGGCATCGTCGACACGGCCGAGGCGTCCCACGAGGTGGCCGCGGCCTGCGCCAGTTCCGACGGGGTGATGTTCGTGCCCGCTCTGCTCGGCCTGGGCACGCCCCGCTGGGACTACGGCGCCCGGGGCACGCTGCTCGGCATCACCCGCGGGACCGGGCGTCCCCAGCTGGTCCGCGCCGTCCTGGAAGGCGTGGCCCAGCGGGGTGCGGACCTGGTCGAGGCGGCCGAGGCCGACACCGGGCTGACCCTGGACCGGCTGCGGGTGGACGGCGGGATGAGCGGCAACCCGACGTTCCTCCAGGCGGTGGCCGACGCCACACAGCGCCCGATCGAGGTCTCGCCCGAGCGGGAGGCGACCACCCTGGGCGCCGGATTCCTGGCGGGGCTGGCCGTGGGCAGCTGGGCCGGCTGGGACGATGTCGCCGCCACGTGGCGCCCGAGGCTGGTGGTGGAGCCGGCCGGGGAGCTGCCACGCGATCGGTGGCGCGAGGCGGTCGAGCGGGCCGCGGGCTGGGAGCCCGACCTCAGCGCCATCAGCTTCTAAAGGTCGGCTAAGGCCGCGCTTAGCGAACCACCAACTGTCAGCGCCCGTATAGGTGGCCTAACAGCAGCGCGCCACATGAAGGGACCATCCATGGCACGTTCACGCAAGACCCTTGGGATCCTGGCCGGTGTCACCGTGCTGGTCCTCGCGATCGTGGGGTTCGGCGCCTGGTGGTTCTTCATCCGGGACGACGCGCCCAAGAGCGCCAACCTGGCGGACGCCCAGGAGACCCTGGACCAGCAGGAGTCGGGCAGCTCGGATGACCCGGCCAGCGGCGTCGACGGCACCTGGAACGTCGACACGACGGTCGGGTCCTTCTCCGACTTCAGCTCCACCTGGGCCGGCTACCGCGTCAAGGAGCAGCTGGCCAGCATTGGTGGCAACACGGCGGTGGGCCGCACCTCGAACGTGTCCGGCTCCATGACCATCGACGGCAACTCGGTCACCGCGGTCGACGTCGACGTCGACCTGACGACGCTCCAGAGCGACAGCGGCCAGCGGGACGCGGCGATGCACGGCCGGGGCCTGCAGTCGGACCAGTTCCCGAAGGCCACGTTCAGCCTGACCGAGCCGGTCCAGCTGCCGGAGTCGATCGGCCGTTCGGTCAGCGCCACGGCCACCGGCGAGCTGACGATCCACGGAGTGACGAAGCCCGTGACCGTCGACGTCCAGGCCGACGTGTCCGGGAACACCGCCGCAGTGGTCGGCCAGGCGCCCATCGCCCTCAGCGACTATGGCATCGAAGCGCCGACGGGGTTCTCGGTTCTGTCGATCGATGATCAAGGAACGTTTGAGTTCCAAATCTTCTTCACCAAGGCCTAAATCGCACGCCCCGAAAACGCGCCGATGGCGGCCACAGGCGCGGCCGCCATCGGATGCTCGCCCGTGCTAACGGGTCAGGAACCTGGGCAGGTATTCCGGTACTGGGAGATGGCCCCGCTCGCGGCGGGAGGCGGGCAGAGGAACTGCTCGTAGCGCGTGTCGTTGTCGACGAACCGCTTGAGCCACGCGATCGCGAACTTGGCGAGCGTCGTGTTCGGCGAGTTCGCCGCGGTGTGGCTTGCCCCGGCCAGCTCCAGGTACGCCTTCTCCGAGGCGTCCGGGATGCTGGTGTAGAACGGGATGGAGTGCTGGTTCACCGGTGCGACCGAGTCGTTCTGCGAGCCGATGATCATCGTGGGCGTGCGGATCCCCGAGAAGTTC
>JBKPRS010000297.1:0-2841 GCA_046734695.1 Actinomycetota bacterium | reverse complement strand
CCACGTGGTCACCACCGGCCCGGTGGCCACGCCCATGCTCGACGACGTCCACTTCCCCATGCGCACCCTGGAGGTGCCCGACGTAGTGGCCGCGGTGGCCTGGCTCGACACCCTGCCCCCCAACGTCACCCTCCCCGAGCTCCGCCTGGCCTCGGTCGACACCGGCCCCTTCGCCCCCGAGCCCTACATCCCCGAGGCCGCCCGCGCCCGCGGCCGCACCACCTTGGGGGACTAAGCCCGGAGCACCTGGAACTCGCAGCGAGGGCCCGACGCGCGGGCCAGGCGCTCGTCGACCGTGACCAGGGGGCAGTCCAGCGCCTCGGCCAACGCGACGTAGGCCGAGTCGTACGCGCTGACGTTCGCGCGCAGCTCGTAAGCCCGGCGCATGAGGGGGTACGACGGATAGCGGTCGATCGGTAGGTCGCTGAGGTCATCGACTGCGGAGCGGAAACGGTGCGCGGTGAGGTCGCCCGCCAACCAGCGCTTGCGGAGGACGGAGACGGCCTCGACATCGACGAGGTCGGGAGCCGACACGTCGCCCGCCTCGCGGACGATCAGGCGGGCAGCGTCGCCTCGGTCGCCATCGTCGGCCAGTGCGTTGGCGACAACACAAGCGTCAACGACGATCACGTTCCGCGCGCACCTCGTCAAGGGCGGCGACCGCCTCGGCAAACCCGACCTTGCCGCCCTTGCGACGCTCGATGCGGTCGAGCACCTCGTCCAAGGTGGGCTTGCTGGCGAGGCGGGCCAGCTCGGCCGCGAGGTACTGCTGAAGCGACTTGCCCTGTGACTCGGCGTTCCGCTGGAGCGCAGCGTGGACGTCGGTGGGGATGTTCCTCACGAGCACGTTGGGCATGCTAGCACTTTGAAAGCGTTGCCAGCGCCATGCAAACACGAGAAGTCAGAAGGGGCGCTCACGGGGGCCGAGACGTGGTCCGGGGGTGAAGGTGGCCGGTAGCCTGACCACACCGTTGAGCTCGGGGTTGCCGGCATAGAACCGCGTGGCCGAGTGGTCGACCTGGTAGTCGGGGATGCGGGTCAGCACCGCCGACAGCAGGACCTGGAACATCGTGCGGGCCATGTGCATGCCGATGCAGCGGTGGGCACCGACGCCGAAGGCGAGGTGGGGGTTCACCTCGCGGTCGAGGACCACCTCGTCGGCGCGGTCGAACACCGCCTCGTCCCGGTTGGCCGACAGCCAGCTCAGCATCAGGTGGTCGCCGCGGGACAGGGACTGGCCGCCCAGGGACGTGTCGCGGATGACGGTGCGGGTCAGGGTCTCGTTGACCGAGAAGTAGCGGAGGAACTCTTCGGTGGCGGTGGGCAGGAGCTCGGGCGAGGCGATCAGCTGGGAGCGGAGCGAGGGGTGGGTGTCCAGGTGGTGCAGCGACAGGGCGGTGAGCGACGTGGTCGTGTCCAGGCCGCCGCCGATCAGGTTCCACAGGACGCCCTGGAGCTCGGCGTCCGACAGGTGACGGCCGTCCACCTCCAGTGCGATCAGCGCGCTGAGCAGGTCGTCGCCCGGCGAGGCCCGGCGCGACGCCACGACCTCGCCCAGGCGGGCCAGCATGCCGGGGACCCCGGCGACGGCGCGGTCGAACTCGGGCTCGCCCGGGCGGTGGGCGATGGTGCCGTGGAACAGGTCGGCGTAGGGCTGCCAGCCGTCGAGCGGCAGGCCCACGAGGGCCATGGTCAGGATGGCCGGCACCGGGTTGGCCAGGTCCAGGACCAGATCGATCGTGCCTGACTCGATGTGCTCGTCCAGGAACCAGGTGGTGGCCGCCTCCATGAGCGGCCGCATCCCGGCGATGGCCTGGGGCACCAGGTACGGGTTCATGACCCGGCGCAGGGCGAGGTGCACCGGTCCTTCTACTTCGGCGATGCCCTGCGTCGGGATCGTCCTGGCGCGGGGGATGCCGGCGATGCCCAGGTAGGTGACCCCGTCCTCGGGCTCGGGGACGTGGCGGCTGGTGAAGGTGTCCGAGTCCCGGGACACGGCCGCCACCTGCTCGTGGCCGCTCACCACCCAGAACCCGCCGTAGCGCTCGTTGTAGGCGACCGGACAGCGGCGCAGGTCCGACCAGTGGTCGACCCGCTCGGCGTGCCAACGTGGATCGTGGTGGTCGAAGTCGACCCTGGCCCTGTCCGTCAGCCCGTCCTGGTCCATCATCCATCCTCCGTGAGCAGGCGGGGCTCGGCCTCGGTGACCAGCACGAGGTCCCGCTGCAGGACGCCGCCGGTCCCCTCTTCGGCCACCCACCCCGTTACGGCCAGGACGGTGCCCGGGGCCAGGACCGCTCCCATCCCCAGGCCGGGGCCGATCACCGGCGGCTCCAGGCCCAGCCCGACGCCCACGGCCAACGGCTCAGCGGGCAGCGCCTCGCCCGTCGCGGTCCAGGCTTCGAGCAGGTCGGATCCGGCCGTGCCGGGCCAGCAGGCGGCGACCACCGAGTCGACCGCGGCGCGGCAGCGGGCCGCCAGCTGCGCCTGGCGCAGGGACGGGGCGCCGCCCACGGCCCGGGTGCGCCCGAGGCCGCCTTCATAGCCCCGGAAGAACGCGCCCGGGTCGAGCACGACCAAGTGGCCGGCCTCGATCGGCGAAGACCCCGCGATGCGGCGCAGCGCGACCGGTCCCTGGGCAGGCGTGGCGCAGGCGACGCCCTCGCTCGGCGGGGTCGGGGCGCCGGCCGCGGCGATGGCGGCGAGGTAGGCGGCCAGCAGGTCCCGCTCGCTGACGCCCGGGCGCAGAGCGGCCTCCATGGCCGCCAGCGCCACGCGGGCGATGCCCGTGGCGGCCACGATCCGCTCGACCTCCGCCGCCGACTTCGGGCCGCGGGCCGC
>JBKPRS010000296.1:0-2815 GCA_046734695.1 Actinomycetota bacterium | reverse complement strand
ACGTTGGCCTGCTGGAGCGCGGGGTACCAGTCGTTGGAGATGAGGATCCGCTTGCAGCCGATGGTGTAGCTCGGCGTGAGCTTTCGGCGCAGGTCGGGGTCGGGGACCTGGTGGGCGAGGTGGGCGGCGGCCACACGCTGGATGGCCTGCATGCGCCCGGGGTGGGTGAAGCCGAAGGCGAGCAGCTCGCGCACCCAGTAGATGCTCGCCCGGACGGCCTGCTGCAGGGCGGGCACGACCCGGAACAGCCGCCGCTCCAGCGGCCGCAGCGCCCGGTCGCGCCGGGGCACGATCCAGGGCGGGGTGCGCTGGTAGACGTCGAGGTGTCCGACGGAAGGCTGGATCTCCGGCACGAACTGGATGGCCGACGCCCCGGTCCCGATGACGGCGACCCGCTCACCGGTGAGGTCGTGCCCGTGGTCCCAGGCGGCGGAGTGGAACAGCGTCCCGGCGAACGTCTCGATGCCGGGGATCTCGGGCAGAGCCGGCTCGCTGAGCGCCCCCATGGCCCCGACCACGACATCGGCGGTGTACCCCCGACTGCTGGCGCCGGTGTCGGTGGTGTCGGCGGTGTCGCCGGCCGTCTCGGTGTCGGTGCCGGCGGTGTCGCCGGTGTCGCCGGCCGTCTCGGTGTCGGTGGTGTCGCCGGCCGTCTCGACGTCGACGACCCAGCACCGCCCGTCGTCGTCCCAGCGCAGGGCGGTGGCGCCGGTCCTCAGCCGGAGGTGGGGCACGATCCCGTACCGCCGGGCGACGTCCCGCAGGTAGTCGAGGATCTCCCACTGCGGCGAAAAGGCCCGGCTCCAGCGCGGGTTCGGCGCAAAGCTGAAGGAGTACAGATGCGACGGCACGTCGCACGCGGCCCCCGGGTACGTGTTGTCCCGCCAGGTCCCACCCACGTCGTCGCCCCGCTCCAGCACGACGAAGTCGTCGATCCCGGCCTGCTTCATCCGCACGGCCATCGCCAACCCGGCGAACCCGGCCCCGACCACGAGCACCCGCACGTGTGGCCGGACGACTTGCGACGGCCTGGCCCCTTCCCGCTCGGTCAGGCTCACGCACGCTCCTCGGGTCGGCTATTGACTCCGACTCAACATAAGCGCGTTGTACGACGCCCAGCAACGGCGGATAGGCTCGCATCTCCACAACCCGCGCTCGTAGCTCAATTGGAGAGAGCATCTGACTACGGATCAGAAGGTTGGGGGTTCGAGTCCCTCCGAGCGCGCAAACCGAATCCGCCAGGCCAGAGGCCCCGCACCGACCAGGAGCGGGGCCTTCGTCGTCGGCGTCGGCGGGCGGTCTGTACCCAGCGATGTACCCCAAGCTCGGTTAGCGCCCATCGTCCTCGCCGCCCTGGCCGTCCCCGAGCCACGCATCGAGGGCGTCGGCCACCTCCCGATACTGCGCCGGCATCACGTGCGTGTAGATGTCCGACGTCGTGCTGATCTGCGAGTGCCCGAGGATCTCCATCACCATCCGAAACGGCACTCCAAGCTCGAACAGCAGCGAGGCGCAGCTGTGCCGCAGATCGTGGAACCGGACCCGCCGCACCTTTGCCCTGTCCCGCAGCGCCTCGAAGTGGCGACTGAGGTGCGCGGTTCGATCGCCGTCCCGATCGAGGTCGTGAACACCAGGTCGTCGTCCGCCCACAACTCCGCGCCACTCCGCTCGACAGCCTGTGCGTGCCGGTGCGCCTCGAGCACCTTCACAACGGCCTGAGGCAGCGGGATCGCCCGCCGGGACCGCTTGGTCTTTGGCGAGATCAGCACCAGCTGGCCACCGACCCGCTGCAACGACGCCTGCACGCGCAACGTTGCCCGGGCGAGGTCGACGGCCGACCACCGCAGCCCGAGGATCTCGCCCCGCCGCATCCCGAGCACCAGCGCCAGGACGTAGACCGCGTACAGCCGATCATCGGCGGCGGCCGCCAGCAGCGGCATCCGTGCCTCGCAGGCCGCCAATGGCTCGAACTCCAGTCACGGCTGGGTTTGCTTTGGTGGCTCATCGGATTTGAGCGGGGTCGGGGAAGTTGATGAGGTTCCAGTTGGGGCGGCCAGGCAGGAAAAGCCCTTTCGGATCATCAGCCAACGTCCTGGGCGACGAGCTGCCCGTCGACGTATGCGTAGAACCGCCCCGAACGGAACGCTCCGAAAAGCCGCTCCCGGTGCCTCTCGACGCGCACGTTGTGCTGTTCAGCTGAGCCGACGACGAAATCCCAGGGCTTGATCAGGCCGGACGAGCCCACCCGGCTCGTCCTCAACACACTGTGGCCGTCGACCTTGATCGACAAGGCGCCCACGACCTTGCGGAACGAGACTTGAACCTCGTGCCGCTCCTCGACCCCCACATCGAAGTTCATTTGCATCCTCGCACTGTAGGGCCTGCCCCTGACCTATCAGACCAGAGCGGTGCGGGGCCTGTGGCCCCTGTACCCGCTGTGTACCCACGAGATCGAACGCGGGCGGATCGCCGCAGACCAACCCGGCCGCGCACCCTGGGCGAACGCCTCGGCCGGACCCGGCTGAACAGCCCGGACGAGACTACGGATCAGAAGGTTGGGGGTTCGAGTCCCTCCGAGCGCGCCTATAGCTCCTGGTCAGAGCAGGTGTCTAGCGGCTGGCGTGCTGGCGTCGGCACAGGGATGACAGCAACGGCATCGGCCAGAGCGGAAGGCCCGCCGAACACCGTCTGACAGTTTGTCGGCATGCGCGATGGCCCAGCAGTCGCCCCCACCGGCACCTCGGGATCGGCGATCTGCTCGACCAATCCGGCAGACGACCACCAGCAGAACTGCTCGAACTCGCCCGGCGCTGTG
>JBKPRS010000295.1:0-11798 GCA_046734695.1 Actinomycetota bacterium | reverse complement strand
GTGGGCGGCTACGCCAGCGTGCCCTGCGCCCTGGCCGCCGTGCTGCGCCGGGTCCCCATCGTGGTGGCCGAGCAGAACGCCATGCCCGGCGCCGCCAACCGGCTGGTGAGCCGGTTCGCCAAGGCGTGCGCCGTGTCGTTCCCGGGCACGCCGCTGCCCCGGGCGGTGGTGACCGGGAACCCGGTGCGGCCCGAGATCCTGGCCATCGACCGGGCCCGGGACGGCGACGCGGCCCGCACCAAGCTGGAGGTCGGGCCCGGGCGCCGGATGATCCTGATCTTCGGGGGCTCCCTGGGGGCGCTGCGCATCAACCAGGCGGCGCTCGACGCGGCCCGCCGCTGGGCCGGCCGGTCCGACCTCCACATTCGTCACGTGGTCGGCGAACGCGACTGGGACCAGATCACCGGCGGGGGACCGCCCGTGACCCCGGCGGCGCCGCTGCGCTACCAGGCGCTGCGCTACGACGACGACATGCCCACCTCGATGGCTGCCGCCGAGGTGGCGGTGTGCCGTTCCGGGTCCAGCACCAGCTTCGAGCTGCTCGCGGCCGGCCTGCCCGCCGTGCTGGTGCCCTCGCCGTTCGTGACCGCCGACCACCAGACCGCCAACGCCCGCCACATGGCGGACGCGGGGGCGGCCGTGGTGGTCCCCGACGCCGAGCTCACCGGGGCCCGCCTGGTGGACGAGGTCGACGCCCTGCTGGCCGACCCCGGCCGGCTGGCCGCGATGTCGGCCGCGGCGCGGGCCGCGGCCCGCCCCCGGGCCGCCGACGACATCGCCGCGCTGGTGGAGGCGCACGCCCGTGGCTGACTCACTCGACCTGTCCCACCCTCGCAGATTGCACGTGACCAACGTGGGCGGCGCCGGGATGAGCGCGGTGGCCACCCTGCTGGCCGAGAGCGGGCACCGGGTCAGCGGCCACGACCCCGCGGCCGCCACGCCGTTCCTGGACCTGCTCGCCGGGCTGGGCGTGGCCGTCACCACCGGCCCCGACCGGCCCCCGCTCGACCCGGGGGTCGAGGCGGTGATCACCTCGACCGCCACCCCGGCCGACGATCCCGACGTGGTGGCGGCCCGGGAGCGGAACCTGACCGTCGTCCACCGGGCCGCGGCGCTGGCCGCCCTGTGCGCCGGGCGGGACACGGTCGCGGTGGCCGGCACCCACGGCAAGACCACGACGTCGGCCCTGCTGGCCACGGTGCTGGCCGGCACCGGCCGGGACCCGGGCTGGGTCGTGGGCGCCCGCATCGCCCATCTGGACCGCGGCGCGGCGTGGGGCGGCGCCGGCCCGCTGGTGGTGGAGGCGGACGAGAGCGACGCCACGTTCCTGGCCCTCGGCGCCGGCACCGCGGTGGTGACCAACGTCGAGCCCGACCATCTGGAGAACTGGGGTGGCGAGGCCGCGCTGCGCGACGGGTTCCGCCGCTTCGTGGCCGCGGTGCCGGGCCCGTCCGTGCTGTGCGCCGACGACGAGGGCTCCCGCCGGCTGGTCGAGGCGGCGGGCACGCCCCTGACTTACGGCCTCGCCGAGGGCGCCGACTACCGCGTCGTCGATCCCGCTCCGGCGGGGAGCGGAGTGCGCTTCACCCTGGAGCACGCGGGCGAGCGAGTGGAGGTCGTGGTGCCCGCCGCGCCCGGCGTCCACAACGCCCGCAACGCCACCGCGGCGCTGGCCGCCGCCCACACCCTCGGCGTCCCGCTGGCCGACGGCGCCGCCGCCCTGACCGCGTTCTCCGGCGTGGCCCGGCGCTTCGAGCTGCGGGGCGAGGCGGCGGGCGTGACGCTGGTGGACAGCTACGACCACCTGCCTACCGAGGTGGCGGCCGCGCTGGCCGCCGCGGCCTGGGGCCCGTGGGCGCGGGTGGTGGCGGTGTTCCAGCCCCACCGCTACAGCCGGACGGAGTCGTTGTGGCGCGAGTTCGCCGACGCCTTCGTGGACGCCGACCTGCTGGCCATCACCGGCATCTACGCCGCGGGCGAGGCGCCCCGGGCCGGGGTGACCGGCAAGCTGGTGGTGGACGCGGTGCTCGACTCCCATCCCTGGGCGAACGTGGCCTGGCTGCCCGGCCTGGACGACGTCGAGCTGTGGCTGTCCTCGGTGCTGCGGCCGGGCGACCTGTGCCTGACGCTCGGTGCCGGGGACCTGACGACGCTGCCGCCCCGCATCGTGTCCCGCCTGGAGGCGCGGGCGTGACGGCGGGGCCCGAAGCCGTGGAGCGGGCCGCCGCCCTCCTCGGCGAGCGGGCCCGCCGGGACGTGGCGCTCGGCCCGTTCACCACCTACAAGGTCGGCGGGCCCGCAGCCCTGCTGGTGCAGGCCGCGTCGATCGACGATCTCGCCGCGGTGGCCGCCGCCGTCGCCGAGACGGGCCTCGCCGTGCTGGTGGTGGGGAAGGGGTCGAACCTGCTGGTGGCCGAGGCCGGCTTCGGCGGCATCGCCGTGGTCCTGGGCGACGGGTTCGCCACGGTGGACATCGCCGGCACCCGGGTCCGGGCCGGCGGCGCCGCCGCCCTCCCCGTGGTGGCCCGCCAGACGGTCCGCGCCGGGCTGACCGGCTTCGAGTGGGCCGTGGGCGTCCCCGGCTCGATCGGCGGCGCGGTCCGCATGAACGCCGGCGGCCACGGCTCGGACATGGCCGCCACGCTCATCGAAGCCGAGATCGTCGACCTCGCCGGCGGGGGCACGGCCCGGACCGTGCCGGCGGCGGACCTGGCGCTCGGGTACCGGCGCTCGGCGGTCGGGGCAGCCCAGGTGGTCGTGGCGGCGACGGTGGGCCTGGCCGTGGGCGAACGGGAAGCGGGGGAGCGGACCCTGTCGGAGATCGTGGGCTGGCGCCGGGCCAACCAGCCGGGCGGCCAGAACGCGGGCTCGGTGTTCACCAACCCACCGGACGACTCGGCCGGCCGGCTGATCGACGTGTCCGGCTGCAAGGGCCTGCGCCGGGGCACGGCGTCGGTGTCGACCAAGCACGCCAACTTCTTCCAGGCCGACCCCGGCGGCTCGGCCGACGACGTCTGGGCGCTCATGGGGGAGGTGCGCCGGCGGGTGGCCGAGGCCACCGGGGTCGACCTGGTGCCCGAGACGCGGCTGGTGGGTTTCTCCGCGAACTCTCAAGGTCAAGCCGAGGGTTGAAAGGTCATGGCAGACGACGAGACTCCCGACGAGAAGGGCAAGTCTGAACCTCAGGTCGAAGGTGAGGGCAACGTCACCGTAGCCGCCTCCGTACCGGCAGTGGCCGTCGACCCCCGCATGCGCTCGCGGCGCATCTCGGTGCTCCGGGGCGCGGGTCGCCGCCGGCTCAGGCGGGCGATGCTGGTGCTCGGCGTCCTCGCGCTGGGAGTGGTCGCGGTGGCCGCCACCCGGTCGCCGCTGCTGGACGTGGATCAGATCACGGTGGCCGGCACCACCCACACGTCGCAGCAGGCGGTGCTGCAGGCCGCCGGGATCGACCACGGTGACGCCCTGGTGGGCGTCGACCTCGGCGACGCGGCGCACCGGGTCGAGGAGCTGCCCTGGGTCGACCGGGCCAAGGTGACCCGGGATTGGCCCTCCACGGTCCACATCCACGTGACGGAGCGCACGGTGGCCGCGATCGTCCAGGTCAGCGAGGCGAAGGCGGCGCTGGTCGACGCCCGCGGGCGGGTGCTGAGCATCGAGCCCTGGGCCCCTGACCCGGCCGCGACGGGGGGCGACGAGCCCCTGGTGCTCACCGGCATCCGGGGCCGGGTGCACGCAGGTGAGCGGCTGTCAGGCGACGCTCGGGACGCTCTGGAGGTTGCGACCGCTCTCCGTGAGCGCCTGCCCGGCGTCGTGGCCTCCGTGTCGACCGATCTCGACGCCGATCTGGTCGAGGGCGGCTCCATCCGCTTCGGGTCGACCGAGCAACTGGAAGCCAAGGTCACGGCGGCCAAGACAGTTCTTTCCGACGTGGATATGTCCTGCTTGGAAACGCTGGATGTCCGAGTTCCCGGAAGTCCGGCCTTGACCCGTGACCAGAGGTGTTCGTAGTCTGCGGAGAACTACCAGAGGTTGAGGAAAAGTATCGACCTTAACTTGACATTGAGCCGGTGTCGAGGGGGGCTCCGGCCTTGGTAGTTTCAGGCGACCCGCCCGGGTCTATGGCGGTCCGGGTGGACCAGTTCTCCCCGGGTGAAGACCCCTGATTGTGAGGTGGCACGACCCATGGCCGGCAATCCGCAGAACTACTTGGCCGTGATCAAGGTGGTCGGTATCGGGGGTGGCGGCGTCAATGCCGTCAACAGGATGATCGACGCGGGCCTCAAGGGCGTCGAGTTCATCGCCATCAACACCGACGCCCAGGCACTGCTGATGAGCGACGCGGACGCCAAGCTCGACATCGGTCGCGAGCTCACCCGCGGCCTGGGCGCGGGCAGCGACCCCGAGGTCGGCCGGCAGGCCGCGGAGGAGCACCGCGACGAGATCGAGGAGATCCTCAAGGGCGCGGACATGGTGTTCATCACCGCCGGGAAGGGTGGCGGCACCGGCACCGGCGGGGCTCCCGTCGTGGCCGAGATCGCCAAGGGCCTCGGTGCGCTCACCATCGGCGTGGTCACCCGCCCGTTCTCCTTCGAGGGCCGGCGCCGGGCCGTGCAGGCCGAGCAGGGCATCCAGAAGCTCAAGGAGAAGGTCGACACCCTCATCGTCATCCCCAACGACCGGCTCCTGACCGTCTCCAACGAGAAGACGTCGATGGTCAACGCCTTCAAGATGGCCGACGAGGTGCTGCTCCAGGGCGTCCAGGGCATCACCGACCTCATCACCACGCCCGGCCTCATCAACACCGACTTCGCCGACGTGAAGATGATCATGAGCAACGCCGGTTCGGCGCTCATGGGCATCGGCTACGGCTCGGGCGAGGGCCGGTCGCTCCAGGCCGCCCGCAACGCCATCTCCAGCCCGCTGCTCGAGGCCTCGATCGAGGGCGCCCGCGGCATCCTGCTCACCATCGCCGGTGGCAGCGACCTCGGGCTGTTCGAGGTGAACGAGGCCGCCGAGGTCATCCACGGCGTGGCCCACCCCGACGCCAACATCATCTTCGGCTCGATCATCGACGACGAGATGGGCGACGAGGTGCGGGTCACCGTCATCGCCGCCGGCTTCGACCGCTGGGACGACCGCGACACGTCGGCCGGGCACTCCCTGTCCCGCCACAACACGAACGGGTCGAGCCGCCTGGGGGTCGACGAAGAGCTCGAAGCGCTGACCCGGGGCCCGTCGGTCGAGGACCTCGACCTCGACGGCGACGACGAGTTCGACGTGCCGTCGTTCCTCAAGTAGGGGGCGGCGGCGAGGCGACGTGGCCGTCATCGTGGCCTCTGATCTCGCGGCCCGGGTCGCGGAGGTGCGCGAGCGCATCCGCGCCGCGGCGCCGGATCCCGACCGGGTCACGCTGGTGGCGGTGACCAAGGGGTTCGGCGCCGCGGTGGTCCGCGACGCGCTGGCGGCCGGGCTGGCCGACATCGGCGAGAGCTACGTGCAGGAGCTGGTGGCGAAGGCCGACGAGCTCGCCGCCGAGCCGGGCCCGGCGGGCGCGGGGCCGCGCTGGCACGCCATCGGGCGCCTGCAGCGCAACAAGGTGCGCAAGGCGGCGCCCCACGTCGCCCTGTGGCACAGCGTCGACCGCCTGGCGCTGGGTGCGGAGATCGCCCGCTTCGCGCCGGGGGCGGCGGTGCTGGTGCAGGTCAACGTGGCCGGGGAGGCGACCAAAGGGGGGTGCGAGCCGGCCGAGGTGCCGGCGCTCGTCGACGGGCTCGCGGACCGCGGGCTCGACGTGCGGGGGATCATGGCGATGGCACCGGCCGGGCCGCCCGAGGGCGCGCGTCCGGTGTTCAACGCTGCGCGCGAACTGCGCGATCGGCTGGGGTTGCCCGAGGCTTCCATGGGGATGACCGACGACTACGAGGTAGCGCTGTCCGAGGGCGCCACCATCGTGCGCGTCGGCCGCGGGCTGTTCGGTCCGCGCCCCTTGGAAGGCGGGGCGCGACACTAGGGTTCAGCTCGGCCGTGGAGGACTCATGGCATCGATGTGGCGCAAGGCGATGCTCTACCTGGGGCTCGGCCCCGATGACGAGTACGACGACTTCGATGTCACCGGTGAGCACCAGCGGCCGGTGACGCCGCGCCCCGCGGTGCGCCGCACCGGCGGGGGCGACGTCCAGCACGACCCGGAGCCCTCCGGTGCGGTGCGCACGCTCACGCCGTCCGCGGTCGACGACGGTGGGACGCGCAACGGCAACGGCAGCGCCGGTGGCCACGCCACGCGGTCGAACGCCGAGCGCGGCGGCGACGAGCCTGCCGCGCCCCGCCGGGCGTCCGGCTCGTCCGCCGCGGCGTCCGAGCGGCCGTCGCGGAGCCGGGGCGCCGTGGTGCGCCCGCTCCCGGTCGGCACCTCCAAGCCGTCGGTCATCGGCCCGACGTCGTTCAACGACGCCCAGGAGGTCGCCGACAAGTTCAAGGTGAACGTGCCGGTCATCCTCAACCTGCAGGGCGTCGAGCGCGATCTGGCCCGGCGGATCATCGACTTCGCCAGCGGGCTCTGCTACGGCCTGGGGGGCCAGATGGAGCGCGTCGCCACCCAGGTCTATCTTCTGACTCCCAGCGACGTTGAGGTCTCGCCCGAGGAACGGCGCCGTCTCCGCGAGCGAGGCTACGAAGCCTGACGTCACCGTCCACCGCCGGGAGCCCGACCCCCCATGCTGGCCAGCCTCCTCTGTACCGCCATCTGGCTGTACATGATCATCGTCCTCGTCCGCATCATCATGAGCTGGATCCCGCCTACGCCTGGCACCACCTACGCCCAGGTCTACGAGGTGTTCGACCGGCTGACCGAGCCGGTGCTGGCTCCGATCCGCTCGGTGCTGGGCCCGGTGCGGATGGGCGCCATGGCCCTCGACCTGTCGCCCTTCGTGGTGTTCATCGTCGGCACGCTCCTGCTGCGCTTCATCTGCGGCTGAGCCCGCCCTGCGGCCGGCTGCGCGCGAGGGGTGTCCCCATGCCCCTGGCCGACTTCGTTACTCTTTGCGCATGGAACTGACTCCGCAGTCGCTCCACTCCGTCGAGTTCCGCGAGGCGCGGCGGGGTGGCTACAACACCCGCGACGTCGACGACTTCATCGAGCGGGTGGCCGCCGGGGTCGGACATCTCAACGAGCGCCTACGCGATGCCATGGGGCGGGCCGACGCGGCCGACTCCCGGCTGGCCGAGGCGCAGCGGGAGCTCGACGAGGCCCGCCGCCGGCCGGTGACCCCCGAGGCGTCGGAGACGGACGAGACCCTGCGCCGCACGCTGGTGCTGGCGCAGCGCACTGCGGACGCCACCATCAAGGAGGCCAAGGAGGAGGCCAACCGGGTGCTCAGCGAGGCCCGGGCCGAGGCCGCCCGCACCCGGTCAGAGGCCGAGGCCCACGCCCGGCGCGGCGCGGAGGGCGCTCGGGCGGCGGCCGAGGCCGAGGTCGAGTCGCTCATGGCCGACCGCGACAAGCTCAAGATCGACGTCGACGTGCTGACCAAGCGGCTCACCGAGCAGCGCAACAACCTGCGCAACGGCATCGGCGAGCTGCAGCGCATCCTCGACGATCCCGGCCACCTCAAGCCGATGGTGCCGCACACGCTGGCGGACGTCGAGCGTCCCGGGCGTGCGGCCGAGGTGCCCGAGGAGGGCACCAACGGCCACGCACCCGCGGAGGTGGGCGCCGCGGCCGAGTCCGGCTTCGGCGGCCAGGACACGTCCGGCTTCGGCGGCCAGGACATCGGCGCGCTGCAGGAGCCGCCGTCCTCGCCCCTCCCGATGCCGCCCGCGCCTCCCGGGCCGTCGCCCGATCTCGGCCCGCCCACCCAGCCGGTCCCGTTCGCGCTGTCGAGCGACAGCCGCGGTCCGTGGACGCCGTCCGACCTCCGGCCCGAGGGCGACGAGCCCCTCGGCCCGCCCCCCGTCCCGCCGCCGCCGGGCGCGGGTAACGGCGCTCCCGGTCCCCACATCGAGGGCGGCCGGCCCAGCGAGTGGGGCAAGGCCGTGTTCGACCCGGACAAGGCCAAGGCCGAGGCCGACCGCACCCGCTTCGGTCGTCGCCCCTGATCGCGTGACGCCCGGCTGAGCCGGGTCAGGCCCGGGCGATGGCGATCCGGACCGGCTCGCCGTCGATGTCGAGCGCATGGCCGTCGGCCACAGGGCCGAGCGCCAGCTCGACGGCCAGGACCTCGGCCATGACGTAGTCGCGGTGGACGGCGAGCGCCTCGGCGACCGTTCCGTCGGCCTGCACCGTGAGGCGCACCCGGTCGGCGATGTCGAGGCCCACCTCCTTGCGCAGGTCGTTGAGGCTGCGGACCAGCTCGCGGGCCACACCCTCCCGGCGCAGGTCGGCGTCGAGCTCGAGGTCGAGGGCCACGGCCCAGCCGCCCTCCTCGGCCAGCGCGAACGCCTCGTGGCGGGTGGCCCGGACCTCGACGTCGTCGGGGCCCAGCCGCTCGCCGGCCACCTCCACGAAGCCCTCGGTCTCCAGCGCCTGGGCCAGGGCCGAGCCGTCGGCGTGGGCCAGGGCCGCCTTGACCTCGTTGACCTTCGGGCCGAGTCGCGGGCCGAGCGCCCGGAAGTTGGGCACGACCGTCCACGACATGAGGCCCGACAGCGTGTCGACGTCGTCGAGCGCCTTCACGTTGAGCTCGCTCGCGACCTCGGCCGCCACCGCGGCGTCGAGCGTGATCCCCGGGTGCAGCAGCATGGCCCGGCTGAGCGGCTGGCGCACCCGCACCTTGGCGTCGGTGCGGGCGGCCCGGCCCATGGCCACCAGGCGGCGGGCGGCCGCCATCTGGGCGGCCAGGGCCGGATCGTGGGCGTCGCCCGGCTCCGGCCAGTCCGACAGGTGGACCGACGACTCCCCGGTCAGCCCCACGTACAGCTCGTCGGAGAGGAACGGGGCGAACGGCGCCAGGAGCTGGGCCGTCGCCACCAGGGCGTGGTGGAGCGTGGCGTGGGCCTCGGGGTCGCTGGCCTTCCAGAAGCGGGGCCGGCTGCGGCGCACGTACCAGTTCGACAGGTCGTCCACGAACCGGGCCAGGCGGGAGGCGGCGCCCATGGCGTCGAAGTCGTCGAGCGCGGCCGTCATCTCCGCCACCGTGGCGTCGAGCTCGCCCAGCAGCCAGCGGTCGAGCACATGGGTCGGCCGGGGCGCGGCGCCGCCGACCGGCCGCTGCCAGCCGTCGAGGTCGGCGTAGGTCACGAAGAAGCTGTAGACGTTCCACAGCGTCAGCAGCGTCTGGCGGGTGGACTCGCGGATGCCGTCGTCGGACACCCGGCGGGTGCCCCAGGGCTGGCCCGAGGAGAAGAAGTACCAGCGCAGGGCATCGGCCCCGAAGGTCGAGATGACCTGCCAGGGGTCGACGACGTTGCCCCGCGACTTGGACATCTTCTGGCCGTTGGCGTCGACCAGCAGGCCCAGGCACACCACATTGCGGTACGGGGTCGACCCGAACACCAGCGTGTTCACCGCCAGCAGCGAATAGAACCAGCCGCGCGTCTGGTCGATGGCCTCGCAGATGAAGTCGGCCGGGAACGACGCCTCGAAGCGCCCGTCGTCGCTGAACGGGTGGTGGAACTGGGCCGACGGCATGGAGCCCGAGTCGAACCAGGCGTCGAGCACCGGGGCCAGGCGGCGGACCGTGCCCTGGCAGCCCGATTCGCCGCAGGTCCAGGTGACGTCGTCGACGTAGGGCCGGTGGAGGTCGAGGTCGGACAGGTCGCGCCCCGCCAGCTCGGACAGCTCGGCCACCGAGCCGACGCAGGTGTCCCGGCCACAGCCCCGGCAGCGCCAGATGGGCAGCGGCGTGCCCCAGTAACGGTCCCGGGACAGGGCCCAGTCGATGTTGCCCTCGAGCCAGCGGCCGAAGCGGCCGTGCTTGATGTGGTCCGGGTACCAGCCGATCGTCTCGTTCTGGGCCAGCAGGTCGCCCCGCCGCTCGGCGGTGCGCACGAACCACGACGTCTTGGCCCAGTAGATGAGCGGGGTCCCGCAGCGCCAGCAGTGGGGATAGCTGTGCTCGTAGGGCTGCTCGGCCACCAGCAGGCCCCGGGACCGCAGGTCGGCGATGATCTCGGGGTCGGCGTCCTTGACGAAGCGGCCGTTCCACGGGGTCACCCGGTGGTCGAAGCTCGCCTCGGCGTCGACCGGGTTGAGCACCGGCAGGTCCTCGTCCCGGCCGACCTGGGCGTCGTCCTCGCCGAACGCGGGGGCGATGTGGACGATGCCGGACCCGTCGTCGTCGCTCACGTAGGCGGCCGCCACGACCCGCCAGGCGTCCTTGCCGGCCACCGGCTCCAGGAACTCGAACGGGCGGACATAGTGCCAGCCCGCCATCTCGGCACCGGTCCAGCGCTCCTGGACGGTGGCGTCGGGATAGAGGCGCGCCGCGGCCTGCTCGCCCAGCACCAGGTCGCGCCCGCCCTCGGGGTCGGTGATGCGGACGTAGGCCGACGCCGGCGCCACCGCCGCGGCCACGTTGGAGATGAGCGTCCAGGGCGTCGTCGTCCAGACCAGCAGGTCGGCGTCGGGGGCCCCGTCGCCGGTGAGGGGGAAGCGGACGTAGATCGAGGGGTCGACCACGTCCTCGTAGCCCTGGGCCACCTCGTGCGAGCTGAGGGCGGTGCCACAGCGCCCGCAGTAGGGGGTGACCCGGTGGCCCTCGTACAGCAGCCCCTGGTCCCAGAGCTGGCGCATCAGCCACCACACCGACTCGATGTAGTCGTTCGAGAGCGTCCAGTAGGCGTCGGCCGTGTCGATCCACACGCCGGACCGGGACGTGAGCGCCGACCAGTCCTCGATGTAGCGGGTCACCGACTCGCGGCAGCGCGCGTTGAACGCCTCGATCCCGTAGGCCTCGATGTCGGCCTTCGTGCCGAGGCCCAGCTCCTTCTCGATCTCCAGCTCGACGGGCAGGCCGTGGGTGTCCCAGCCGCCCTTGCGGGGCACGTCGCGGCCGCGCATGGTCTGGAACCGGGGGAAGAGGTCCTTGAACGCCCGCGCCCACACGTGATGCAGGCCGGGGCGGCCGTTGGCCGTGGGCGGGCCCTCGTAGAAGATCCACGGCTCTCCGCCCTCCCGCAGGCGTGCCGTCTCCTCGATCACCTTGCGCTCGCGCCAGCGGGACAGGACCCGCTCCTCCAGGGCGGGAAGGTCGAGATCGGGGTCCACGGGGCCAAAAGGCATGGATGAAGGTTAAAGCGGTGGAACCACGGGCACGAACCCATACCCTGCACGGACCCTTGACCGACCCGAGTGGCCGGCAATACCATCCGGCACCCTTTCCCCCGAGGACGGCACAACTCATGCCCAGAGCCACGAAAGACGCTCCCGTCAAGGCCGCTGGCAAGAAGGCGGCTCCCGCTCGCAAGGCGGCCGCCAAGAAGCCGGTCCTGGACAAGTTCCTCGAGGGCCAGCTCGCCGAGTTGGAGCGCGAGCGGGCCAACTACCTGCGCCAGGCCGAGACCCTCAAGGCCGAGGCCGACTCGCTCACCGAGGACCGTGAGCCGGGCGACGTCCAGTTCGACGAGGAGTCGGGCGAGGGCGACACGCTGGCCGTCGAGCGCGAGCGCGACCTGGCCCTGTCGGCGCAGGCCCGGGCGGCCATCGACCAGATCGACGTGGCGGTCGAGAAGATCCACGCCGGCACCTACGGCCAGTGCGACAACTGCGGCACCACGATCCCCAAGGAGCGGCTCAAGGCGCTGCCCTACGCCGCCCTGTGCGTGAAGTGCAAGAGCGGAGGCCTCGGCCTCGGCCGTTGACA
>JBKPRS010000294.1:0-2340 GCA_046734695.1 Actinomycetota bacterium | reverse complement strand
GTCGTCAATCACGAACGAACACCACCCACACCGATCAAACATTGCCCGCGCCATCGGAACCACTCACACGATCATTCAACCTTGGGCGGATGTTCTGGTTGTGGTGGAAGACGTTGTCGGGATCGTACGTGGTCTTCACCTCCACCAGCCGGTCGTAGCCGGAGTCGCCGTACGCCTCGCGGACCCGGGCGGGGGCTTCGTCGCCGCCGAGGAAGTTGACGTAGACGCCTTCGCGGAAACGGCCGAGGGCGGCGAAGAACGCCCTCGTCCAGGCGGTGTCCCGGTCGCCGAAGTCCTCGCCGGGCCGCCACACGCCATCGAGGGTGATCGCGTGAGACGCCTGGCGATTCCCGAACGCCGTCGCGCCCTGGCCCACTCGGCTCACTGCCCCCTTCAGATGGAACATCGCCGCGTAGGACCGGGGCGACGAGCAGGAGAACGCGTGTTCGGCGATCACGTCGATGAGGTCGTCGCGGAGCTCAGGGAGGTGGGTGGACTTCCAGTAGTAGTTCCAACCGTGGACGACGGTCGAGTCGAGCGCGCTCTGGAAGTCCACGTACGGCGTGGGTCCGATCAAGTCGAGGAGCGGAGCCCGGAATGCGCGAAGCGGGCGGACCACCTGCTCACCGTCCTCGATCGGCCCGGCGTAGCAGGTACCGACCATCACCACCGGGCGCCAGTGCAGATCCTCGGGGATGTCCGGTAGCGGCGGCGCGGCGCCGAACCTGACGACCGTGCCGAGCTCGTCGGGAGCGTCGCGGATGAAGTCACGGTAGAAGCGGAGGACGTCCCTGGCGTCGGTCGCGTCCCAGAGGATGGGCCCCGCCAGGACGGTGGGCCCCACGGAGTGGAGGCGGAACTCGAACGAGGTGACCACGCCGAAGTTGCCCCCGCCGCCCCGCAGCGCCCAGAACAGGTCGGGGTGGTCGTCCTGGGACGCCCGCAGCAGCTCGCCGCCGGCCGTCACGACGTCGGCGGCGAGGAAGTTGTCGACCGTGAGACCGTGCTTGCGCATCAGCCAGCCGACGCCACCGCCGAGGGTGAGCCCGGCGACTCCGGTGTGGCTCACGATTCCGCCGGTGGTGGCCAGACCGTGCGCCTGCGTCTCGTGGTCGACGTCGCCCCAGAGCGCACCACCCTGCACCCAGGCCCTGCGGTCGGCGGGATCGACCCGCACGGCCCGCATCGCCGAGAGGTCGATGACGATCCCGTTGTCGCAAACGGCGGTGCCCGCCACGTTGTGGCCTCCGCCTCGTATGGCGATCTCCAGATCGTGGTCGCGGGCGAAACGCACGGCCGCGACCACGTCGGCGGTTCCGATGCATCGGGCGATCAGGCGCGGGCGCCGGTCGATGGCGCCGTTCCAGACTGCACGGGCAATGTCGTAGTCGGCGTGGTCGGCAGCTATTAAGCGGCCTCGGAACCCGTCGATCGCGACGACGGTCGGCGCCTTGCTGCCGTGGCCGACTTCCACGGTCGTCGGTGTCGTCATGGGGTCCTCCTCTCTCGACGACACATCCGACCACCGCGGACCGCGGCTGGCAAGTCAAGAATCTGGACTTCACAACGACACGCGCCTGCGCGACACTGGCGCTGTGAGGACATACGGTCAGTACTGTCCCATCGCCCGTGGCGCCGAGATCTTCGCCGAGCGCTGGACACCGCTGATCATCCGCAACCTGTACCTTGGCTGCGGAAGCTTCAGCGAGATCCTGGAGGGCGCACCCGGACTCTCTCGTACCCTGCTCTCACAGCGGCTCAAGCAGCTCGAACGGCTCGGTGTCGTCCAGTCGGCACTGAAGCCCGATGGGCGCGGGCACCACTACGAGCTCACGTCTGCGGGCCACGATCTCTTCGCGGTCTGCCAGTCGCTCGGCGAGTGGGGTGCGCGTTGGCTCGAGATCGCCCCCGAGAACTTCGACCCCTTCGTGGCACTGTGGTCGATGTGCAACGCGCTCCGCCGAGACCGGCTCCCGGATCGACGCGTCGTCATCCGCTTCGACTTCACCGGCCGCCCGCGTCATGAGCGCTATTGGCTACTCATCGAGCTCGGCGACACCGAGATCTGCAAGACGTATCCCGGCCTCGACGAGGACCTCTACATCACGGCGGAAGCCGAAGCCTTCGTCAAATGGCACGCCGGCCAGCTCACGTGGGCCGAGGCATTGCGCGACTCGCGCATCCGGCTCGACGGTCCGTCGTGGCTGACAAAAGCCGTCCCCACCTGGAACGCCCGCAGCATGTTCGCTCATATCCAACCCGCCGAGGGCGCCGCGCATTAGCCGGGTACCAAGACCGCCGCCCCGTTCACCCGGTCCTCAAACAGATCGGTGAGCGCCG
>JBKPRS010000293.1:0-15144 GCA_046734695.1 Actinomycetota bacterium | reverse complement strand
CCGCCGTCGATGCGGTCGAGCACCGAGGGCTCCAGCACGTAGGTCCCGGCGTTGATGAGGTCGGTGGGCGCCTCGCCGGGCGGGGGCTTCTCCACGAACGCCGTCACCCGCCCGTGCGCATCGGTGGGGACCACGCCGTAGCGCGAGGGGTCCGCCACCTTGTGCAGGGCGATGGTCCCCTCCGCGCCCGCCTGCTCGTGGAAGGCCACGAAGCGGGTCACGTCCAGGTCGGTGAGCACGTCCCCGTTGACCACCAGGAAGCGCTCGCCGATCCCGGCGTCGAGCGCGGCATAACGGATGGCACCGGCGGTGTCGAGGGGCTCCGGGTCCACCGCCAGGTGCAGGCTCACCCCCGCGCAGCGGCCGTCGGGGTAGGCGTGGCGGAAGGCGTCGGGCCGGTAGCCGAGCGAGAGCACCACGTCATCGACCCCGTGGCCGGCCAGGTGCCCGACGACGTGCTCGATCATCGGCCGGTGCAGCACCGGCAGCATCTGCTTGGGACGCGTGAGGGTGAGCGGGCGCAGCCGCGTGCCGAACCCCCCCACCAGCACGACGGCGCGCACTCAGCCTCCCGGCGCGGTGGTCGCCGTCGTGTCGGCCGGTGCGGTGGTGGCCGTGGCGTTGGGGTCGGTCGCCGCCGTCGTGCCGGTCGCGTTGGGATCGACCGGCGCGGTGGAGCCCGTGTCGGTGGGCTGCGCGCCAGTGGCATCAGCCGCGCCCAGCTCCGCCAGGTTGGCCGCCGACGCCGGCTTCGGGATGTCGGTGGTGCCCTCGGGCACGAAGGCGATCGTGTAGCCCTCGCCGTTCTGCCGGAACCGGATGTCGTTGAAGTCGCGCCGGATCAGCGCGGGCTTCGAGTTGGGATCCTCGACGTCCTTCCACTGGGCGACGACCAGCTCGGCGTCCTTGCCGTCGCACTTGTCGTCGCCTTCCTTCCACGTCTTGCCGTCCATCTTGAGCGTCGTGTCGGACAGGTCGATGCCGGCGCCGTCGAGGAAGACGCCCAGGGTGGCGTTCTCGCCCGCACCACCCGAGGAGAACGGGTGGATGTGGATGACGCCGTCGCCGTGGGTGTGGATGCCGACCTGGCTCTCGAACGTCGGAACGTTGGGCTGGAACTCGCCGCAGATGTAGACGCCGTAGGCCGCGTGCCAGTGGTCCTGGTTGATGATCGGCGGGATCTCGGCGTTGGACTTGCGATCGTTGGAGGCGAAGGCGATCAGCAAGCCGCCGAGCACGACGATGACGCCGATGAGTGCCGGGAACTTGAGGTCGCGCTGCCGGCCGCCCGACGCGCGGCGCCCGCCGGCGCGTGCGGCCCGCGCCACCTTCTTGGACGAGGAGGCCTTACCCATAAGGCGTCCACGGTATCGTGCGCGGCACGCTCCGACCGAACCGGGCGACGGGCCTCCCAGGCGCGTCTCAGGTGACCGTCAGGAACGGAGCCGGCGGGCAGCCAGCTCTTCGAACAACGCCTCGTACGCGGCGGCCACGGCGGCGGGTGAGGCCCATCGCTCCACGAACGATCGGCCGGATCGGCCCATGGCCGCGGCCCGCTCGGGCTCGTCCAGCAGCGTGACCAGCGCATGGGTGAAGGCGTCGGGGTCGTCGGGGGGCACGGCCAGCCCCGCACCGGCCTCGCTGACCACGCGGGCCACCTCGGTGCCCTCGTCCACGCTGGCCAGCACCGGCCGACCGGCGGCCAGGATCGAGTACGTCTTCGACGGCACGCTGGAGCGGGCCAGGCCCCGGCGCAGCGGGACCAGGTGGATGTCGCCCGCGGCCAGCACCTCGGCGAGGCGCTCCTTGGGCTGGAAGTCGACGAAGCGCACGTTGTCCAGGCCCGTGGCCGCGTCCTCCAGGGCGGCCCGCCCCGACCCGCCGCCGTTGACCACGAACACCAGGTCAGTCCGGTCCGCCAGCTTGCGGGCCGCGTCGAGCACCAGGTCGAGCGACTGGGACAGGCCGACGTTGCCGGCGTACATGACGACCCGGCGGCCCTCCAGCCCGTGCTCCCGCCGGTAGCCGCCGGCCTCGGGGTCGGCGGGCCGGATGCGGTCGGTGTCGACGAAGTTGGGGATGACCCGGATGCGGTCATACGCGTCGGGGACCGTGCCGGTGATCTTGCCGACGAGGTTGTCGCGCAGGTCCTCGGACAGGACGGTCACGGCGTCGGAGTGCCGGTAGGTCCAGCGCTCCAGCCACGACGCCAGCCGGATGACCTGGGGATTCGAGATGGCGCCCAGCTCGACCGCCACGTCCGGGAACACGTCCTGGATGTTGAACACAAACGGCACCCGCCAGCGCCGGGCCGCCAGCCAGCCCGCGCCGCCCAGCGTGAGGGGCGGGGACATGGCCAGCACGGCGTCCGGGCGGGCGTGCGGCCGGCCCCGCAGCGCCAGCGCGGTCGACAGCACGGTGAAGCCGGCGAACGCGGCCGCCCGGGCCGGGATGTTGCGCTTGTCGGTGGGGAACGGATGGACGCGGGTGATGCGCCCCCAGGCCGTGTCCTCGTGGCGGACCAGCCGGCCCTCCCACCCGGGCTCGATGCGGTGGTGCTCGTACCAGGGCAGGGACGTGAGCACGTGCAGCTCGTGGCCCCGCGCCACCAGCTCGGTGGCGATGCTGGTCATCACCTCGCCGGTGGGCGCCGTGTCGGGCGCGTAGTGAGGGCAGAGGACGAGCAGCTTCACGTGGCGACTCCGTTGTCGTCAGGTCTGAGATCGTCAGGCTTCAAGGCGTCGGGCTTCAGGTCATCGGGCTGCATCGTGTCGGTGGTGAGATCGAGGGCGACAGCGGCGGCGGCCGCCACGTCGCGGTAGGCGGCAACGGTGGCACCGGCGTTGGCGGCCCAGGTGTAGCGGGCAGCCCGCGCCCGACCCGCCTCCCCCAGTCGAAGGCGTTCGTCGCCGTCGACCAGCATACGGGCCATGGCCTCGCTCCAGTCGTCGATCCGGCCCGGCGGCAGCAGCCAGCCCGCGTCCCCCACGACCTCGGGTAGGGACGTGGCGTCGGCCGCCAGCACCGGCGTCCCGAGGCTCATGGCCTCGGCCACCGGCAGGCCGAAGCCCTCGTAGCGGGACGGGTAGACCAGCGCGGTGGCGCCGCGCACGATGGCCAGCACATCCCGCCGGGGGATCAGCCCCGTGCGGCGCACGCGCCCTCGCAGCCCGAGGCTGTCCACCAGCTCCATCACGGACTGCTCGGCCGGTCCCTCCCCGCCGGTGAGCACCAGCACGACGTCGTGCTCGCGGGCCGCCAGCGTGGCGAACGCCTTGACCGCCAGCGCGTGGTCCTTGTGCCACCAGGTGAAGGCCGGGTACACGAACCAGCGGCGGGGCAGGCCGTAGCGGGCCTGCACCTCGGCCAGGCTGACCTCGCTGGAGGGCGGTCCGACACCCCACGGCGTCACCCGCACCCGGTCGTCGGGGACGCCGAAGCGCTCGATGACGGCCCGGCGCACGAACTCGCTGGCCGTGAGGACCAGCTGGGACTGCCGCACGGTCCGGGGGATCGAGCGCTGGAGGTAGACCCGCTTGGCGGGGCTGAAGTTGTCGGGCAGGTCGTAGGGCTGGAGGTCGTGCAGCGTCACCAGGCTGGGCCCACCGGGCGCCAGCGGGAGCACACCACCCATGTGGTGCATGACGTCGACCTTCCCCCGGACCTCCCGGGGCAGCCACGTGTTCTCGGCCGCCACCCGCAGCGGCTTGAGCCGGCCGGTGAGCGGGACCAGCTTGGTGGGGAACGCCCTGGTCAGCTCGGGGTAGGCGTGGCCGAAGGCGTCGAGGCCGTACAGGGTCAGCTCGATGCCGTCCGGCGGGTCGGCGGCCAGCGTGCGCAGCAGGTGGACGGTGGCGGTCTCGCTCCCGCCCACGGCCCCCGGCACCAGCCACAACAGGTTGCAGCCCACCCGCAAGGTCACCGGCCCATCGCCTCCTCGTACGCCGAGATCGTGAGCTTGGCCGTGGTCTCCCAGGTCGTCTCGGCCGCTCGGGCCCGGCCGGCTGCTCGCAGGGACGCGGCCAGGTCGTCGTCGTCGAGCACCGAGGCGATGGCGGCGGCGATGGCTTCCGGGTCGCGGGGGTCGACGGTGAGGCCGGCACCCCCGGCCACCAGCTCCTCCATGGAGGTGCCCGCCGAGGTCACGACCGGGGCGCCCGCGCCCAGCGCCTCGGCCACCGGCAGGCCGTAGCCCTCCCACAGGCTCGGGTAGCAGACGACCGACGCACCGCGGTACAGGGGGGCCAGGTCGGCCCGGGGCACGAACCCGGTGAGCCGCAGGCGGTCGCGCAGCGCCTCCGCCGGGGCGGCCAGGGCCTCGCCCCAGCCGTCGGGCCCCACGACCACCAGCGTGACGTCGTCCTGCGGCAGGCGCGAGAACGCCTCCAGCAGCCCGGACAGGTTCTTGCGGGGCTCGAGCGTCCCGACCGAGAGCACGTAGCGGCCGGAGAGGCCGTAGCGCTCCCGCACCGCGGCGACCTCGTCGTCGGTCGGATCGGCGACGGTCATGCCGAGGGGCACGTGGCGCAGGCGGTCCGCGTCGATGCCCGCGGCCTCGCAGTCCGCCATCGTGGCCTGGGACGGGCACAGCACCAGGTCCGCGTCGCGCTTCACCGTGCGCAGGGCGGCCTCGAAGAAGCGGATGCCGTTGCGGGTGAACATGGTCCCGTCCCGCCGCCAGGCCAGGTCGTTGAGCGTCGCCACGAGCGGGACCGTCCGGGGCGGGATGGCGAAGGCGGTGGCGTGGACGACGTCGACCGGGCCGGTGGCCCGCTCCACCGCCGGCCGGCGAGCCAGGTGCCAGGACCAGTAGAGGGCCAGCCGCGGCAGGGGCAGGTGGTGGATCTCCAGGGCGGGCCGCCACTCGGCCGGCGGCGGGGCGTTGTGGCGCGCCGCGACGCCGACCTGTTCGACCTGGCCGGTCGCGTTCACCGCGGCCACCGTGTCGATCGCCGCGCTGGCCGAGCCCCCGGGGACCCGGTGCCAGCACTGCTCGACGACGATGGCAGCACGCATGGCCGGGCATCCTCGCACGCAGGACGAGCCCGGGGACACACGACCACCATAGGTGGCACCCGCGACACCAAAGGCGCATGGTCGGGCCCAGTCGGTGCACCGCGGACGGGTTGGCGGTTGTCGTTACCATGGCCCCCCATGCGTCCGTGGCCCGAAAGCACCGTGGTCGTCACCGGGGGCCGAGGATTCCTCGGCCGGGCGGTGTGTGCCCGGTTGAACCAGCGCGGCGTGGGCCGGCTGGTGACGCCGACCTCGGCCGACTACGACCTGCGGCGCGTCGACGACGTCGCCCGGCTGCTGGCCGACACCCGGCCCGACCTGGTCATCCACCTGGCCGCCCGGGTGGGCGGCATCGGCGCCAACCAGGCCGCGCCGGCCGACCTGTACCTCGACAACCTGCTCATGGGCACCTACGTGATCGACCAGGCCCGGCTGGCCGGCATCCCCAAGACCGTGGTGGCCGGCACGATCTGTTCCTATCCCAAGCACACGCCGGTGCCGTTCAGCGAGGACTCGCTCTGGCAGGGCTACCCGGAGGAGACCAACGCGCCCTACGGCATCGCCAAGCTGGCGCATCTGGTCCAGGCCCAGGCCAACCGGGCCCAGTACGGCCAGAACGTGATCTACCTCATGCCGACGAACCTCTACGGGCCGGGCGACAAGTTCCACCCGGCGGTCAGCCACGTGATCCCCGCCCTCATCAAGAAGTGCGTCGAGGCCGTCGAGAGCGGCGCCGACCACATCGAGGTCTGGGGGACCGGCTCGGCGTCGCGCGAGTTCCTCTACGTCGACGACGCCGCCGAGGGGATGGTGCTGGCGGCCGAGCGCTACGACGGCGGCGACCCGGTCAACCTGGGGACCGACGAGGAGCTGCCCATCCGCGACCTGGTCGGCCTGATCGCCGCGGCCACCGGGTTCGAGGGCGAGATCCACTGGGACACGTCCAAGCCCGACGGCCAGCCCCGCCGGCGGGTCGATCCCAGCCGCGCTGCGGCCTCGTTCGGCTTCAAGGCCGACGTCCCCTTCGCCGAGGGCCTGCGGCGCACGGTCGACTGGTACCTGAGCCACCGGGCCGAGGCCGAGGCCCGCGACCACTGAGCGACGCGATCACGACCGTCCCGCCCGCGCTGGTGGGCGCGCCGGGGCTGGGCGACTGGCTCGACGAGCTGGCCGCGCTCGGCCCGCCGCCGGTGCCCCTGGTCCTGCCCCGGGGCGACGAGCTGGCCGACCTGCTGGCCCGCCTGACCACCCCGGTGGATGAGATCCCCGCCATCGTGGCCGCCGCGCCGACGGCGGAGGCCGACCCCGACCGGTGGTGGGCGCTGGAGCGGGCCTGGTGGCGGCTCACCGGCGGGACGAGCCGGGACGAAGTGGCCTGGCCCTCGGCGGACGGCCGCGGGCCCTGGGGCTGGTGGCCCCGGCCTCCGGCCCGGCTGGGCCCGGGCTGGGAGTGGTTCCATGTCCACCTGTTCGTCGCTGCGGTGCCCTCGGTGGAGGCGCTCCACGCGTCCTGGGGCATCGCGCCCGAGATCACAGGGGCGACGGTGGCCAACATCGGCCGGAACGTGGGCATCTACCGCCGGATGTACGGCAAGGCGGGGCTGCACGCCCCGGAGTGGCTGGTCCTCGGCGTGCGGGGTGCCCTGGTGCACGTCGAGCGCCTCCAGTTCCAGCGGGGCCGGGCCCACTGGACCGCCCCCGGCGCGCCCTTCGCCCAAGGCGAGCCGGTCCTCGACCTGCACATCCCGCCCACCGGGCCGCTGGATCCCGGCGCGGTGGACCGCTCACTTGCCGGAGCCCGCGCCCTGTTCGGCCGGGTGTTCCCCGACGACGACAGCGACTGGTCCGTGTGCACCTCGTGGCTGCTCGACCCGCAGCTGGCGGACTACCTCCCCGACGACAGCAACATCGTCCGCTTCCAGCGCCGCTTCCACGTCGACCCCGACTGGTCGATGCCCGGTGACGACACCATCGTCGAGTTCGTCTTCCGCCGTGGCGCCACGCCCGTGGAGGACCTGGACCCCCGCACCACGCTCGAGCGCGCGGTGGTCGACCACATCCGGACCGGCCGCCACTGGCAGACGCGCCGCGGCTGGTTCTAACCGCCGGACAGGTGCCGCTCGACCGAGGCGACCTTGGACGTGATCGCACCGGTGACGCCCGGGCGGATGTCGGCCTTGAGCGTCAGGCCGACGCGAGGGGCGTCGACGGCCTCGCAGGCCCGCTTGATCACGTCCATGACCTCGTCCCACTCGCCTTCGATGGTCGTGAACATGGCGTCGGTGCGGTTGGGCAGGCCGCTGGCGCGGACCACGCGGACGGCCTCGGCCACCTCGCGGCCGACGTCCTCGCCGACGCCCAGCGGCGTGATCGAGAAGGCAACGAGCATGGGCGCACCGTACCGGCGGCCGAGCCGGCGAGGACGGCCTAGGCCAGGACCTGGCGGAACCAGTCGGCGGTGCGCTCCAGGCCTTCACGGAGGTCGATGCGCGGCTCCCAGCCCAGCTGCGTGCGGGCCAGGGTGATGTCCGGCCGGCGCTGGGTGGGGTCGTCGACCGGGAGGGGCTCGTAGACGATCTCGGACGGCGAGCCGGCGACCCGGATCACCTCCTCGGCCAGCTGGCGGATCGTGTGCTCGGACGGGTTGCCGATGTTGACGGGACCGGTGATGTCGCCGTCCAGCAGGGCCAGGAAGCCCCGGACCTCGTCCTCCACGTAGCAGAAGCTGCGGGTCTGCGAGCCGTCGCCGTAGATCGTGATCGGCTTGCCCAGCAGCGCCTGGTGCAGGAAGTTCGACACCGCCCGCCCGTCGTCCACCCGCAGGCGGGGGCCGAAGGTGTTGAAGATCCGCACGATCCGCACGTCCAGCCCGTGGGCCCGGTGGTAGGCCATGGTCATGGCCTCGGCGAAGCGCTTGGCCTCGTCGTAGACGCCGCGGGGCCCGATGGGGTTGACGTGGCCCCAGTACGTCTCGGGCTGGGGGTGGACCAGGGGGTCGCCGTAGACCTCGCTGGTCGACGCCAGGAAGAAGCGGGCCGACTTGGCCTTGGCCAGGCCCAGGCAGTTGTGGGTGCCGAGGCTGCCGACCTTGAGGATCTGGATCGGGATGCGCTCGAAGTCGGCGGGCGACGCCGGGCTGGCGAAGTGCATCACCACGTTCACGTCGCCCGGGACCCACACGAACTGGCTGACGTCGTGCTCGACGAAGGTGAAGCCCGGCCGGCCGAACAGGTGCTCGATGTTGTCGACCGATCCGGTCAGCAGGTTGTCGATGGCGACGACCGAGTCACCCCGGGCCAGCAGCGCCTCGCACAGGTGCGAGCCAAGGAAGCCGGCACCGCCGGTCACGACCACACGGGCCATCAGCCCTCTCCTCCCGAGACGAGCGGCTGCCGCCGGTCAGCGGCCGATGCCGACGTAGGTGAACCCCCGCCGCTCCAGCGCCGGCTTGTCGAGCAGGTTACGCGCGTCGACGATCCGGGACGCAGCCATGAGGCCCGCCACCTTCTCGAAGTCCAGCCAGCGGAAGTCGTCCCATTCCGTGAGCACGACCAGCACGTCGGCGCCCTCGCACACCGAGTAGGGGTCGGCCAGCGGCTCCACCCCGCCCACCGGGCCCTTGACCGCCGGGTCGTAGGCCCGCACCTCGGCGCCCTGGGCGCCCAGCAGCTCGACGATCCGCAGCGCCGGCGAGTCCCGCGTGTCGTCGGTGCGGGCCTTGAACGTCAGGCCCCACACGCCGACCCGGGCTCCCTCGAGCGAGCCGCCGACCATCTCCCGGACCTTCGAGACCACCCGGTGGAACTGGTCCTCGTTGACGGTGATCACGCCGGAGAGCAGGTCGAAGGAGTAGCCGGCGTTGTCGGCGATGTGGACAAGCGCCCGCGAGTCCTTGGGGAAGCACGAGCCGCCCCAGCCCGGGCCGGGCTTGAGGAACTCGTGGCCGATGCGCTTGTCGTAGCCCATGCCCAGCACGACGTCCTTGACGTCGGCCCCGACCGCCTCGCACACCGCGGCGATGGCGTTCACGAAGCTGATCTTGGTGGCCAGGAAGGCGTTCGAGGCGTACTTGATGGTCTCGGCCGACGCCGGGTCGGTGACGATGATCGGCGCGGTGACCCCGATGTAGAGCGCTGCGACCCGCACGGCGGCGGACTGGTCGTCGCTGCCGATGACGATGCGGTCGGGGTTGAGGAAGTCGTGCACGGACGAGCCCTCGCGGAGGAACTCGGGGTTGGAGACCACCACCACGTCGTCGCGGCACAGCACCCGCTCGACCACCCGGGTGGAGCCCACCGGCACCGTGGACTTGTTGACCACCACCGCCTCGGCCGGCAGGACCGGGCCGATCACGCGGGCCGCGGCCTCGATGTAGCTCAGGTCGGCGCGGCCGTCGTCGCCCTGGGGGGTGGGCACGCACAGGTACGCGAACTCGGCGGTGCGCGCCGCCTCCTCGTTGTCGGTCACGAACCGCAGGGTGCCCCGGTCGAGGCCGTCACGGACCAGCTGGTCGAGCCCGGCCTCGACGATGGGGACCTCGCCCTTGTCGAGCTGGGCCACCCGCTCGGTGTCGATGTCCGCACATACGACGTCGTGCCCCAGCTGCGAGAAGCACGCCGCGGTCGTCAGACCGACGTACCCCGCGCCGATGACGGCGATCTGCGCCATTGTCTGTCCTCCTGGCCGGCTGCACGCGCTGAGCCGTCGCCGCTACTGGTCGGCCCCGATGGATCCTCCCAGGCTAGTGATCGCGCCAGTGGGCCATGACATCGTCACCGTGCGTGCATGAGAGCCCGCAGCGGCCTGTGGGGTACCCTCGGACGCTGGCTGGAATCGCAGTTGAGAGGTTTGCCGTGCGCAACGCCCTCGGGGCCGTCCAATCGCTGCTGGTGCTGGGGGGATCGTCCGACATCGGCGCCGCCATCGCCGAGAAGCTGGTGCCCGGAGGGTGCCGGCGCATCGTCCTCGCGGGCCGCCATCCCGATGCCATGGAGCCGGTGGCCCAGCGGCTGCGCGCCCTCGGTGCCGACGTGGCCGTCAGCGCCTGGGACGCGACCGACATCGACGGCCATGCCGACGCCGTGAAGGCGGCGTGGGAGGCGGGCGCCGGCGACATCGACTGTGTCGTGCTCGCCGCGGGCGTGCTCGGCGACCAGGATCATCTGGCCGACGACCCCGGCGCGGCCGCCGAGGTGATCACCACCAACTTCGCCGGTCCCGCCTCGACCCTGCTGCACGTCGCCCAGCGGCTGCGCGAGCAGGGCCACGGCAGCATCGTCGTGCTCAGCACCGTCGCCGGCGAGCGGGTCCGGCGCTCGAACTTCGTCTACGGCTCGTCCAAGGCCGGCCTCGACGGCTTCTGCCAGGGCCTGGGCGACTCGCTGGCCGGGTCGGGCGTCGTGCTGACGATCGTCCGGCCGGGCTTCGTCCACACCTCGATGACCGAGGGCAAGGACGCGCCGCCCCTGGCCACCACGGCCGACGCCGTGGCCGAGGCCGTGAGCGGCGCCCTGGCCTCCGGCAAGGAGGTCGTCTGGGTGCCGGGCACGTTCCGCTACGTCATGTCCGCCTTCCGCCACCTGCCCCGCCCGCTGTGGCGGAAGCTGTCGGCCCGGATGTGACCCTGGATGAGCGTGCTGTCATGAGCACCACGTCTGCGTCGACCCCGGCGGCGGCGCCCGACGCGCCCGCCCCCCGGCCGGAGGACGCGCCGGCCAAGCGCGACTCGCTGCCGGTCGGCCTGGTCAAGCTGGCCCGGCCCAAGCAGTGGGCCAAGAACGTGCTGGTGTTCGCGGCGCCCGCGGCCGCGGGCGTGCTCGACAACCGCCAGTGGGCGGTCGACGCCATGTTCGCCTTCGTGTGCTTCTGCCTGGCGGCGGCCGGCACCTACTACATCAACGACGCCCGCGACGTGGAGGCCGACCGGCTCCACCCCAAGAAGTGCAAGCGGCCGGTGGCGTCGGGCGCGGTGCCCGTGCCGGTGGCCTACATCGGGGGCGCCGTGCTGATCGTGGCCTCGATCGCGCTGTCCCTCACCGTCAACGCCGGGCTGGCGCTGACGGTCGCCGGCTATCTGGCGCTGACCACGGCCTACTCGTCGGTGCTCAAGCAGGTGGCGGTCGTCGACCTGGTGGCCGTGGCCGCCGGCTTCGTGCTGCGGGCCGTCGGCGGGGCAGCCGCCACCGAGATCCCGATCTCGAACTGGTTCTTCATCGTGACAAGCTTCGGAGCCCTGTTCATGGTCACCGGCAAGCGGGCCGCGGAGGTCAAGGAGATGGGCGAGGGCGCCACCGAGTTCCGCCCGGTGCTGGCCGTCTACACCCCGGCCTACACCGCCTACCTGCGGGCGGTGTCGTCCGGCGCGGTCCTGGTGGCCTACTGCCTGTGGGCGTTCGAGAAGGCCGAGGTCGCCACGGCGGCGATCCCCTGGTACCAGCTGTCGATCCTGCCCTTCGTGATGGCGGTGCTGCGCTACGCGCTCGTGCTCGAGCAGGGCCGGGGCTCGGCCCCGGAGGAGATCGTTCTCGGCGACCGCCCGTTGCAGCTCATCGGCCTCGCGTGGGCCATCGTGTTCGCGATCGGGGTGTACGCACGGTGACGGACGGGCACGACGTCGAGATGGAGGACGATCCGGGGGCTCCCGAGCTGGTCAGCGGCTGGACCCGCAACCCGGTCAGCGCGTCCCACGTGGTGCGGCCGTCCAGCCCGGACGAGCTGGCCATGGCGGTCAAGGCCGCTGGGCGCCGGGGCGCCATCGCCCGGGGCCTGGGCCGGGCCTACGGCGACTCGGCCATGAACTCGGGCGGCCTGGTGGTCGAGTCGACCGGCGTGTCGGGCCTGCTGGAGCTGGACCACCACGCGGGCACCGCCCGGGTGCTGGCCGGCACGTCCATCGACGACCTCCTGCGGGAGATCGTGCCCCAGGGCTGGTTCGTCCCGGTCACGCCCGGCACCCGCAACGTGACCATCGGCGGGGCGATCGCGGCCGACGTCCACGGCAAGGACCACCACGCCACCGGCAGCTTCGGCGCCCACGTGCGTTCCATGGTGCTGGCCCTGCCCGACGGCACCCGCCGCACGCTCACCCCCGAGCACGACCCGGAGGAGTTCTGGGCCACCTGCGGGGGGATGGGACTGACCGGCACCGTGGTCGAGGCCACCATCGACCTGCACCCCATCGAGACCAGCCTGCTCAAGGTGGACACCGATCGGGTCCCCGATCTGGACACCCTGCTGACCCTGCTGGTCGAGGGCGGGCGCGTCCACCGCTACTCGGTGGCCTGGGTCGACTTCCTGGCCAAGGGGCGCTCGCTGGGCCGCTCGGTCCTCCACCAGGGCGACTTCGCCACCATCGAGGATCTGCCCCGCCGGGGCCGCCGCAGCCGCGAGCCGCTGGCGTACTCCCCGATCGGCACCCTGCCCGCCCCGCCGTTCGTGCCCAACGGGGTGCTGAACCATCTGAGCATCGCGGCGTTCAACGAGTTCTGGTACCGCAAGGCGCCCCGGGCCCGGCGGGCCGAGCTGCAGTCGATCGCCAAGTTCTTCTACCCGCTTGACATGGTGGAGGGCTGGAACCGCATCTACGGGCCCCGCGGCTTCCTCCAGTGGCAGTGCCTGGTGCCCTTCGGCGCCGAGGACGTGCTGCGGGAGATCGTCGAGGCGCTGTCCGGCCACCGGGCACCGAGCTTCCTGGCGGTGCTCAAGTACTTCGGCGAGGCCGACCCCGGCCCGCTGTCCTTCCCCGGCCCCGGCTGGACCCTGGCGCTCGACGTGCCCACGTCCGACCCCGACCTCGCCCCGCTGCTCGACCGGCTCGACGAGCGGGTGCTGGAGACGGGCGGGCGCCTCTACCTGGCCAAGGACAGCCGCATGCGTCCGGAGATGCTGCCCGCCATGTACCCCCGCCTCGACGAGTGGCGGGCCGTGCGGGACCGGCTCGACCCCGACCGCCGCCTGGCCAGCGACCTCGCCCGCCGCCTGAACCTGCTGGGCTGAGGTTCGCTAGGAGGTCAGCCGGGCGACCAGGCGGTCCAGGCTCTCGCGGTAGTGCGGGAGGAGGGGCTCGCCGGCCAGGCGCAGGGCCGCGTTGTCGAGGACGGAGTTGGCCGGACGGGGCGCGGGGCGGGGCGGGTCCAGCTCCTCGGTCTTGATCGGGCGGACCTTGGCCGGGTCGTGGCCTGCGGCGGCCAGGATGTCGCGGACGAACTCGTACCAGCTCACCTCGCCCTGGTTGGTCATGTGGAACACGCCGGGCATGCGGGCTGCGGCCAGGCGGCGGATCCCGACCGCGAGGTCGGCGGTGAAGCTGGGATGGCCCCGCTGGTCGTCCACGAACGCCAGCTCGGGCCGGTCGGCCAGGGCCAGCACCGTCTTGACCATGTTCTTGCCGTGCTCGCCGCACACCCACGACGTGCGCACCACCGAGGCGCCCGGCGCGTGGGCGGCCACCTCCTGCTCGCCCCCCCACTTGGACCGGCCGTAGACCGACTGCGGGTTGGCCCGGTCCCACTCGACGTAGGGGTCCTCCTTGGTGCCGTCGAACACGTAGTCGGTCGACACGCAGCAGAGGTAGGCCCCGACCCGGCGGGAGGCGTCGGCCACCCAGCGGGTGCCGAGAGCGTTGACCCGGTAGGCCGTGTCCACCTCGGTCTCGCACGCGTCCACCGCGGTGTACGCGCCCGCGTGCAGCACCACGTCGGGCTGCAGGCCGGTGATGGCCTGGTAGACCGCGTCGCGGTCGCCCACGTCCAGCGTGGCGTGGGTGCCGGCGATGACCTCGTCGCCCTGGGCCTCGCAGTGGATCTGCAGGTCTCGGCCGAGCTGGCCGCCCGCGCCCGTGATCAGGACCCGCATCTACAGGCCCGCCCGCTCCTTCAGCGGGCGCCACCACCACTCGTTGGCCCGGTACCAGGCCACGGTCTCCTCCAGCGCCTCGTCCAGCGTGCGCTGCTTGCGCCAGCCGAGCGCCGTGACCTTGGCGATGTCGACCGAGTAGCGCCGGTCGTGGCCGAGGCGGTCGGTGACGTACGAGACCATCTCCTCGCCCACCCCGAACAGGGCCAGCAGCTTGTCCACCAGCACCCGGTTCGGCGTCTCGTTGCCGGCACCGATGTTGTAGACCTCGCCCGGCTCCCCCTCGGCCAGCACCAGGGCCACGCCGGCGCAGTGGTCGTCGACGTACAGCCAGTCGCGCTGGTTCAGCCCATCGCCGTAGAGCGGGATGGGCTTGCCCTCGATGAGGTTGGTGGCGAACAGCGGCAGGGCCTTCTCGGGGAACTGGTAGGGCCCGAAGTTGTTCGTGCACCGGGTGACGGTGACGGGCAGCCCGTAGGTCAGGTGGTACGACAGGGCGATGAGGTCGGAGCCGGCCTTGGACGCCGAGTAGGGCGAGCGCGGCTCCAGCGGGTCGGTCTCCTTGGACGAGCCCACCTCGACCGAGCCGTACACCTCGTCGGTCCCGATGTGGATGACCCGCGGGATCTCCAGCCGCCGGGCGGTGTCCATGACGATGTTGGTGCCGAAGCAGTTGGTGTTGACGAAGTCGTCGGGCCCCGCGATGGACCGGTCCACGTGGCTCTCGGCCGCGAAGTGGACCACCGCGTCGTGGCCCGCCATCGCGTCCTCCAGCGTGCCGGGGTCGCAGATGTTGCCCTTGACGAACCCGTAGCGGGGATCGTCGTCCACGTCGCGCAGGGTGGACAGGTTCCCGGCGTAGGTGAGGGCGTCGTACACCGTCACCTCGTCGTCGGTGTTGGCCAGCACCCACCGGATGTAGTTGGAGCCGATGAACCCGGCACCGCCGGTCACGAACTGCTTCACGATGTCCTCCTCACCCTGTCCGCAGGGAGGCGTAGGGCCGCCGGCCCTCAGGGAGATCCGCGCGGCGGGGGTTGGCCTGGTCGCGGGCGGAGAGCACGGGGTCGGCCAGGCCCCAGTCGGCCCCGATGTCCGGGTCGTCCCAGGCCACGCCCAGCTCGTCGGCCGGGTTGTAGTAGCCGTCGACCAGGTACGTGATGGTCATGTCGGTGAGGGCGGCGAAGCCGTGGGCCACGCCCGGGGGGATGAACACGCCGCGGTGGGAGTGCGTGCCGTCCGGCTGGCGCCCGAGGTCGACGGCCAGCGTGGCGC
>JBKPRS010000292.1:0-6413 GCA_046734695.1 Actinomycetota bacterium | reverse complement strand
GCGACGACCTGGAGCAGGTGTCCCGCACCGGCATAGCAACCGAGCACGACGAGGCCCTCCTCGGCGAGTCGAGCCTGGCAGCCCCCGTGTTCGACGCCACCGCGCTGGCCGTGGGCGCGGTCGGCGTCGTCATCCCCTCGTACGAGTGGCCCCCACCCCACAGCCTCGAAGACGACCTCCGCGAAGCCGCCCGCAACATCTCCCGCGAGCTCGGCTCACCCGGCTGGCCCGTCTACATCGAACCCGAACACCGGCAAGCCGCAGCCCAGGCCTGACAACACCAGGCCGCCACCCCAGAGCAGTCATCGAACCCGGGACGCTTCATGGCGGCCTGCACCGGGACCGCCGACCCACCGAGGCCCACGCGGCAGACCTGACCGGTGGCGCCGAGTGTGGCCACATCCGCGGTGCACCGACGACGACTCATGCGCTCGGAGAGCAGGTCCGTTGGTTTTCACGCCGGCTGCTGGTTCAGCGATCGGGCGAGGAAAGCGGCTCTGACCAGGGTGGGCGCGGAGGGACTCGAACCCCCGACATCTGCCTTGTAAGGGCAGCGCTCTAGCCAACTGAGCTACGCGCCCTGGGAGGAAGCGAGGGTATCGCCTTCGGGTGGTGAGACGTCTTCCTCGGAGTGGACCGGGATGCCCGCGGCCCGTAGGGCCTGGGCGGTCACGCCCTCGCCGGGGGTTCTGGTGCGGGTGAAGGTGCCGTCGTAGATCTCGTGGCAGCCGCAGGATGGGGAGCGGGCCTTGAGGATGGCGGCTTCGGGGCCTGCCGCGAGGGCCAGGGCGACCGTGTGGCGGGCGCCGCGGGTGTAGGCGTCTGTGACGTCCTGGCCGGCGGCGGTGACGACCCGGCCGTCGGCTTGGATCTCGGCCGCGGGGCGGGGGGTCGGGAGGCCGCCCACGCTCTCGGGGCAGACCGGGATGAGACGGCGGTCACGGCCCAGGGCGAGCACCGCGGGACTGGTCGACGCGTGCCCCTGGTGGTTGCACGCCACTCCGAGCAAGCATGCCGACACGAGCAGTGGTTTGGAGGAATCTGGCGACCATCCCGCACGCGACGCTGAGCGCGAACTACGTTCACCCATGAAACGACCTTATCGCCGCGCCCCTTTCGCCTCTTCCTCAGCCGCTTGCGGGCACGTCCCGCCAACCTCTACCCCGCCGCCGACAGCTTTGGAGGGAATCCCATGGTTGGGCGACCCCGGCCCACGAGCGAGAGTGCAGTCGACCTCACCCGCCGCTACCTGGCGGAGCTGGGGTCGTATCCCCTCCTGACGGCGGACGACGAGTCCACCCTGGCCCAGGCCATCGCCGAGGGGCATGTGGCGGAGGACCGCCTGGCCTCGGGTGCGGCCGTGTCCCGCCGGGAGCGGGCCCGGCTCCAGGCCACCGTCAAGGCGGCGGCGGACGCCCGCCGCCGCTTCATCCAGTCCAACCTGCGCCTCGTCGTGTCCATCGCCAAGCGCTACCAGACGCCCAGCATGTCTCTCCTCGACCTCATCCAGGAGGGGAACCTCGGCCTCATGAGGGCGGTCGAGAAGTTCGACCACCGCAAGGGGTTCAAGTTCTCGACCTACGCCACCTGGTGGATCCGCCAGGCCATCGGGCGGGGCATCGCCGACAAGGGCCGGACCATCCGGCTGCCGTCGCACCTGATGGACACCCTCGCCACCCTGTCGCGGAGCTCGTCCGGGCTGCTCAAGGCGCTCGGCCGCGAGCCCACCGCCGCCGAGCTGGCCGACGACACCGGGATCGCGCTCGACAAGGTCGAGGCGGCCCTGCGGGCGGCGCCCGACCTGGTGTCGCTGTCGGCCGCCGTCGGCGACGAGGGCGACCACGAGCTGGGCGACCTGCTGGCCGACCCGGCCGGCGAGGCGCCGTTCGACGCCGCGGCCGCCGCCATCGAGCGCGACGACCTCCGCTCGCTGCTCGGGCAGCTGGACGAGCGCGAGCGGGAGATCCTGTCGCTGCGCTTCGGGCTGGCCGACGACCGCCCGCTCACGCTGGACGAGGTGGGGCGCCGCTTCAACCTCACCCGGGAGCGCATCCGCCAGATCGAGGCCAAGGCGCTCACCAAGCTGCGCCACCCCTGCTCGGCCCAACACCGCCGGCTGGTCGACGCACTCACCCGCTGACGCGGGCGTCCCGGAACCAGGCCAGGGTGCGGACCAGCCCGTCGCGCAGCGACACCTCCGGCTCGTAGCCCAGCGCAGCGCGGGCTGCCGAGATGTCGGCGTGGCTGTGGCGGACGTCGCCGGCACGGGTCGGGCCGTGGGTCGGGTGCGGCGTCACGCCCAGCTCGCCCGCCAGGATGTCGAGCAGGTCGAGCAGGGAGGCGGGCTCGCCCCGCGCCACGTTGAAGGCCCGACCCGCGCAAGCAGCGGCCGGGGCGCCGGCCGCCCGCAGGTTCGCCTGCACCGCGTCGGCCACGAACGTGAAGTCCCGGCTCTGGCGGCCGTCGCCGTGGACATGGGGATCGGCTCCGCGTAGCAGGGCTTCCACGAACAGCGGGACGACCGCCGCGTACTCCGAGTCCGGGCGCTGCCGCGGCCCGTAGACGTTGAAGTAGCGCAGGCACACCGTCTCGAGGCCATGCAGCTCCCAGAGCACCCGGGCGTAGTGCTCACCCGCCAGCTTGGTGACGGCATAGGGCGACCGGGGCCGGAGCGCCGCCGACTCGGGCGTCGGGACCACCTCCGAGCCGCCGTAGACGGACGACGACGACGCGAGGACCACCCGCCCCACGCCGGCGCGCTGGGCCGCCGAAAGGACCGTGAGCGTGCCGGCCACGTTGGCCCGGTCGCTGGCCAGCGGCGCGGCGACCGAGCGGGCCACCGACCCCAGCGCGCCCTGGTGGTAGACGACCCCGCAGCCCTCGACCGCCGCGGTCACCACGTCCTCGTCGGCCACGCTCCCCCGGACGAAGGTGACCCCGTCGGGGATGTTCCCGGCGCGCCCGGTCGACAGGTCGTCGAGCACCACCACCTCGTCGCCGCGCCCGACGAGCGCGTCCACGAGGTGCGATCCGATGAACCCGGCCCCACCGGTGACGAGGACACGCACGGGCGGGAGCATACCGACGCGCTACGAAGCGGCAGATCTCCTGGCGGCCCGGGCCGACCGCTCGGCCCGCTGCGTGCCGGCCGCCTGGGCCGCCCGCCGCAGCGTCGTCGTCGGCCCCGCGTCCCCCGTCGGGACCGCCACGCTCGACGCCAGCGCGGCCAGCGCGGTGACCGTCTCGTGCTGGAGCCGGGGCAGGTCGTCGGGGGCGAACCAGCCCACCTCGCGGATCTCGACCGAGCGGGGCGCGGCGCCGTCGGGATCGACGCCGGGGCCCGGGCGGGCCCGGAACACCACGTCTACCCGCTGGGGCCGGCTGTCCACCACCACCGCCGGAGCGCTCGTGAGCTCGACCGCCAGGCCGACCTCCTCCGCAACCTCGCGCCGGGCGCAGTCCGCGACCTCCTCGCCCCGCTTGATCAGGCCGCCGGGCAGGCCCCAGCCCTCCCGGTAGACCAGGCGGACCAGCAGGATCGAGCCGTCGTCCCGCTCCACCACGCAGGCGCCCCCCACCGTGAACGACGGGGCCGCGGTCCGCACGATCCAGCGCCGCACCAGGGACGGCACCCGCCGCCACACGTGCAGGAGCAACCTCTGAACGTCGCGGACCACGGTTTCAACCTACTGCGAGCTACTCGTCACCGAGGCGACGTCTTGCTGTCACCAGTGTGTCGAACAGCTCGCGGGTGGCGGCTGCGACCGGAGTTCGCCGCGCCCGGTGGTCGAAGGTGACCAGATCGCGATCGAAGACGTCGGCCGTCACCGCCCCCGCCTCGGCGCAAACCAGCACGCCACCCAGGTAGTCCCAGGGGCCGTGGGCGCTGGGACTGCAGTCCACGTAGCCGTCGAACGTGCCCTCGGCGACGGCGCACAGGTCCAGCGCCGCGGCGCCCATGGCCCGGAACTGGCGCCAGCCGAGCGGCGCCGCCGGCAGCCCGGAGATCGCCACGATCGCCTCGCCCGGCACCGTGCAGCCCGAGGGGACCAGGGCGATGCCGTCCACCTTGGCGCCCCCGCCCCGCAGGGCGGTGAACGTCCGCCCGTGGGGCAGGTCGACCACCAGGGCGGCCCGAGGACCATCGCGGTCGACCGCGCACAGGCTGGTCCCGAACCAGGGGATGCCACGGGCGGCGTTGGTGCTGCCGTCCAGCGGATCGACCACCACCACCAGCTCGCGCTCCCCGCCGTCCAGCCCCGACTCCTCCGACAGGATGCCGACCCCTGCCGCCCCGAGGACGTTCAGCGCGGCCGCGTCGGCCACGAGGTCGCTGAGGTACTGCCCGGCCCGGCTCCCGACCGGCCCCCAGTCCTCCAACCCGTCCAGCGCCCCCTGGACGGCGAGCGCGGTCTCGTGCAACAAGTTGATCACGCCGTCGTCCGAGATCGCCACGCGCTCGGGTCTACCAGGTGCGACGTGGCAGGCTGGGGACGTGGCCGCCATCGACATCGCCGGGTTCGTCTCCGAGCTGAAGGACCACGCCATCGATCACGGCTTCCACGTGCACGACGAGCGGCACTTCGTGGAGACCTACTCGCTGCGCCAGACCTGGGAGGTGGACCTGCACCCGGAGGAGGCGTGCGGCGGCCCGCTCGACCTCCACCTGGCGCTCGAAGTGGACCCCCGGGCCCTCCTGTCGTTCGAGGACGTCATGAACGGGCTCCCGGAGGACGAGGACCCGCCCGACACGTTCCACTTCCCCCTCGTGTTCAACTGGGCCCTGCCGCCCCTGGCCAAGGGCCCGGACCTGCTGATCCTGGCCACCGAGCTGGCGGGCATCGGCGGGACCGACCTGCCGCTCGAGGTGTCGGCCATCGACTCGTTCCCGTCGGTGACCGACGCGCCCGAGCGCAGCCTGGCCATCGTGTCGCGCATCGAGGTGTCCCTGGCCCGGGTGTTCCTGGGCCAGGAGCAGATGTGCGACGTGCTCGACACCTGCCTGGCGGTGAGCCGCTACCTGCTGGAGAACGCCGAGGGCTGGCTCGGCGACAGCGGCCTGTAGGCCGGGCCGGCCGCTCGCGAGGTCGTCAGTCCTCAGGTCGACTGGCGGGGGCGGGGGTCGCCCTGCTGGATGGCGGTGATCACGTCGTCACCGACCGGCAGCGGCGCACACCCGTGCGTGTTCTCGCAGACGAAGTCGAACTGCGGCTCGGCCGCCCCGTGGCAGTCGGCACAGCTCGATCCGGTGAAGCGGTTGACGACCTCGGCGCCGCCCTGGCTCAGGATCGTGGTGCCCTGAGGGGTGGCGTCGAGGGTGAAGAACTCCCAGTCGTTGGTCGCCGGGGAGAAGCCCTCGGTGTGCTTCACCATGGCCTCGGTGGGGATCAGCTGGATGACCGTGCCCACCGGGTAGGTGCCGCCGTCGGGGTTCTCGGCCACGGCCACCGCCTCGTCGAGGTGTCCCTGCAGGTTGTTGATGAAGTAGCCGCGCACCGGGGTCATGTCGGCGAGGTTCGTGAAGTCCGTGGCCTTGACCACGATGTCCTGCTCGGGCTCCGTGGTCGTGGTGCTCTCGTTCGAACCGGCGGCGGCGTCGTCGTCACCACCGCCGCCGGACGAGCCGCCGCAACCGACGATGACAGCCAGGATGACGGGTACCGCCACGAGAGCGAGGTGCGTCATCCCCCCGATCCCCTGCTTCGAGGTGCGCATGATTGCACTCTAGGTGCAACCGTCAGGCCGTGTCTTGACCCGGGGCCAGGTTTCGGCCCCGGATCACTCGTCGAACTCGAAGGAGGCCAGGAACTCCTCGGTCTCGGCGTGCCCGAAGATGTCGAAGATGAGGACCTTCGACTGCGGGAGGTACCACGCCTGAGGCTCGAAGGTCTCACCCGAGGGGCAGCTGGCCGGCCACCTGTTGTAGTCGGCGTTGTGGTCACCCACGGGTCGCAGGCCCCCGTCGATCGGCTCCCGGTTGGTATCGACCCAGTTGTCGACCGGGCCTTCGGGCGGCCCGGGCACGAAGGGGCACTGGACGACGTCGGTGCTGTGGCTCCAGGCTCCCGCGGTGTCCTTCGTATAGGCGAACATCTCCTGGCCGGGCAGGAAGTCGCCCTGGTGGACGATCAGGCCCGGGCAGTCGTCCCACATCGGCTCCGTGACGCCGATCGGGGCGATGCACATGGACTCGCCCTGGGCGCCGGACTCGCCGTCGGTCAGCTTTCGGCGGGGGCCGGCCTCCCAGCCATCGGGCACCACGAAGCTGACCGAGCCGAACGTGACCCGGCCGGTCGTGTCCGGCTTGGGCACACCTGTGGTCTCGGTCGTGGGCTCCGTCGTGGTCGGCCGGCCGTCGCCGCTGTTGCCGGTCTGGACCTTGTTGTCCTCGGCTCGGAGCAGCAGGGCGCCGG